>JAEUKZ010000426.1 GCA_016793045.1 Alphaproteobacteria bacterium
CGGATCACCGCGCAGCTCATCGACGCGACCGCCGACAAGCATCTGTGGAGCGAGAAGTTCGACCGCGAGCTCACCGACATCTTCGCGATCCAGGACGAGATCGCGCGCGCCGTCGTCTCGGCGATCGAGCCGCAGCTCTACCAGGCCGAATCGCTGCGCGCGCGCGCGACGCCGACCACCGAGCTGCGCGCCTGGGACTACGCGATGCGGGCGCTGCCGCACGTCTGGCGCTTCAACGGCCGCGACATGGCGATCGCGGAGAAGCTGCTCGACGTCGCCCTCACCTACGATCCCGACTACGCCTTCGCGCACAGCCTGCGCGCGCTCGTGCTCGCCATGCGCGTCCACATGGGCTGGGAGGTCGACACCGCGCCGGCGCTCGCCAAGGCGAACGAATCCGCCGCACGCGCGGCCGCCCTCGACCCCGAGGACGCGTGGTCGCATCTCGCGGCCGGCTATTGCCGCCTGCTGGCGCGCGAAACCGCCGACGCGATCGCCGAGATGGAGGCGGCGATCCGCCTCAACCCCAGCGCGGCGATGGCGCACATGGCGCTGGCGATCGCGAGCAACCACGCCGGCCGCTCCGACGCCGGACGGCGCGCGATCGAGGAGGCGATGCGGATCAGCCCGCGCGACCCGCTGATGACGTATTTCTCCGCGATCCGCTCGACCTCGGAATTCATCGACAAGAACTACGCCGAGGGGCTCGCCTGGGCGCGCAAGGCCACCCGCGAGTCGCCCGACAATCCGTCGGCGCTCCGCTCGGCCGCGATCTGCCACGCCATGCTCGGCAACCTCGAGGAGGCGCGCGCGGCGCTCGCCAGGGTGAAGGCGATCCAGCCCGGCCTGTCGATGCACTATGTCGAGAAGGTCCAGCCCTTCACCGACCCGGAACTGCGCGAACGCTACATCGCGGCGTTCCGGATCGCCGGGCTGACCTGAGCGCCGGCCTCCGGCCACGTTCCCGTCGCGGCGAGCTGCGGCGCGAATTCCGGCGCCGACCAGCGCAGCGGCACGGCGTCGGCGCGCCACAGCGCCGCCTCGACCTCCACCCGCACCAGGCGCTCGGCGCCGGCGAAGGCGGCGAGCGCCGGCCCCTCCCAGACGATCGCCGCGGCGCCGGTCACCTGCAGCGTCGCGCCGCCCGCGAAGTCGACGAACAGCAGCCCGGCGCGGCCGGTCGCCGCGACGTTGCCGAGCGTGTTGAACTGCGCGTTGCCGGCGAAGTCCGGGAAGGTCAGCACCGTGCGGCCGCCCTCGCGCGACACGGCGACGAAGCCCGGCCGGCCGCCGCGATGCGAGACGTCGACCCCGGTCGCGGCATCGGCGCCGCCCGCGGTCGTCGCGATGAAGAACGTGTCGGCGCGCGCGACCAGCGCCGCCGCCTCCGCCGACAGCGCGTCCGCGCGCAGCGCCGGCCCCGGCACGTGCTGGCGCGGATCGCGGCGGAACTCGGGCACGCGCACCTGGATGTATTGCGGGCAGTTGCCGAAGCTCTGGTCGACGCGCAGCGTGAAGCCGAGCGGGCCCACGCCGGCGACGGTGCCGTTGACGCGGTTGCGCCGGCGCGTCTCGAGCTGGATGCCGAGAAGGCCGACCGGCGCGCCGACCGCGAGGCCGGCCGCGAGCGGATCGTCCGCCGCCGGCCGCGCGCCGACGATCAGCGTGCGCGGATCGGGCGAGCCGGCGAAGCCGGGCCGGCCGACCAGCAGCGAGGCCCAGGGCCGGCCTTCGCCGTCGACGCTGCCGGCGACGAGCATCGGCAGCTGGCGGTAGAAGTCGCGGTGCTGGTCGGGCATCGCGTCGCGGATCATGCGTTGGCCCAGCCGCTCGGCGCGCTCGCGCACGCCGGCGCGGGCCTGCACCGCCTGCTCGCCGGGGTGGAAGGGGGACGCGGCCGCCGGCGGCGGCGGCGCGGGACTGTCGGCGGGGGGCATGGGGGTCGTCATGACGGTCAATCTGGCCGTTCCGCAGGCCGTCGTGAATGACCGCTCTCGACAAGGCACTCTTTCAGGCGTTGAAATAATCCCATGGACCGGATCGCGGCGATGCGGGTGTTCGTGGCGGTGGCCGAGGCCGGGGGGTTCGCCGCGGCCGCGCGGCGCCTCGCGCTGTCGCCGCCGGCGGCGACGCGCGCGGTCGCCGCGCTCGAGGCGCGCATCGGCACGCGGCTGTTCGAGCGCTCGACGCGGGTCGTGCGGCTGAGCGAGGCGGGGCGGCGCTATCTCGCCGACAGCAAGCGCATCCTCGCCGAGATCGAGGAGGCCGATGCCGCGGCCGCCGGCGCGCATGGCGAGCCGCGCGGCAACCTCGCGATCACCGCGTCGGTGATGTTCGGGCGGATGATCGTGACCCCGGTGCTGCTCGACTTCCTGGCGCAGTTCCCGCAGGTCAACGCACGCATCTTCCTCACCGACCGGATCGTCGACCTGATCGAGGAAGGTCTCGACGTCGCGGTGCGCATCGCGCACCTCCAGGATTCGTCGCTGAGCGCGGTGCGCGTCGGCGCGGTGCGGCGCATCGTCGTCGCCTCGCCCGCCTATCTCGCGGCGCACGGCACGCCGCGCGAGCCCGCCGCGATCCGGGCCCACCGCACGATCGGCTTCGCGCCGGTGGCGGCACAGCGGACCTGGACCTTCGCGCAGGGCAGGCGCAGCGTCACCATCGACCCGCCGAGCCAGCTCTTCGCCAACACCGCGGAGGTCGCGATCGCCGCGGCGCGCGCCGGGCGCGGCCTCGCGCGCGTGCTCTCCTACATGGTCGCCGACGACCTGCGCGCGGGCCGCCTCGCGATCGTGCTCGCCGACTACGAGCAGCCGGCGATCCCGATCAGCCTCGTCCACCCGGCCGGGCGGCGGGCGAGCGCCCGCGTGCGCGCCTTCATCGACTTTGCCGCCCCGCGGCTGCGCAAGAACCGCGCGATCAACTGACGGGCGTCGCCCGCCGCGGCGGCCAGACCGCCGCGCGGTATCAGCCCGGCGCCGCCTCGTCGGGCCGCGCCCAGCCATAGGCGAGGCGGGTCGGCTGCGGGCCGGCGGCGTCGTAGTCGCGCTTGAGCGCGGCGAAGCGGTCGTTCGACCAGTCGAGCGCGGCGCCGCGCCGCCGCACCGGATAGATGCGCGCGCCGTTCTCGCCGAGGATGCCCGCCTTGACGGGTCCGGTGGCGTCGCCCAGCGGCGCGAAGCCGAACTGGCGCTGCATGTCCTCCGGGATCTCGATGCGGCGCAGCGCCTCGATCTGCCATTGCGGCGCGCCCGACCACACGGCGTCGGTGCCCCACACCACGTGGTCGGCGCCGAGGCCCTTGATGAGCTGGCCGAGCACCGCGGCGCAGAGCCTGGGCTCGATGATGCAGGTCTGCGCGAAGACCTGGCCGAGATCGGCATAGACGTTGTTGACGCCGTAGCGCTCGCGCACCTCGGCGAGGTCGGTCACCCACTCGATGCGGCCGGTGCGCTCGAATTCCTGCGCCGCGCGGGTCGGATTGCGCTCGCCGGTGTTGCGGAAGCCGGCGTGGTAGATGACGAAATTGAGGCCGGGCCAGTCCTTCGCCGCCTTGCCGACGTCGTCGACCTTGGCGTAGGGCAGCAGATGCGGCCAGCGCTGCGCGGTCGCCTCGGGATAGAGCCCCTTGTGCACGCACACCGTGGTGATGCCGGAGCGCAGGAACTTTTCGTAGCCCCTGTACGTGATCCGCTCGTCGTCCATCCGCCAGGGATGGCGGGCGAGATCCTTGTTGGTGTTGTCGCCGACCGTGTAGCCCTTCCAGGCGTCGGGGCGCAGCGTCTCGATCTCGCGGTCGATGCGCTCGAGCCAGCCGTCCCAGCCCGGGGTGAAGATGCCGTGGCTGAGCAGGCGCTGCGAGCCCGCGGCCTCGTTGATGCGCCGGCGCGCATCGGCCTTCATTTCATTGGTGAGGAACCAGTCGCGCGGCTCCTCCGACGGCGATCCGGAGATCAGCGCCACCTTGGTGTCGCTGTCGAGGAAGATCTCCTTCACGTAGTTGTCGAACTTGAGGTCCTCGATGGTCTGCGGCCGTCCGGCGATAAGCGGATTCCAGCCGGTGCGGCCCACCGCCTCGCGCGCGCGCACGAAGCCTTCGAGCCGCGTGTCGTCGCGCAGGAAGTGGGTGTGGCAGTCGAACACGAACTGCCCGGCCAGCGACTGCGCGCGCAGCAGCGAGAGGTCGACCGAAGCGGCCTCGGCGCGGTTCACGTTGAACACCGGGCCGTAGACGTCGTTCATCGCCACGAAGGACGCGGCGAGGCCGGCGGCGGTGCGGAAGAAGGCGCGGCGGCCGAGGCCGTTCCGCTTGCCGAATTCGTCGCCGAGATCGGCGATGCGCGCGGCGACCTTCTTCTGGTTCGCCGATTGCGGCGCCGGCATGAATTCGTCCGACGAGACGCTGCGCGTCGGAATCGGCGACGGTTCGAGCGTTTCGGCGGGGACGAGTTTCGCGAGATCGTCGTCGCTGAGCATGCGCGTCATCAGGTCGGCCCTCCCTTGAGCCGGGTCGAGCGACGGGCTCGGCCCATGGCGGCATTTTAATGCAAGTGCGGCGCCGGACGAAACGCGGCCGCCGATCACCTTTTCGCGCGCAGGGCTAGGCAGCGGCGCCGCTTGGCGCTACCAGTTTCACGGCGGGGCACACGGGGGGATTGCGACGATGGAATACAGGCTGCTCGGGAATTCCGGCTTCAAGGTGCCGGTGCTCAGCTTCGGCACCGGCACGTTCGGCGGCAGCAACGAGTTCTTCAAGGCCTGGGGCTCGACCGACGTCGCCGAGGCGAAGCGGCTGGTCGACATCTGCCTGGACGCCGGGGTCGCCATGTTCGACACCGCGATCACCTATTCCGGCGGCATGGCGGAGGAGATCCTGGGGCAGGCGATCGCCGGCCGGCGCGACAAGGTCATCATCTCGACCAAGGGCACGGGGCGCGTCGGGCCGGGGCCGAACGAGGTCGGCTCGTCGCGCCACTACCTGACCCGCGCGGTCGAATCGAGCCTGCGCCGGCTGGGCACGGACTTCATCGACCTCTACCAGATCCACCACTACGACGCGCTGACGCCGGCCGAAGAGGTGCTGCAGACGCTCGACGACCTCGTGCGCGCGGGCAAGATCCGCTATGTCGGCTGCTCCAACTTCTCCGGCTGGGCGCTGATGAAGGCGCTGGCGCTGTCCGAGAAATACGGGCTGCCGCGCTACGTCGCCCACCAGGCCTACTACTCGCTGGTCGGCCGCGACTACGAGTGGGAACTCATGCCGCTCGGCCTCGATCAGAAGGTCTCCGCGACGGTGTGGAGCCCGCTCGGCTGGGGGCGCCTCACCGGCAAGCTGCGCCGCGGCCAGCCGCGCCCCGCGGTGAGCCGCCTCCACGTCACCGCCGAGCGCGGGCCGCCGGTCGCCGACGAATACCTCTACCGCGTCGTCGACGCGCTCGACCTGGTCGCGCAGGAGACGGGCAAGACCGTACCGCAGATCGCGATCAACTGGCTGCTGCAGCGCCCGACCGTGGCGAACGTCATCATCGGCGCGCGCAACGAGGAGCAGCTGCGCCAGAACCTCGGCGCCGTCGGCTGGACCCTCACGCCGGCGCAGATCAAGGCGCTCGACGACGCCAGCGCCACGCCGCTGCCTTACCCGACCTGGCAGCAGCGCAACTTCGCCGAGCGCAATCCGCCGCCGGTGTAGCGCCGGTCTTCAGGGCGCGCGCGGCGCAAGGCGGATGGCGAAGGCGGGCGACGGCTCCCAGTGGTAGAAGCCGCGATGGCGCGGGCCGTCGCCGGCCACCTGCCAGTCGAACTCGCGCGCCAGCACGTCGACGAAGATCGCGCCGAGACCGATCACCAGATCGCCGGCGGGGCAGATGTGGTGGTCGAAGCCGAACGGCGAATAGTCGTCCGCGCCGACCGCGCGGCCGCGGAAGCGCGCCGGATCGAAGCGCTCCGGCTCGGCGAACTTCGCCGGATCGCGATGGGCGTCGCGCGTACAGGCGCGCACGAAGCTGCCGGCGGGAATCGTCATCCCCTCGAAGACGACGTCGGCGTTCGCCTTGCGCATGACGCCTTCGCTCTGATCGAGGCGCAGGGTTTCCATCACCGTCGCGGCGGCGAGGCCGGCGCTGCCCGCGCGCGCGGGCGCTTCGGCGCGGATCGCCGCGACCGCCGCCGGCGTATCGCTGAGGTACTTCACGATCCAGCGGAACAGGCTGCGCACGTCCTCGCGCCCCATCTCGACCATGGTGACGAGATTGCCGAGGACCGGGTCGGGCGGCGGCGCGGCCCCCGCAGCCTCCGCCACGCCGCATAGAATGCTGGGGCGGATCGGATCGCGCCCGGCGAGAAGCGCGCGCACGCCGGCCATCAGATCGGCATGCGCCGCCCGATGCGCGGCCTCCGGCTTCCACACGAACCGCAGCGGGCCGAGCCGGGCATGGAGATCGCGCAGCTGGGCGAACGCCGCCTCTCCCGGCCGCACGCCGTAGCCGGCGACCAGCATCATGGCGGTCGCGATGCGGTCGAGCGCGGCGACGAGGTCGGCGGGCCCGGCGCCGGCGCCGAGCGTCGCGAGATCGTCCAGCGCCGCGCCGGTGAGCGCGCGCAGTTCCGCCGCATGCGCCGCGACGATCGCCGGCCGCACCGCTTGGACGAAGATGCGGCGCATCCGCCGGTGCGGCTCGCCCGCGAGCGTGCGCAGGAAGCCGCCGGGAACCAGCGCGCTGTAGGGGGCGTCGAGCGCGCCCAGCCGGCTTTCGTTCGCCGTCAGCAGCGCGCGCGAACGCCGATGATCGACGACGCAGGTCACCATCTCCCCGGCGATCGCGGTCTTGAAGATCGGGCCGAGCCGCCGCGCCTGCTCGACGAGGAACAGATGGTCGGACCGGTATTCGCGATCGTCGAGCGGGAGCCGCCCGGGCGGCAACGGCGGCAAACCCCGGCGCCAGAGCCGCAGCCTGATCGGCCAGGTCAGGCGCGCGCGGGCGAGCCACGCCGCCGCAGCGCGGCGCAGCCGCCCGGCAAACCGCCGCAGTTCCTGCACGCTCCCGTCCATCGCCCGGTTCCCCCCGATCGGCCGCATCGTCGACCGCACTGCACACGCGCCGCCCGCGTCAGGAATTCTTACAGTCGGCCGCGCGGCGAAACCCTAACATGTTGACCGGCAACGGTTGGCCCGGCTCTTGCTCGGATTCCGGTTCCTGTTCAAGATCCGCAGCGCCTTCGTCGATCAACGGCCGCAACAAGACAGAATACGCCCAGGGAGGGTGTCGTTCATGGTACTGCCCGTCGTCTGTTTCCAGAAAGGCACCGCCATCCGCACGCCGGCGGGCGACCGCGCGGTCGAGGATCTCGCGATCGGCGATCGCGTCGTGACCCATTCGGGTGAGGCCAAGCCGGTCAAGTGGATCGGCCGCCAGCGCTACACGAGCTGGCTGCGCCGCTGGCCCGAGACCGTCCGCCCGGTGCTGATCAAGCGCGGCGCGCTCGGCCCCGACACGCCGCAGCGTGACCTCTTCGTGTCGCCCGGCCACGCCTTCCTGGTCGACGGCGTCCTGGTGACGGCACGGCTGCTGGTCAACGGCACCAGCATCGTGTCGGTCAAGCCGGGCGCCGCGACGATCGAGTACTACAACGTCGAGCTCGACGCGCACGACGTGATCTTCGCCGAAGGTGCCGCGGCCGAAACCTATTTCGACTGCGGCAACCGCGAGAGCTTCGACAACTTCGTCGAGTTCTACCGGCTCTACGGCACCGCGCCGGTGAGGCCCGACTGGGCGGCACCGCACATCGCCGAGGAATGGCGAATCGAATGGCCGACGACGGCGAAGCCCGGCGCGCCGTCGCGCGCCGCTCGCGCCGGCGACGTGCTGGCCGCGATCCGCGCCAAGCTGAACGCACGCGCGCGGATGCGGGTCGGCTGAGCGGAACCCCGCCGC
>JAEUKZ010000458.1 GCA_016793045.1 Alphaproteobacteria bacterium
CTCGAGTTCTTCAATCTCTATGAGGCGCAGTCGCCGCAGGTCGTCGCCGGCACCGACTATCAGACGCGGCTCAACAACCCGACGCCGTGGACGCTCGCCGCGGTGAAGCACTTCCGCAAGGTCGCGCGCTCGATCTGCCGCGTCGCCGCCACCTTCGGCGCCGGCCATGGCGGCCTGTGCGCGACCTGGCGCTACGACGTGCCCGACGACGGCGCCGAGGCGCATCGCAAGGCGATGGCCGAACGCGTGCTGCCCGAGGTCGCGGGGCGGCCCGGCGTCGCCGGCGCGCATCTGCTGATCGCCGACGCGGCGGCGAGCGCCGTCGAGACGGCCGAGCGCAAGGCGCGCGGCGGCGAGGCGAACCGCGTCCCGCGCTGGATCGTCATCCTCGAGGGCTGGGGCGACGAGGCGCCGTTCGACGCGCTGTGCCGCGCGGCCCTGTCGGACGACGTCCTGCGCGCGCATGGTGCCGCCGGCCCGGCCGCGTTCGGGCTCTACCGGCATCAGGTGACGCGGACCAAGACGCCGTGGACCGCCGGCTGACATGTTCGAATAACGAACACGTTATTCACGCGAATAGCGGGAAAACCGCCGAAAGCGCTGCGCGGTCAAGCCGCTAGGCGATTCCTATTCATTATTCACGGCCCGACAGGACGGATCGTCCCGGTGATGTGACGAACGGCCCCGCGCGGGCGCAATTCTACAGCACGAATAAAGCAGAATTCGCGCCGCGTTTCAAGGATATTTTATCATATTGATCGGCAAGAGAAAAGCGGCGGGGCGGGGCCGGCAGCGGCCCCGCCCAGGCCGCCGCTAGCCGTTCGCGAGTCCGCGCAGGGTTTCGGTCGTCGCCTTGATCAGCACGTCGGCCGCATCCTTGTCGTAGGGCGTCGCCCATTCGGTCTCGTAGCCGCCGTACTGGAATTCGCCGGCGGTCGGCACGTAGCCGTCCCAGCCGTTGGTGTAGCCGGCGAACTGCGTCACGCGCAGCGGCGAGGCCTCGCGGATCGCCTGGCCGATCGCCGCGAAGGGTTCGAGCGGCACGCCGACGAGCGCCGCCGGCCCGATGCGGATCACCTGGACCTCGACCTCGAAATGCGTGCGGCCCTTGCAGACCTGCGCCCATTTGGCGTTCATCGACGCGCGCTTGGCGAGGTAGTTGGCCTCCGCGATCTCCTTGGGCGTGGCCTTCGACTTGTCGAGCGCGTTGACGGCGGCATGGCGCTTCGCCGCCTCGGCGGCGAGGCTGTCGGGCGGGCCGTAGTCGCGCACCGGCAAGGCGACGGTGCGCGAGACGACGGCGAGCCGCATCGGCTCGTCCGGCGCCGGCTCCTCGACCCAGATGCCGAGCGGCGCCCCCGATTCGACGACGCCGTCGAAGCGGCGCTTCGTCGGACGCGTCTGCAGGCGCAGCGCGATGCGCGCCGCGTCGACGCCGATCAGCGTGCCCATCCGGCGCGCGGTCTCGTGGTCGCCGGTGATCGCCTCGCGCGGCACCTGGTCGCCCGCGCAGCCCTGCAGGAACAGGCAGGTGCCGCCGACGAGCTGCTCGACCGTGCGCTTCACCGTGCCCGGATAGTCCGGGCTGATCAGCTTGTTGAGGTGCGCCATCACGATCGGGTGGGTGCCGTAGCCGACGATGGTGGCGATCGGCTTCTCGTCGAGGTCGTCGATGCGGATGACGGTCATCGTCGGGTCGGTGACGCCGTCCCAGTTCTGGGCGACGACGGTGCGTCCCTCGGGCAGGCGCAGGCGGCGGTTGACCGACACGTCCGAGGTGCCGAGATCGGCGGCGACGCGGGCCGGCCGCAGGTCGGCGCGCGCGGCCCAGGCCGCACTGCGCAGCGCCGCGACGAACTTGTCGCGATACGCCGGCACCATCTCCATGCCCGGCAGCGTCGCCTGGCCGCCCATCCCGTCGGGGCTCCAGGGCGGGCCGGAATGGGTGTGGGTGAAGGAGAGCCGGACGTTCTCGCGCGTCGTACCGACCGCCTCGGCGACGAGATCGCGCAGCGCGAGGCAGTCCGCGGTGGGGATCAGCAGGAAGTCGAGATCGACGATCGCGGTGGTGACCTCGCCGCTCTTGAGCGCGAGCACGGTCGCCCACAGCGGCATGTCGATGCCCTCCGCGCGGTCGTGGGTGCGCGCGCCCCAGTTGATGTGGGCGATACCCACCGGCGGGGTGATGTCGCTGCGGCCGATTCCGGCCAAGAGGTGCTGACTCATCTGGTTCTCCTAAGCGTGGATCACGCCCGTCGCGACGATGTGCTGACCCTGCGCCACGGTGGCGCGCCAGGCCTGGGTGAGGAGCATGCCGTCGACGCCCGCGCGCACCGGCCACGGCGTGTGGTCGATGCGCTCGAAGTCGTGCAGCAGGCCGACGACGTCGCCGCGCTTCACGATGTCGCCGCAGGCGGCGATCGCCTCGTAGTGGCCCGTGAAGGGCGCGATCGTGTAGCACTCGCGGTCGACGATCGCGACGATGCGCTGCGTGCCGTCGCGGTGATGGCCGATCTTCTCGATCGTGCCGGCGAGCTGGCCGTGATGGATCGCGGCGGCGGTCACGCCCTGGCGGCCCCAGCGTATGCCGGCGGGGCGCATCGAGCAGCCCCAGCCGAGTTCGGTGCCGACCGTGATCTTGCCGAGCCGTTCGGCCTCGCTCGGCAGCAGGCCGGGCGTGGCATTCTGGTAGATCATGACGGCGGGCGTGCCGAACCAGCGCGCGGTATCCTCGATCAGCTTGCTCTGCTCGGGATCGTCGATCGGATGGAAGCTCGAGCACAGCGCGAACTCGGCGCCCTCGCCGCCGGAGTGCAGGTCGATGACCACGTGGACGCGCGGGAAGATCGACGTGCGCACGAAGTCGGCGATGCGGTGCGTGATGCCGGCGAGCGCCGGCACGCGGCCGGCGCCGTCGACGAAGGCGCGGTTGAGGTTGACGCCGTCGTCGCGCAGGCTCTCGCGCGTGCCCGCCTTGAACGCGGCGACGTTGAGCACCGGCACCAGCACGATGCGGCCGCGCACCTTCGCGATGTCGATGTCGTGGAGCAGGTGGCGCAGGATCGCCGGCCCCTCGTATTCGTTGCCGTGGTTCGAGCCGAAGGCGACCAGGCCGCGCTCGGGCTTCGCTTCCGGCCCGACGAAGACGGTGAGCGGGATCAGGTGGTCGCCCCAGATCGAATCGTGCTCGAGGGCGACCCAGTAGTCGCGGCGGCCGGGGCTGTCGAAGTCGATTCCGGCAGGGCGTACGATCCGGCGTTCCATCTTCTTCTCCTTCAGTTCACGCGATGCGCGCGCACGAAGTCCTCGTCGACATCGACGCCGATGCTCACGGCATCGGGGATCAGCACCGTGCCGTCGGCCTCGATCTTCAGCGACGTGCGGGTGATGCCCTTCGTCAGCGCGCTCTGGCTGACGTTGAATTCGACGAAGCGCGCGCGCGGCAGCGTGGCGATCAGCTGCAGGCTGTAGCCGGTGAGCAGATGGGTGAGCCAGCTATGCGGCACCAGATCGATGCCTTCGCGTTCGGCGAGCTCGGCGACGCGCTTGGCGACCGAGATGCCGCCGCAGCGCGACAGGTCGGGCTGGATCACGTCGACGCAGCCCTGGCGGATGAAGCGCTCGAACTCCCAGTAGGTCGCGACCTGCTCGCCGGCCGCGATCGGCACCGCGCTGTGCAGGCGGACATGGGCGTACTCGTCGAAATTCTCGGGGTGGATGAAGTCCTCGATCCAGCCGACGTCGTATTCCGCCAGCCATTCGCACAGCGCGATCGCCTCGCGCCGCGAGCGCATCGGGCCGGGCTTCTTCCAGCCCGCCGGATACCAGCCCGGATCGACGAGCAGATGGCGGTCGGGGCCCAGCGCCTCGCGCGCCGCGGCGACGAGCTCGCGGTCGCGGCCGGGGTCTTCGCCGAACACGCCCCAGCCGAACTTGACCGCGCGGAAGCCCTTGTCGATGTAGCCGCGCGCCGCGGCGGTCATCCCCTCGGGCGTCTCGCGGAACAAGGTCGAGGCATAGGCGGTGATGCGGTCGCGCCGGCGCCCGCCGAGCAGATGGGCGAGCGAGCAGCCCGCCGCCTGGGCGCGGATCGACCACAGGCAGTTGTCGATCGCCGAGAGGCACTGCATGGCGAGGCCGCGGCGGCCGTAATAGGCGCTGCCGACATAGAGCTTGTCCCACAGCCGCTCGACGTCGAGCGGGTTCTCGCCGATCAGCAGCTCGCCGAGCGTCTTGAAGCCGAGCACCGCCATGCCCTGGCCGGCGATCACCGCGACCGCGGCCGGCGCCAGCGTCTCGATGTCCGCCCAGCCGGTGAGGCCGGCATCGGTGGCGACCCGCACCAGGACCTGCCAGTCGCCGTTGTCCGACGCCTCGTCGCCCGACGCGGTCGAGCCGTAGGTGCCGGCGCCGCGCAGGAGGATCGGTTCGACTGCGGTGATCTTCATGGCGCGGTTCCGTTGCGCGGCGATCCCCCGAGCGGGGCGGGCGCCGGGATCTGGTCGATGAAATGGCAGGCGGCCTGGTGGCCTTCGGCGAGCGTGCGCAGCTCCGGCACCTCGCTGCGGCAGCGGTCCTGCGCGTGGGGGCAGCGCGTGTTGAAGCGGCAGCCCGGCGGCGGGGCGAGCGCGCTCGGCAGCTCGCCGGTCAGCCGCGCGCGCTGGCGGCGCAGCCGCGGATGCGGCGCCGGGATCGAGGCGAGCAGCGCCTGGGTGTAGGGATGGCGCGGCGTGGCATAGAGCGTGCGCTTCGGCGCGATCTCGACGACCTTGCCGAGATACATGACCGCGACGCGATCCGAGATGTGCTTCACCACGGCGAGGTCGTGGGCGATGAAGAGGTAGCTCAGGCCGAATTCCTGCTGCAGGTCCTGCAGCAGGTTGACGATCTGCGCCTGGATCGAGACGTCGAGCGCCGACACCGCCTCGTCGCAGACGATGAATTTCGGCTGCGGCGCGATCGCGCGGGCGATGCCGATTCGCTGGCGCTGGCCGCCCGAGAATTCGTGGGGGTAGCGCGCGATCGCGCTGCGCGGCAGGCCCACGGTCTCCAGCAGCTTCTGCGCCTGCCGGCGCGTCTCCGGCCCCTTCCTGGCGCCCTGGATGTAGAGCGGCTCGAGGATGATGTCTTCGACCATCATGCGCGGATTGAGCGAGCTGTAGGGGTCCTGGAAGACGATCTGCATCGAGCGGCGCACCGCCAGGAGCTCGCGCTGGGCGAGCCCGGCGATGTCGGTCCCCTCGAAAAGGATGCGGCCCGCCGTGGGCTCGATCAGGCGCAGGATCAGCCGGCCGACCGTCGACTTGCCGCAGCCGCTCTCGCCGACCAGGCCGAGCGTCTCGCCCGGCGCGATGGTCAGGTTGACGTCGTCGACGGCGCGCACCGCGCCGGTCGTGCGGTTGAGGAACGTGCCGCCGCGCACCGGGAAATGCTTCGCCAGGCCGTCGACGGTGATGATCGGCGTGGGCGCGGGCGCGGCGGTCATGGCGCGGCGTCCATGTCGGCGCGGATGCAGGCGGCGCGATGGTCGGCGGCGAAGTCGCGCATCGGCGGCTGGCCGGCGCCGCACGCCTCGATCGCGCGCGTGCAGCGCGGCGCGAAGCGGCAGCCCGGCGGCAGGTCGGCGAGGTTGGGCAGGGTGCCGGGGATCGTGCGCAGGCGCACGTTGTCCTCGACGATGTCGGGCGTGCTCGCGAGCAGGCCGATCGTGTACGGATGCTTGGGCGCGTCGAAGATGCGCCCGACCGGCGCCTCCTCCGCCATGCGGCCCGCGTACATCACCAGCACGCGGTCGGCAAACTCCGCGATCACCCCCATGTTGTGGGTGATCAGCACGATCGCCATGCCGAACTCGGCCTGCAGATCGCGCAGCAGGTCGAGCAGCTGGGCCTGGATGGTGACGTCGAGCGCGGTAGTCGGCTCGTCGGCGAGCAGCAGGCGCGGCGAGCAGGCGAGCGCCATCGCGATCATCACCCGCTGGCGCATTCCGCCCGAGAGCTGGTGCGGGTAGTCGTCGAGCCGGCGCGCGGGCGCGGCGATGCCGACGCGGCCGAGCATGTCGACCGCGCGGGCGCGCGCCGCGCGCGTGCCCATGCGCTCGTGCTGGCGGATCGTCTCGACGATCTGGTCGCCGATGGTGAAGACGGGGTTGAGCGAGGTCATCGGCTCCTGGAACACCATGCCCATGGCGCCGCCGCGCAGGGCGCGGCGTTCGCGCGGCGGCATCTGCAGCAGGTCGCGGCCTTCGAACAGGATCGCGCCCGCGGCGATGCGGCCCTGCGGCTGCGGCAGCAGGCCCATGATCGACAGCGCGGTGACGCTCTTGCCCGATCCGCTCTCGCCGACGATGCCGACGACCTCGCGCGGCGCCACGTCGAAGCTGACATCGTCGACCGCGACGATGCCGCCGCCGCCCGTGCCGAAGACGGTCCGCAGGTTGCGGACGCTGAGGAGAGGGGCCGCCATCAGCCCTGCTCGACGCGCAGGCGGGGGTCGAGGACGTCGCGCAGCCCGTCGCCCAGCAGGTTGAGGCCGAACACCGTGATCGCGATCGCGACGCCGGGGACGATGGTCAGCCATGCGGCTTCCCGGATGTAGCTTCGCCCCTCGGCGATCAGGATGCCCCAGCTCGGCGTCGTCGGCGGCGCGCCGAGGCCGAGGAAGCTCAGCACCGCCTCGGAGAGCACCGCGTAGGCGAAGACGAAGCTCAGCTGCACGATCAGCGGCGCCATGCAGTTCGGCATGATGTGCTGGCGCAGGATGCGCCAGTCGTCGGCGCCGGAGGCGCGCGCGGCCTGGACGAATTCGAGCTCGCGCACCACCAGCACCGAGGCGCGCACGATGCGCGCGGTGCGCGGGATGTAGACGACCGCGAGCGCGATCACCGCGGTCATCGCCGAGGGGCCGAGCGCCGCGGCGATGCCGATCGCCAGCAGCACCGAGGGGAAGGCCATCAGCGCGTCGGCGAAGCGCATCAGCGGCCCGTCGAGCTTGCCGAAATAGCCGGCGGCGGCGCCGAGCGTGACGCCGAACACCGCGTTGAGCAGCACGACGCCGAGCCCGATGGCGAGGCTGAGCTGCCCGCCCCAGATGACGCGGCTCAGCATCGAGCGGCCGAGATTGTCGGTGCCGAGCAGGAATTCGCCCGAGGGCGGCCGGAAGCGGAAGCGGATCGCCAGCCGGTTGGGGTCGGGCAGGTCGAGCCACGGGGCGATCAGCGCCGTCACCAGCACGATCGACACCAGGATCGCGCCGATCACGAAGGAGCGGTGATGGATGAGCCGGCGGAAGGTCGGCCCGCGCCAGAACGGCACGCGGGCCGGGCGGTCTTCGAGAACCGCCGCGTCAGGCGCTGCCATCGATGCGCACCCGCGGGTCGAAGTAGGCGTAGAGGAGGTCGATGAGAATGTTGAGCACCATCAGCGAGGTGGCGACGAAGAGCAGGCCGCCCTGGATGAGCGGATAGTCGCGGCGCAGGATCGCGTTGCCGAGCAGCGATCCGATGCCGGGAATGGCGAAGATCGTCTCGACGACGACCGAGCCCGAGATCAGCACCGACAGGATGATGCCGATCACGGTGACGACCGGGATCATCACGTTGGCCATCGCGTGGCGCATGATGACGCGGAATTCGGAGATGCCCTTGGCGCGGGCGGTGCGGATGTAGTCCTGGCGCAGCACCTCGAGCATGGTCGAGCGGGTGATGCGCGCGAGCAGGCCGATCTGCAGCAGCGCGAGCGACAGGGCGGGCATCGTCGCGGTGCGCAGCCAGCCGACCGGGTCGGTGCGGAACTCGACGTAGCCGCCGGTCGGCAGCCAGCCGAGCTGGACCGAGAACAGCACGATCATGACGAGGCCGAGCCAGAAATTCGGCAGCGAGACGCCGATGAGCGCGATGCTGGAAACGATCTGGTCGACCCAGGTGTTCTGGCGCAGCGCCGCGACCACGCCGGCGAGCAGGCCGAAGAAGACGGTGAGCCCCATCGCGTAGGCGGCGATGGCGAGCGTCGCGGGCGTGCGCTCGATCACCGCGTCGGTCACCGGCGTGCCGAGCATCAGCGAGCGGCCGAGATCGCCCTGGACGAGATTGACGTAGAAGATCACGAGCTGACTCAAGAACGGCTTGTCGAGGCCGAGCGTGCGGCGCAGGTTCTCGACGTCGGCCGGATTGGCGCCGGGGCCGGCCATCACCGTGGCCGGATCGCCCGGCACCAGCTTCATGATGCCGAACGAGATCAGGCTCACCAGGGCGAGGATCGGGATCGCCTGCAGCAGCCGCTTGGTCGCGTAGCGCCCCATCGCCGTCTCAGTTCCTGATCCAGACGTTCGACATGCGCGTCGCGTAGTAGGGCCGGAAGCCCTCGACGTTGGCGCGCACCGCCTGCGCCTTTGGCATCACGCCGAACGGCACCGCCATCACCTGGTCGAAGGCGCGCGCCTGGGCGCGCGCGAAGGCGGCGCGGCGCTCGTCGAGCGTGGCCCCGCGGGTGATGTCGTTGAACGCCGCCATGAACACGTCGTCCGACTGGTTGTTGGGCGGCCGGTGGACGTTGGCGGGGTTGGCGAGGTTGCGCAGCGATTGCGCGCCGCCCTGGGCGAACACCGAGGTCCAGCCGGTATAGAAGAAGTTCCAGCCGGCGTTGGTGGTCGAGAGCTGCAGCGCCGCCGGCCAGTCGAGCACCAGCAGCTCGGCGTTGATGCCGACCGCCTTGAGCTGCTCCGACATCACCAGTGCGGCGTTGTACATGTACGAGTATTCGCGGTTGGTGAGCAGGACGACGCGCTCGCCGCGATAGCCGGAGCGCGCCAGCAGCTCGCGCGCGCGGGCCTGGTTGCGCTGGTTGTAGAGATTGCCGCCGGCGTCGGTGTAGTAGGCTTGGCCCGGGAACTGGAAGGAGGGGTTGAGGCGGAACGCGCCGTCGGTCGCCGCCTCCATGATCTCCTCCATGTTGAGTGCCGCCTGCATCGCCTGGCGGACCAGCACGTTGTCGGTCGGCGCCTGCGACAGGTTGGGATAGCCGACGACCAGGGCGTAGTGGTCGAGCCGGCTGATGCGGATGTTGGGATTGCCCGCGAGCCGGCGCTGGGCGACCGTCGGCAGGTCCTCGACGCCGTGCACCTCGCCGACCTCGAGCGCCGCGGTGCGCGCGCCGGCCTCCGGCATCATGCGGAAGGTCACGGTGTCGACGCAGGCCTGGCGGTAGCCCGCGAAGCCGAGCATCTGCTGGTGGCGCGTGTCGGGCCGGTAGCCGTCGTAGCGGCGGATGCGGATCTGCGTGTCGGCGACCCGGTCGACGAACTGGAACGGCCCGGTGCCGACGATCGGCAGCTGCTGCGCCGGCGCGTCGGCGTTCTCGGCCGGGATGATGACGATCGGCACCGTGAACGACGAGATCGCCTCGAGGAAGGTCGGGCGCGGCTCGCGGAGCGTGATCACGAAGGTGCGCGCGTCGGGCGCCTCCATGCGCGTGACCGGCTCGAGGATCGAGCGGTCGAAGCCGACGCGCTGATAGCGCTGGAACGAGGCGAGCACGTCGGCGGAGGTCAGCGCCTTGCCGTTGTGGAAGGTGACGCCCTCGCGGATGCGGAAGGTGTAGACGGCGTTGTCCGCGCTCGGCGTCACCGATTCGGCGAGGTCGAGCAGCGGGTTCATGTTCTCGTCGCGCGTCACCAGCGTCTCGAAGATGTTCATCGTGACGTTGCGCGAACTCGCCGGATTGACGTGCTGGTCGAGCGTGGCGATGCGCGCCTCCAGCGCGAAGATCAGGTCGCCGCCGCGGCGCGGGCATTCGAAGCGCTGCTGCGCCGCAGCCGCCTGCGCGAGCGCCGCGAGCGAGACGCCCGCGAGCAGGGCGGCGGACAGGTGCCGTACGACGTGTCTCATGATGCGATCCCCTCCCTCCGTTCGCCCGCGGACGCGTCCCAGCGTCCCGCGCCGGCGACGGCGCGGGACGGAGGGGCGGGCCGCGCGGCCCGCCCCGACGCCGCTACGGCCTGATCGAGACGTTCGAGACGCGCACCGCGAAGTAGGGCTCGAAGCCCTCGACGTTGGCGCGCACCGCCTGGACCTTCGGCATCACGCCCATCGGAATCGCCAGCACCTGGTCGAAGGCGCGGGCCTGGGCGCGCGCGAACGCCGCGCGGCGCTCGTCGAGCGTCGTGCCGCTGGCGATCGCGTTGAAGTGCTGCTGGAACTCCGGATCGGTCTGGTTGTTGGGCGGCTTGTGCACGTTCGCCGGGTTGGCGAGGTTGCGCAGGGACTGCGCGCCGCCCTGGGCGAACACCGAGGTCCAGCCGGTGAAGAAGAAGTTCCAGCCGGCATTGGTCGTGCTGAGCTGCAGCGCCGCCGGCCAGTCGAGCACCAGCAGCTCGGCGTTGATGCCGACCGCCTTGAGCTGCTCCGACATCACCAGCGCCGCATTGTACATGCTGGGATACTCGCGGTTGGTGAGCAGCTGGACGCGCTCGCCGCGATAGCCGGAACGCGCCAGCAGCTCGCGCGCGCGGGCCTGGTTGCGCTGGTTGTAGAGGTTGCCGCCGGCGTCGGTGTAGTAGGCCTGGCCGGGGAACTGGAAGGAGGGGTTGAGGCGGTAGGCGCCGTCGCTCGACGCCTCCATGATCTCCTCCATGTTCATCGCCGCCTGGATCGCCTGGCGCACCAGCAGGTTGTCGGTCGGCGGCACCGAGACGTTCGGATAGGTGATGTGCAGCCAGAAGTTCTCGAGCCGCGACAGGCGGATGTTGGGGTTGCCTGCGAGCCGGCGCTGCGAGGCGGTCGGCACGTCCTCGGAGCCGTGGATCTCGCCGGTCTCGAGCGCGGCGGTGCGCGCGCCCGCTTCCGTCAGCATGCGGAAGGTGACGGTGTCGACGCAGGCCTGGCGGTAGCCGCCGAAGCCGCGCAGGCCCGTGTAGCGCGTGTCGGGCCGGTAGTTCTCGTAGCGCCGGATGCGGATGTGGCTGTCGGCCACGAACTCGACGAACTGGAACGGCCCGGTGCCGACCATCGGCAGCTGCTGCGCCGGCGCGTTGGCATTCTCGCTCGGGATGATCACGATCGGCACGGTGAAGGACGACACCGCTTCCATGAAGGTCGGGCGCGATTCCTTGAGCGTGACCACGAAGGTGTTGGCGTCCGGCGTCGCCATCGAGTCGACGACGTCGAGGATCGAGCGGTCGAAGCCGACGCGCTGATAGCGCTGGAAGGAGGCGAGCACGTCGGCCGAGGTCAGCGTCTTGCCGTTGTGGAAGGTGACGCCCTCGCGGATGCGGAAGGTGTAGACCTTGAAGTCCGGGCTGATGTCGACCGACTGCGCGAGGTTGAGCAGCGGGTTCATGTTCTCGTCGCGGGTGACGAGCGTGTCGAAGATGTTCATCGTCACGTTGCGCGTCGCGCCGGCGGGCGTGACGTGCTGGTCGAGCATGGGCACGCGTGCCTCGAGCCCGAAGATGAGATCGCCGCCGACGCGCGGGCAGCGGAACTGCTGCGCCTGCTGCGCGCTTGCCGTGGCGGTGAGAAGAAGCATTGCGGTGCCCGCCAGGGCGGCGGTCCGCAAGCCCAGACCTGTCGTCGTCATGTCGATGCTCCCTGCTGGTTGATCATTTTCGATCGTCCGCTGTCGCCGCTGCTGCGCGGCCCGTCAAACGGCGAGACCTCCGTGCCACCAATGGGCGAACGGATTGGAATGGAGGATGCGCTCGATCGTGTCGTCGGACACGCGCGGCAGCGCGGTGCCCTCGACGACCTTGTTGATCGCGCGCAGGCCGGCGATCGATTCGGCGACGCCGGTGAACGGGAAGTCGGTGCCCCAGAAGATCTTGTCGCGCTCCGCGATCCGGTATTCCTGCGCGCAGACCAGGATGTTCCAGAACTGCCACGGCCTGTAGAACAGCGCCGAGACCTCGGCGTAGACGTTGGGCTGCTTGCGCGCGACGACGATGCATTCCTCGAACCAGGGATGCGCCATGTGCGCCATGATCATCTTGAGGTCGGGGTGGCGCATCGCGATCGTGTCGACGTCGACCGGCCGGCCGAGCTCGACCGGCGCGTTGGTCGCGAAGGTCGTGCCCATGTGCATGGTGAGCGGCAGGTTGTTCGCCACGCAGTAGCGGTAGACCGGCTCCATGCGCGGGTCGAGCAGCGAGACGCCGTTGTAGATCGGCCCGAACTTGACGCCCTTGAGTCCGTATTCCTCGACCGCGCGCTTCAGCAGGTCCATCGCGTCGGGCCGGCGCGGATCGAGCGCCGCGAAGCCGACGAACTTGTCGGGATACTTGCGCACGGCGCGCGCCGTCACCTCGTCGTCGCCGTCGATGCCCGCGGAATCGCCGTAGCGCAGCGAGAAGATGATCGCCCTGTCGACGTCCTTCATCGCGGCATGGAGCGTGTCGGCGTCGGCGGCGATGCCGACCTCGCCGGGCCGCGCGGTCTTGGTGCCCGCCGCGAACAGCGGGCGGACATGCTGCGGTTCCCAGATGTTGACGTGGCAGTCGACGATCATCGCCGGTCCGGCCCCCTCAGAGAACGCCGTACTGGGCGAAAACGTCGCGCAGATAGCGCCCCGAGCGCAAGGCCTCGAGGCTGTTGCGCTCGCCCGCGAGCTTTTCGAGCGCCGCCTCGATCACCGCCTTTTCCGCCTTCTGGGGCACCACGACGCAGCCGTCGGCGTCGCCGAAGACGAGGTCGCCCGGATGGACGAGCACGCCCGCGCATTCGATCGGCACGTCGATCGCCACGACCTTGCCGCGGCCCTTGCTGTCGAGCGGGCCGATGCCGCCGTGGAAGACCGGGAAGCGCATGTCGCGGATCGATTTGACGTCGCGCACCATGCCGTCCATCAGCGCCCCCGCCGCACCCCGGCAGCTCGCGGCGGTGCTCAGCAGCTCGCCCCACGGCGCGATGCGGCCGCTCGCCCCGCAGGCGAACACCGCGACGTCGTCCTTCTTGAGGTCGTCGAGCAGCGCGATCTCGAGCTCGTAGGGATTCTCGCCCGGCTCGGGCATCGCATAGACGTCGGCATAGAGCCCGGTGCGCGCACGCCCGACCATGACCAGCTGGTCGTCGAGCGGACGGATCGTCGCCGGCATCGCCTGCCGGGTGTGGCCGAGCGCGTCGAGCACGTCGGACAGCAG
>JAEUKZ010000023.1 GCA_016793045.1 Alphaproteobacteria bacterium
TCGCGCGCCACCAGCCTCGACGACCTGCCGCGCTACGACCGCGCCGCCGCGCACCGCGTCTGGCAGGCGACGCTGGGACCGGCCGCCGATCTGCTCGACGGCGTGTCGCATCTCTTCGTCGTGCCCGACGGGCCGCTGCAGTCGATCCCCTTCGCGATGCTGCTGACCGCCGCGCATGACGGCGAGTTCACGGACGCGCCGTGGCTGATGCGGCGCTACGCGACGACGACGTTGCCGGCGGCGTCCACGCTGCGCGCGCTGCGCGCAGTGGCGCGGCCGACCCAGGCGGCGCAGGCCTTCCTCGGCGTCGGCGACCCGGTGCTGACCGGGCCGCCGGGTGCGGCGCGTGGCGGCACGCGCGGCCAGCAGACCGGCCTGCGGGCGGCGCTGCGCAGCGCGCCGCCGCAGCTTTCGCGGATCTTCACGCGCAACGGCCTCGCCGACGTGCGCTCGGTGCGCGAGCTCACGCCGCTGCCGGAGACCGCCGACGAGCTGCGCGCGGTGGCGCGCGCGCTCGGCGCCGGCGGCGACGCGCTCGTGCTCGGCCGCAACGCGACCGAGCAGCGCATCCGCACGATGGACCTGTCGCGCTACCGCGTCATCTCCTTCGCGACGCACGGCCTGACGGCGGGCGAGGTGCCGGGCTTCGCCGAGCCCGGGCTGGTGCTGACGCCGCCCGAGCGCGCGACGCCCGAGGACGACGGCATCCTTGGTGTCTCGACGATCGCACGTCTGCGGCTCGATGCCGACATGGTCATCCTGTCGGCGTGCAATACCGCCGCCCCCGACGGATCGCCCGGCGCCGAGGCTTTGTCGGGCCTCGCCCGGGCATTCCTCTACGCAGGCGCGCGCTCGCTGCTGGCGTCGCACTGGCCGGTCGAATCGCAGTCGGCGGTGCGGATCACCACGGGGCTGTTCGCGGCGCAGCAGGCCGAAGCGACCATCGGCCGCGCCGAGGCGCTGCGGCGCGCGCAGCTGGCCTATGTCGCCGCGGCAACCCGGCCGATGCAGGCGCATCCGCTGCTGTGGGCGCCGTTCGTGCTGGTCGGCGAAGGCGGCCGGCCGATCGCCGTCGTCGCTCCCGCGGCCGAAGAGGCCGCGGGCGACGAGCCCGTGTCCGAAGGCGAGGACTCGCCCTGAGCCCCCTCCCGCGACGGTCGGGGAACGCGTAAGCTTCGCCCCCGGACCAGCGGGAGCAGACCATGGCGATCACCAAGCTCGACCACATCAACATCCGCACCGCGGACCTGGCGGCGACCAAGCGCTTCTATGCCGAGGTGCTCGGCATGGTCGACGGCTTCCGCCCGCCCTTCGCCTTTCCCGGCGCGTGGATCTATGCCGGCGACGCGCCGGTGATCCACGTCACCGACATCGCCAAGGGCAGCCCGCGCCATCCCGCCGACGGCGTCATTCCCGACGGCACGGGCATGGTCGACCATTTCGCGCTGCTCGGCGACGATCCGGACGGGCTGCGCGCGCGCCTGGAGCGGGCCGGCGTGCCGTTCCGCGAACAGTTCGTGCCGCGCAGCTCGATCCTGCAGATCTTCTTCAAGGATCCCAACGGGATCACGGTGGAGATCAACCACCCGGTCAAGGCGATGCCGGAGCGGCTGAAGGAGAGCGCCGCGGTCTAGCCCTGCACGAGGCTTTCCGCGAGCAGGATGATGTCGGCTTCCATCTGGTCCTTGACGCTGCGGTGGAGGTCGCGGATCGAGACGATGCCGACCAGCCGCGCGCGGTCGACGACCGGCAGGTGGCGGTAGCCCGCCTCGCTCATGCGCTCGAGCGCGAGCGCCACCGAATCGTCGGGACCGATCGTGTCGGGATCGGCGGTCATCACCTCGCCCAGCGTCGTCGTGTCCGGATCGCGGGACGTGGCGACGACGCGCGTCACCACGTCGCGCTCGGTGAAGATGCCGAGCAGGCGGCCGTCCTCGACCACCAGCACCGCGCCGATGCGCCGTTCGGCCATCGTCGCGGCCGCGTCGCGCACGCGCGCCGCGCGGGTGAAGGTCGCGAGCACCTGCTCGCCGATGACGTGGGGGACGATCGTGCGCTCGACGGGGATCATCAGAAGAACAGCCGCTGGAGATCGATCGACGAGTCGACGCCGACTTTGGCGTAGTTGTCGTCGAGCCAGGCGGAAGCCTTGGCGCGGCCGAGCGCGAAGAGCGCCTGCAGGAACGCCCAGTCGGGACTGAGCTTGCTCGACACGCCGTAGCGCGCCAGCTCGGCGTTCGCCTCGACCATGTGGAAGTTGATGCGGCGCAGATGCGAGCGGCCGGTGAGCCGGTGCTGGTCGAGCAGCCGGGTCACGAAGGCGATGGTGCGCATCTCGCGCATCATCGTCGCGTTGAAGCTGATCGTGTTGACGCGGTCGATGATCTCGCGCGCGCTCTCCGGCACGTGGTCGATCGCGATCGGGTTGATCTCGATCAGCACGATGTCGCTGGCCTTGCAGTTGTAGAGCAGCGGGAACATCGCGGGATTGCCCATGAAACCGCCGTCCCAGTAGTGCTCGCCGTCGATCTCCACCGCGCGATGCAGGCTCGGCAGGCAGGCCGAGGCGAGCAGCGCGTCGACGCTGAGCTCGGCGTTCGGGAACACGCGGATCTTGCCGGTGCGCACGTTGGTCGTATTGACGAACAGCTTGATCGACGACGCCGCGTGGACGCGCTCGAAGTCGACGAGCTCGACGATGATGTCCTTGAGCGGATTCACGCCGAGCGGATTGAGCTGGTAGGGTGAGAACAGCCGCGTCATCAGGTCGAAGGCCTGATAGGCGGGCGAATGGTCGAGATTGAAGTTGCCCATCGCACGGTCGAGCGGCGACGGCTGGAGCGGGCTCCACAGCGCCGCATCGGCGACGCGCCGCCAGAACGTGGCAAGACGTTCGCGGGCACCCTCGCGGCCGCCGTCGACCATGCCGGCGAGCAGCATGATGCCGTTGATCGCGCCGGCGCTGGTGCCGCTGATGCCTTCGATGGTCAGGCGCGGCTCTTCGAGGAAGCGGTCGAGCACGCCCCAGGTGAAGGCGCCATGCGCGCCGCCGCCCTGCAGCGCCAGGTTGATCGTGCGCGACGGCGACGGCGTCCCGCGCTCCGCGGGGATCGCACCGGCATCGTCGGCAATTCTTTGGCCGCCATCCATGACGCCCAGTCTTCCGGAATTTAGTTAAGGTTTACTGAGGTTTATCGGAGTGCATACCGCGCCGAGCGCCGGCCCGGGCTGGCGTCGGACTGAGATTCTCCAGGTATTTCAACAGCTTGCATCAATCTTCGGCGGCGGCGCTTTTCTGCCCGCGATACCATTCGAGAATCTGCGCGCCGGTCCACAATTTCACGTCGCGGCGCGCCGCGATGTGGCCGTAGATCGCTTCGAGCTGGCCGATGCGGTGCGGCACGCCGGAGAGATAGGGGTGCACGCTGATCGCCATCACCCGCGTGATCGCGGCGCTTTCGGCGTAGAGGCGATCGAACTACGCGATGGCACGGCGCGCGAACACGTCGCTGTCGTGAAGCTGCACGGCGAAGACGGCGACGTCGTTGATCTCCACCGTGTAGGGGATCGAGACCAGCGGCCCGGCGCGCGTCGCGATCGCCACCGGCTGGTCGTCGAGAACCCAGTCGGCGACGTACTCGATGCCTTCCTCGGCGAGCAGGTCGGCCGTTTCCTCGGTCTCGGTGAGGCCGGGGCTTTCCCAGCCGCGCGGCGCGGCGCCGGTGAATTCGCGGATCGCCGCGATGGTGTCGCGGATCGCGGCGCGCTGGTCCTCGACGCGATGCATCGGCTGCTGCACGAAGCCGTGGCCCATGAACTCCCAGCCCGCCCGCAGCGCCGCCTCGGCGACGCGCGCATATGTCCGGCAGACGCGGCCGTTGATCGCCAGGGTCGGCGTGACACCGAAGCGCGCGAGCACGTCGCGGATGCGCCAAAAGCCGACGCGCATCCCGTATTCATGCCAGGCCCAGTTTGGCACGTCGGGCAGCAGGGGCTGGCCCATCGGCGGCGGCAGCACGCTGCGCGGCATCGCGCGCGCGATGTCCCAGTCCTCGACGTTGACGATCGTCCACACCGCCATGCGCGCGCCGTCGGGCAGCGTCAGCTTCGGGCGGTCGACGATGGCGGAAAAGGGTACGCGGTCGTGCGGGCGCGGCATTTCGGGCTCCGGCGGTGATACGCCCGAAGATGCAAGCCGCCTGCCACGACGATGCGCGTCAGCGCCGTTCGCACGCGACCAGCAGGAAGGACGGCCGCTGCCGCTCGTTCGCCCAGTCCGGATGCGCGGCGACCTGCTCGGCGCTCGGTCCCCATTCTTCGAGACGGGTCACGGCGAAGCCGGAGCGGACCAGCAGGTTGACGGTGCGGCCGATCGTGCGGTGCTGCTTGATCACGCCGTCGACGAGCCAGTTGGTGGTGCGCGGGCCTTCGTCGAGATAGCCGTCGACCGGCCAGACCGGGCGGCCGTCGGCCGCTTCCGACCAGCCCGGATTGCCCGGCGCGGTGTAGATCGGATGTTCGACCGAGAACACGAGCGCTCCGCCGGAGGCGAGCGAGGCGCGGATGCCGCCCAACAGGCCGGCCAGGTTCACGACATAGTGGAACACGAGCGAGCTGTACACGAGGTCGACCGGCTCCGCCGGCGCCGCGAAATGCTCGAGGTCCGCCTTCGCATAGACGATCGCGCGATCGGCGGTGTCGGCACGGGCGCGCGCCAACATGCGTTCCGACACGTCGAGCCCGAGCACCGATGCGGCGCCCTGTTCGCGGGCCCAGCGGCAGAACCAGCCGAAGCCGCAGCCGAGATCGAGCACGCGCTTGCCGGCGAGATCGGGAAGCAGCGCGCGCAGGCTCGGCCACTCGGGCGCGGCAGGCAGCCCCTCGAGCGAGCGGGGCAACCGGCTATAGGCCGCGAAGAACGCCTCGTCGTCGTAGATGTTCTCGGTCATCGGCCGCTCCCCGCCCCGCACTCCGCGATCGCCGGCGCAGGCGGGCGGGCACCGCGCGCTATCGCGAGCGCTGCGACGATGCGCCGCAGCGCTCTTGCGCCGGTGCGCCGCTCGGTATCGGAGGCGGGAAGGCGCGCCGCCGCCGCGCAAATGCCCGGCGCGGCGCGCGGATCAAGGCCGGGTCAGCGCGCGGTCAGGCCGCGCGTTCGTAGGACCACACCCAGGCCGGCGGCACGTTAAGCACCGCAAACGCCTCGCGACGGCCCTTGAGCTTGTGGCGGTCGAGCGGCAGCGGCGAGACGACCGAATAGGTGTATTGCAGGATCTTGCCGCCGGGGGCCATGACGTCGAAGAAACTGTCGAGCATCGCCTTCTGCACTTCGAAGGGCAGCGGCAGCATCGGGATGCCGGACACGATGGTCGAGATCTTGCCGTGCCATTCGGCGGGAATGATCTCGCGCAGCTTGGTGCAGTCGCCCTCGATAACCTGGGCCTGCGGGAACTTGGCGCGCAGGAAGCGGCACATGTCGCGGTCGATTTCGACCACGAACAGCCGCTCCGCCGGGATCCCGGCTTCGAGCAGCGCCTTGGTGACCGGACCGGTGCCGGCGCCGACTTCGAGCACGACCTGATCGGGCAAGAGCTTGGTGCGGCGCGCGACCTTGCGCGCCAGCGCCTGGCCGGACGGAATCACCGAGCCCACCTTCAGCGGGTGGGCCAGCCACCGCTTCACGAACAGCTTGCTGCCAAATCCCGAAAGATCATCAGCGTCTGCATCCACCGTCGCCGCGAGATTGCGTGTACCGCGCACCAGCCTCTCCCGATTCGCCTGAGCAAGATTTGGGCGATACTAAGGGAGTGGGCCCCCCCTTGCAAACAACCATTAACACGACATACAACCCCCGCGGCCGGCCGGAGCGCTTCCCGGAACGGTCTTCTGGAGGTTCAAATGGGCTATCGGGTCGCGGTGATCGGGGCTACCGGCAATGTCGGGCGCGAAATGCTTTCGACCCTGGCCGAGCGGAAATTCCCCGTCGACGACGTCGTCGCCCTCGCCTCCGAGCGTTCGGCCGGCCACGAGGTCTCCTTCGGCGAGGACGACATCCTGCGTGTCCGCGATCTTTCCACGTTTGATTTCAAGGGCTTCGACATCGCCCTGTCGTCGCCCGGCGCCAAGGTCTCGGCGGTCCACGCGCCGCGCGCCGCCAAGGCCGGGTGCGTCGTCATCGACAACACGTCCTATTTCCGCATGGAACCGGACGTGCCGCTGGTCGTGCCGGAGGTCAACCCCGAGGACATCGCCGGATTCAGGAAGCGCAACATCATCGCCAACCCGAACTGCTCCACCATCCAGATGGTGGTCGCGCTCAAGCCGCTGCACGACAAGTTCAAGATCAAGCGCGTGGTCGTTTCGACCTACCAGTCGGTTTCCGGCGCCGGCAAGGACGGCATGGACGAACTCGAGCGCCAGACCAAGGGGCTGTTCACGTTCCAACAGCCCGAGCGCAAGAAGTTCACCAAGCAGATCGCCTTCAACGTGATCCCGCACATCGACGTGTTCATGGACGACGGGTTCACCAAGGAAGAATGGAAGATGCGCGTCGAGACCAAGAAGATCCTCGATGCGAGCATCGAGGTCGTCGCGCAATGCGTGCGCGTCCCGGTCTTCGTCAGCCACAGCGAGGCCGTGTTCATCGAGTGCGAGCGGCCGATCAGCGAGGACGCCGCCTACGCCGCGCTGCGCGCCGCCCCAGGGATCGCCGTGGTCGACCATCGCGCCGACGAAGGCTACGTGACGCCGATCGAGGCCGCGGGCGAGGACAAGGTCTATGTCAGCCGCCTGCGCAAGGACCCGACGGTCGCCAACGGCCTCGTCTTCTGGTGCGTCTCCGACAACCTGCGCAAGGGCGCGGCGCTCAACGCCGTGCAGATCGCGGAGACCCTGGTCGAGCGCTACATGAAGAAGGCGGCCTGACGGCGCGGTCGCGGGCCGGCCGCTACTCCGCGAGGCGCTGCAGGAATTCGCGCACGCGCCGGCCGTTCATGCCGCGGTCGGCGCGGCCGATGCGCGACTTCGAGCGGACGTCGACGCGCGATCCGCCGCCCTCGGCGGCGACGCGCACGACGACGTCGTCGCGCAGCCCGAACCACGGCGTTTCGGCGATCGCCTCCAGGCGGCCCTCCGCGGGGACCGACGCGACGACGGTCCAGCCCATCGCATCGGCGATCAGTTCGACGCGCGCGAAGGCGTCGGCCGGAGGAAGCGACAGGCGCGCCGGCGCGATGTCGGGAAAGCCCTCGCGCTGCAGCCGCGCCGTTTCGGCCCCACCGTATTCGGGCGGATTGGCCGCACCGGCGCGCAGCGGGACCAGCGCGACGAAGGGCGGCGGGTTTTCGGTGTCGGTCGACACCTCGTTGATGCGCGGGGCGTTGTCGCCGAAGTGCTGCGCCACGTAGGGAACGCCCGCGACGGCGACGCCGACGAAGATCGCGCCCAGCGCGATCAGCCGGCACACCAGGCCGCGCCGCCACGGCGGCATGAACAGCGCGACGAGGCCGAGCGACGCGCCGAACACCGCCGCATAGGCCGACCAGCGCACGATCGTGAATCCGGTGCCGAGCGGCCACCAGGCCCAGCGATAGCCGAAGCCGCCGAGGAGCCCGACGAGCCCGGCGGCCAAGCCGATCGCGAGCGCGACGCTCGCCACCCAGCCGCGCCTGCGCGCCGACGAAACCATCGGCGCATCCGAAGCCACCATAGCGCTCACATCCACCCCACTTGCAGCCGG
Source organism: Alphaproteobacteria bacterium (assembly GCA_016793045.1). GTDB lineage: Bacteria > Pseudomonadota > Alphaproteobacteria > CACIAM-22H2 > CACIAM-22H2 > JAEUKZ01. The sequence goes on from JAEUKZ010000023.1 coordinate 7,739, forward strand.
ACGGCGACGACCAGGAGATAGAGCGCGCAGAACAGGATCAGCGCGCCGGTGACACGGTTGACCCAGGCCAGCATCTCGCGCGTCAGGCGATAGCGGGCAAGGCCGACCAGGGCCACCAGCGCCGCCCACCACCCCGCCGACCCGGTGAGAATGCCGAGCACGAGCATCCATTCGTTGAAGCCGACCTGTCCCGTCGTGGTGATGCCGAAGGCGGCGAAGACCGGCAGGAAGGACAGCACGGTGATCGGGTTCGACAGCACCAGCGCGGTGGCCGAGGTGCAGTCGCCGACCAGCGAGCGCGGGTCGGGCGACATCTGCAGCTCGGGCGGCTCGCGCAGCATCGTCTTGAAGCCGACGACGGCGAGGATGACCGTGCCGAGCAGTGCCACCCACAATTCCTGTTGCGTCAGCGTGCCGATGATCCAGCCGAAGCCGAACGCCGCGACCGCGCCGAGGATCGTGTCGCCCAGCGCGGCCCCCAGCCCGGTCACAAGCCCGACGACGTGGCCGTGCACCAGCGTGCGCCGCACGCACAGGATGTTGACCGGCCCAATCGGCGCCGCGACGAGAACGCCGATGATGACGCCCTTGACGTAGTGGTTGGCCAGAATCGTGTTCAGGGAAAACATCGCGGGCGGGGCTGGCAACGCCTTCGATTCTCAGGGCTTCGGCACTCATAGCCGAGTAGGCGGGGCAACACAAACCTGCAATCGCCCCCGCAGCGGAGAAAACATCGCCGCCCCCCGGATTGCGTCAGCGCGGTTACAGCCGCATCAGTCGACGCGGCGAACCCGGAAACGATTCGTCGGCGCGACGAGCTGATCCTGCGCCGTGACGAGGGCGAGTTCCGCGGCGCCGCTCGCGACCGTCGCGGCGAGAATGGCATGGATCGCGGAGACCGCCAGGCCGAGCGCCTGTTCGACGTCGCGGCCATCGAGATAGCGCGCAAGGAACAGCGCGGCGAAGGCGTCGCCCGCGCCGTTGCCGGGGGTCGGCAGCAGCGGCGTCTCCACCGCCCAGGCCTGGTCGGGCGCCACCGCGACCGTGGAGAGCGTGCCGGGCACGAGTTCGATGCTCTTGACCACCGTGATTTCGGGCCCGTAGCGCCGCGCCGCGGCGACGACGCTCGCCAGCGATTCCGGTTCGGTGCCGGTCAGCAGCGCGAATTCGAACGCGTTGGGGGTGAGGATGTCGGCGAGCGGTGCGATCTCGGCGAAGAATTCCGGGATGCCGGGCTTGACGAAGATGCGGCCCGGCTGGCCGGGCTTGCGGTCGCCCATGACCGGGTCGAGCAGCCATAGCGCGCCGGGATTGGCCGATTTGACCGTGCCGACCGCGGCGCGCAGCGCCGCCCCCTGCGAAGCGTCGCCGAGATAGCCGGTGAGCACCGCATCGACGCGGCCGAGCCAGCCGCGCTCGGCGATGCCCTGGACGATGTCCTGGATCTCGATTGCGGGTGTCACCCGTCCGCGAAAGCCGCCATGCCCGGGATGGTTGGAGAACGTCACGGTGTCGATCGGCCATGCCTCGATGCCGAGGCGCTGCAGACAGAACACCGCCCCGGCGTTGCCGACATGGCCCCAGGCGACCCGCGATTCGATGGTGAGCACGTTCATGGCCGCGAAGACATAGCCCGCGCGGGCGCGCATTGGCAAAGCTTCCGGTTCCGGATATGACAGCGTCGTGGGTAGAGTCCCGTTCCGCGACGCCGCCCCCGATTGAGGACCCGCCATGCCGGATACCCGCCTTCGCCCGCGCCGCAGTGCGCTCTACGTGCCCGGCTCCAACGCCCGGGCGATCGAGAAGGCCCGCAGCCTCGACGCCGACGTGCTGATCTTCGATCTCGAGGACGCGGTCGCCCCCGACAGGAAGGAGGAGGCGCGACGCAACGTCGCGGAGGCGCTCGCCAAGGGCGGCTATCGTGCCGAGCGCGTCATCCGCGTCAACCACCTCTCGACGCGCGAGGGCGTCGCCGACCTCAAGATGGCGGCGCGCTCGGGCTGCGACGCCGTGCTGCTGCCCAAGGTCGAAGGCGCCAAGGACGTGCGCGACGCCTCGCTGCGCCTCGGCGCCTCGGGTGCGGCCGAGATGACGCTGTGGTGCATGATCGAGACGCCGGTCGCCGTCCTGCGCGTCGAGGAGGTGGCGTTCGCGAGCCCGCATCTCGCCTGCCTCGTCATGGGGACCTCGGATCTCACCAAGGATCTGCGCGCCCGCCACACCAACGACCGGCTGCCGGTGATCACGTCGCTCAGCCTCTGCCTGCTCGCGGCGCGTGCCGCCGGGCTGCTGATCCTCGACGGCGTGCATCTCGACCTCGACGACGAGAAGGGGTTCCTCGATTCGTGCCGGCAGGGCGCGGAAATGGGCTTCGACGGCCGCACGCTCATCCATCCCAAGACGATCGCCGGCGCCAATGCCGCCTACGGCCCGTCGGCGGACGACGTGGCGTGGTCGAAGCGCATCATCGACGCGCACACCAGGGCGCTGGCCGAAGGCAAGGGCGTCGTCGTGGTCGACGGCAAGCTGATCGAGAACGTCCACGTCGAGGTCGCCGAGCGCACGCTGGCGCTCGCCGGGGCGATCGCCGCGCGCGGCTGAACGGCGCGGCTCAGGCGAACATCGCCTGGCTGCCGAACTTGGCGCGGATGTGCCGGGCGTAGGCGCCGAAGCGCGCGTCCGTGAGCAGGTCGAAGCTGCGCGGGCGCGGCAGGTCGATCGGCACGATCTCGTCGATGCGGCCCGGACGGCTGGTCATCACGATCACGCGGTCGGACAGGAAGACGGCTTCCTGGATCGAATGCGTGATCAGGAACACCGTCTTGCGGCTTTCCATCCAGATGCGCTGAAGCTCGAGGTTCATGTGCTCGCGCGTCATCGCGTCGAGCGCGCCGAAGGGCTCGTCCATCAGCAGGATCGCGGGATCGGTGACGAGCGCGCGGCAGATCGCAACGCGCTGCTGCATGCCGCCCGAAAGCTCCGCGGGGTAGCGGGTCTCGAAGCCTTCGAGCCCGACGAGCCGGATCAGGCCCAGCGCGCGCTCGCGCGCCGGCGCAAGCGGCTGGCGGCGCACCTCGACCGGCAGCACGACGTTCTCGTAGACCGTGCGCCACGGCAGCAGCACCGGCGACTGGAAGACGATGCCGATCTTGTCGCTGGGCCCGGCCAGCGGCTCGCCGTCGACCGCGATCGCGCCGCCGGACTTGCGCACGATGCCCGCGAGGATCTTGAGGATCGTGCTCTTGCCGCAGCCCGACGGGCCGACGACGGAGACGAACTCGCCATGGCCGACGTCGAAGCTGACGTCGCGCAGCGCCTGGATGCGCCCGCCCCGCGCCGCATAGGCCTTGTCGAGCGACGCGACCGCGACCGCCGGGCGCGCCGTCATGGGCCCCCGCTGCCGGCGCGCGGCGCCGACCAGAACATGACGCGGCGCTGCACGAACTGGACGACGCCGTGGAGAATGATGCCGAGCGCCGCGAGGATGATCAGCAGCGCGAACATCGCGGCGATGCGCAGGTCGTTGTTGTAGACCAGAAGCAGGTAGCCGAGCCCCGCATTGGCGCCGACGAATTCGCCCACGATCGCGCCGATGACGCTGAGCACGATGCCGACGTCGAGTCCGGCGAAGATGAACGGCAGCGCCGTGGGCAGGCGCACGTAGCGGAAAACCTGCCAGCGCGACGCCTTCAGCGCGACCATCAGGTCGATGCGGTCCTGCTCCACCGTGCGCAGGCCGACCACGGTGTTCACGAGGATGGGAAAGAAGGCGATCACCGCGGTCATCAGGATCTTCGACTCGAGCCCGAAGCCGAACCAGATCACGAGCAGCGGCGCGATCGCGACCTTCGGCACCGCCTGGAAGGCGACGATGTAGGGATAGAGCAGCCGGTCGACGATGCGGAACTGCGCGATCAATGCGCCGAGCACGAAGGCGGCGCTGGCCCCGACGGCGAAGCCGGCGAGGATTTCCGTCAAGGTCACGCCGAGATGCCAGAACACCGCGCCGGAGCGGATGATCGAGACCAGCGAGGTGAGCACGCTGCTGGGCGGCGGCAGCACCACCGCCGGCACGTCCAGCGCGCGCACCGCCAGTTCCCACGCGCCGAGGAACACCGCGAGCCCGGCCGCCGAGATGGCGACGTCGCGGCGCGTCCAGCCTTGCGGCTCGAGCGATTCGTCCGCGTCGTCGTCGCGTGTCGCCACCGCGGCGTGCCCGTTCAGCCCTGCGCGGCCCCCGTGGCGGTCACGGCCGATAGGCCTGCGCGCGCGCGCGGATCGCCGCCGCGTCGAAGCGGTTGTAGGCGTCGACGTGGTCGTTGGTGAACAGGTCGGCGTCCGGCACCATCGTCGTGCGCGCGCCGTTGGCGATCAGGAAGGACTGCAGCGCGCGCAGTCCGTTGGGATCGTTCCAGCCCCAGCGCTGGTCCGGGCGGTCGTCGACGCGCATGTCGCGCAGGCCGACCTCGAGGATGTGCTGGTTCTCGCGCGCGGTCTGCGCATTGACTTCGGGCGGCCGGTTCTGCGGCAGCGCCTGCCAATAGGCCTGGACCGTGCCTGCCGGATTCGCCATGGCGAACACCGCGGCGCGCGCATAGATGCGCCCGACGCGGCCCACGATGTCCGGGTTCTCGCGCAGGAACGCGTCGCTGGTCGCCAGGATGTGGCCCGGCGCGGTGATCAGCTCGCGCGAGGTGAAGATGCGCAGCTGCGCGCCCTGGTTCTCGAACACGGCGAAGGCGCCGGCCCACAGGCTGAGCGCCGCGACCGTTCCGCTGCGCAGCGCCTGCAGCGCGGGCGCGCCGGCGCCCGTCGGCACCAGCGAGACGTCGCGTTCGGGATCGAGCCCGGCTTCGCGCAGCACCGCCTTCAGATAGGGCACGCCGCCGCTCGCCATGCTGAACACGCCGACCTGGCGGCCGCGAAGGTCGGTCACGGCGCGGATCGGCCCGTCGGCAAGCGCCGCGATCTGCGAGTTGTAGTGGTTGACCGCCGAATAGACGATCCGCGCCGCGACGCCCTGGTCGCGGGCGTTGATCACCGTTTCGGTGGTCACCTGGATGAAATCGGCGCGGCCGGCCGCAAGAAGCTGCAGCGCCTGCTGCGAACCCTGGGTCGTCTGGACCGCGAGGTCGATGCCTTCCTCGCGCGCCCAGCCGAGCAGGGTGCCGAGATAGAGGCCCGGATGGGTGATCTCGATCTGCTGGCTGCCGTGCGCGATCGTCACCCGCCGCGGCGTCTGCGCGTGCGCCGTGCCCGCCGCCAAGGCCACGAGCGCCACCATGCCGCCGAACAATCGCCGCCGAACCGTGTTCGTCATGAGTTGCCCCCACCTGTTGCGCCGCCGAACGGCTTTGGTTTCTGCGCGCCCGACCTTGCAAGATTGGCGCCACACTTGCAAGAATGCGGCGTCGACCAGTCGCCGTTTCGCCTCACGCACGCACCGGAAATCATCTGGCCATGAAGATCGCGGACATCAGGACGATTCTTCTGAGCCACCCGAAGACCCAGCCGCCGATGCAGCGCACCTACGCCGTCGTGCGGGTCGAAACCGACAGCGGCATCGTCGGTTACGGCGAGGCGAGCAGCAACTACGGCCACTCCTATCCCACGGTGATCCGCGCGATCGTCGAGGACGTGCTTGCGCGCAATCTGGTCGGACGCGATCCGCGCGACATCCGCACGCGCGTCCAGGACATGCACGTGCTGCTCGACGGCTATCTCGGCTGGGACGGCGTCAGCGCGCAGGCGATCGGCGCGATCGAGATCGCGCTGTGGGACATCCTCGGCAAGGACCGCGGCTTGTCGATCGCGCGGCTGCTCGGCAGCACGCGCGAGTCGCTGCCGCTCTACGCCACCGGCACGACCATGTTCGACGCGACGCCGGACTGGTACGCGCACTACTTCGACGCCGCGCTCGCGCGCGGCATCAGGGGCGTGAAGGTCCGGCTCGGCACCGATGCCAAGGCGAGCCTCGCGCGCGTCGCCGCCGTGCGCGCGCATGTCGGCCCCGACATCCGCGTGGCGGTCGACGCCTATTGGGGCTACACGCCCGACGAGGCGCTCGACCTGGCGCGCCGGCTGGCACCGCTCGACATCTTCTTCTTCGAGGAGCCGTCGCCGCAGTACCAGATGCGCGGTCTCCAGAAGCTGTGCGCGGCCTCGCCGATCCGCATCGCCGTGGGTGAGCGGGTCTACTCCCCCTCGCACTATCAGATGATCGCCGAGCAGCGCGCCGCGCACATCTTCGAGCCCGATGCCTGCATATGCGGCGGCATCCTCGCCTGCCTCGACATCGCCGCGATCGCGCGCGCGCACGATCTCGAACTCATCCCGCATCTCGGCAGCCCGACCGCGATCGGCCTCGCCGCCAACCTCCATTGGGCCGCGGCCGCCGGCTGCGCGCTGGTCGAATACGACATCTATCCGGACCTGCCGGTGCGCGACGCGCTGCTGCGCCGCCCGGTCTTCGACCTCGCCCATGTCGCCGGCGGAACGATCCGCGTGCCCGACGGCCCGGGCCTCGGTCTCGAAATCGACGAGAGCGCCTTCGCCCGGTTTCCCTATCGGCCCGGCGGCACCTATGCCGAGGTCTTTCCCGACCACGAGCGCGCCGGCGCGCGCTGAGGCGCGCGGATCGCGCTACAGGAACAGCACCATGTGGTTCTTGTCGACGGTGCCGCCGCCGGCGAGCCGCACCGCCGCGCGCTCGACCCCGTAGACCACGAAGCCTTCGCGGCGATAGAGCCGGACCGCCGCGGCATTGCTGCGCGTCACCGTGAGGTGGACCTGCTCGAGTCCGGCGATGCGGCGGGCACGGGCGATCACCGCGCGGACCAGTGCGCGCCCGACCCCCTGGCCGCCATGGTCCGCCGCGACGTAGACGCCGAACAGCCGCGACTTGTGGCGTTCCTGGCGGCGCGGCAGGCGCTCGAGCCCGGCGACGCCGATCATCGCGCCGTCCGCCGCGAAGGCGCCGAGGATGAAGTCGTCGCGCCGCTTGCCCGTGCGCTCCAGGCGCTTGCGCGAATCCGCGAGCGGACGGCGCGCTTCCTCCTCGTAGGTCGAGGTGAAGGAGTCGCGATGCTCGCGCAGGCTGCGCAGCCGGAGAGCGCGATAGACCGCCGCGTCGGCGGCGGCAAGTGCGCGGATGCGCGCCCCCGCGGCTGAGGAGCGCCGCGGGCCGGTCGGACGCGGACGCGTCATTGCCCGTCGATCCAGTCCTCGATCAGCCGGCGTGCGATCGAATCGATGCGCGGCATGCGGAACTCGTCGGGATGATGTTCGCGGCGCAGGAAGCCGCGGTCGAACCAGCCGGCGGACACGATCTCTTCGTCGTCGAGCGTGATGTCGGTGCCGCGGGCCTCGGCGGTGAAGCCGAGCATGATCGAGGCGGGGAACGGCCAGGGCTGCGAGGAGTGGTAGCGGACGTTCACGACGTCCACCCCGACCTCCTCCTTCACCTCGCGCGCCACCGCATCCTCCAGGCTTTCTCCCGGCTCGACGAAACCGGCGAGCGTCGAGTGCATCGGGATGGTCGGCCAGCGCGCGCTGCGCGCGAGCAGGCAGCGATCGCCGTGCGTCACCAGCATGATCACCGCGGGGTCGGTGCGCGGAAAATGCTCGGCCTTGCAGCTCTCGCTGGTGCAGACGCGGACATGGCCGCCGGCGGATGTCGTCGTCGCGGCGCCGCAGACGCCGCAGAAGCCGTGGCGGTTGTGCCAGTGCACGAGGCCGCGCGCATAGGCGAGCAGGCCGCCGTCGCGGCGGTCGAGCGACGGATTGACGCTGCGCAGGTCGGCGAAGGTGCCGCCGGCGACGGCCTGCGCCTCCGCTTCCTCCATCCGCGACAGGTCGAAAGCGAAATAGGCGACGCCGTCCTCGCTGCCGAGATAGACGCGCAGGCCCTCGACCCCGGCGAGCGCCGGCGCTTCGAGGGTCCGTGCCGCCGGCTCGTTTGCGGCCGCGAACAGGTTGCGCGTGCGCCATACCGGCACGAGCCGCGTCGTCGGCCGTGCCAGCAGCGCCTCCATCAGGGCGGCGTCGCGCCGCAGCATCGAGCCGCGGTCGAGCGTGAGGCCGGCGTAGTAATTGGGCGGCTTCATGGGAGGCGGAGATTACGGCCCGAGCGCGGTCAACCGCAACGGCCCGTGCCGGGCGGCACGATCACATAGGCAAGACCGAAGCTGCCGCCCTTCCAGCCGCGCAGCCGCCCGGTCGCCACCCGGCCCGGCGGCAGGGTCTGCGGTTCGATCGCCAGGACCCGCCGCGCCAGCGTCTGGAGCGTCGCCGGCGGCCCCGCCGCCACGGCGCGGCCGTCCCACAGGATCAGGCAGGGGCGTCCGGCCTGCGAGCGCGCCGCGGCGACATGCGGGAACGACGAACTGTAGACCGTCGAATCGGGGAAGTGGATGCGCAGGTTGCCGGCATCGGCGTTGGTTTCGGAAAGGATGGTGCCGCCGGCGAACCCGGCATCGCGGATCGCCGCCGCCGCATCGGCGTAGTCGCGCTCGGTCCAGCAGTTGAAGCAGCGCATCGCCCCGACGGCCCGATGTCCGACCATGAACAGCGCGATCACCGCGGTGCCCGCAGCGATCACGGCGGCGAAGCGCGCGCGCCGGTGCCGGTCGGGCTCGCCGGGCGCGAAGCCGGCGAAGAAGAACAGCGCCGCCGGTACCAGCGGCACGAGGAAGTAGTGCGTGCGCACCTGGCCGATGCCGAGCGCCGGAATCGCGATCAAGGCCCCGGCGAGCATCAGAAGCAGCCAGCGGCCGAGCAGCCGGCGCACGACCAGACGTTCCGGCGGCAGCGCCGGACGCCAGCGGAAGCCGCGCGGCAGCAGCAGCAGCCACAGTGCCGACATCGGCAGCGGCGCCAGCAGCAGGCCGACCAGAAAGTCGCGAAACCCGCCGGGAATCTGCTGCCAGCGCGACGACGGCTGCATCACCATGGTCTGCTGCCACGCCGCGTCGACGCGCCATGGCGCATGGGCAAGGCCGACGAGATGCGGCGCCGCCAGCACGAGCATCACGGCGAGCGCGAGCCCCCAGCGCCGGTCGAGCAGGTGCGGCCGCATCGACCTGTCCGTCAGCATCGCGACGACGAGCGGCACGATGTAGAGCGGCAGGCTGTACTTGCTGAGCAGCCCGAGCCCGAGCGCCGCGCCGAGCAGCACCCAGGTCGCGGACGTGCCGCGGCCGCGCGCGATGCGCAGCAAGGCGAGGACGGCGAGCGCGACGAAGCACAGCAGCAGCTCGCTCTGCGTGATCGCGATGTGCGCGTCGTAACCCAGCGTGACCGTCAGCGTGAGCGAGCCGGTGGCGAGCGCTGCCGCGGCGACGTCGTCGAGCGCCTCGCGCGCGGCCGCAAAGATGGCGAGATAGGCGAGCGCCAGCGCGACATAGTCGACCAGCGCCGCCGCGGCGACGCTCGGGCCGAAGGGGATCTGCGCGGCGACGATCATCCAGGTGTAGAGCGGCGGCTGGATCGGGCTGTAGGCCAGCGCCCAGCCCTGGCCGTGCAGCATCTCGACCGCGTCGTCGAGCTGGAGCGCCGGCCACAGGAAGCGCAACGCGCCGAACAGCAGCACGTAGCCCAGGATCGCCGCGACGACCCGGCGCGGATCGCTGCACAGCGCCTCGGCGCGGTTGGAGAATGCTGCAGCCAGTGTCATCGGGAGGAGGTGCGACGGGCCGCTGCGCGAAATCGCGTGAACATGCTGGACTTACAATGCCCTGGCCGCCCCCTCGCGGGCAACCGCGGTGCGCCGGGCCGGCGCAGATTCTCGACCGCGGACAGCCGCGCGCCCTTGCGAAATCCGGGCGGAGTCCTGATATAGTGCCTTCGGGAGGTTGGCGGCGGACGGGCTCCTCGCCAACCCGGCCAGGTCCGGAAGGAAGCAGCCGTAACGAGTTTCGGCCCGGGTCGTTGTCCAACCTCCCACCCCCAATCTCCGCAGCGAAACCGGACGTGCCGAACCCAACCGTGCGCATTCCTGAAACGACTGGCGCCGGGGTCCAACGCCGCTTTGCGCGTTGCGCGCGCGCATGAGCGACGCCGCGCCCGCCTATCGCGTTCTCGCGCGCAAGTACCGCCCGTCGCGTTTCGCCGACATGATCGGCCAGGAGGCGCTGGTCCGCACGCTGTCGAATGCGATGGCGGCCGGGCGGCTCGCCCACGCCTTCGTGCTGACCGGCGTGCGCGGCGTCGGCAAGACGACGACCGCGCGCATCATCGCGCGCGCCCTGAACTGCGTCGGCCCCGACGGCAAGGGCGGACCGACGATCGATCCGTGCGGCGTGTGCACGCATTGCGTCCAGATCGCCGAGGACCGGCACATGGACGTGATCGAGATGGACGCCGCGTCGCGCACCGGCGTCGACGACATCCGCGAGCTGATCGACGGCGTGCGCTACCGCCCGGTGGCGGCGCGCTTCAAGGTCTACATCGTCGACGAAGTGCACATGCTCTCCAAGAACGCCTTCAACGCGCTGTTGAAGACGCTCGAGGAGCCGCCGGAGCACGTGAAGTTCGTCTTCGCGACGACCGAGATCGGCAAGGTGCCGATCACCGTGCTGTCGCGCTGCCAGCGCTTCGACCTGCGCCGCATCGACCAGGCGATGCTCGCCGGGTACCTCGCCGAGATCGCGACCCGCGAAGGCCGCACCGTCGAGCCAGGCGCGGCCGTGCTGCTCGCACGCGCCGCCGACGGCTCCGCGCGCGACGGGCTGTCGCTGCTCGACCGCGCGCTCGCCCATGTCGACGGCGCCGTCGGCGAGGCCGCGGTGCGCGACATGCTCGGCCTTGCGGACCGCACCCGCATCTTCGACCTGTTCGAACTGGTGATGAAGGGCGACACCGCCGCTTCGCTCACCGCCATCGCCGCGCTCTACCAGGACGGCGCCGATCCGGGCACGGTGCTCGCCGACCTGCTCGAGCTCGTGCACTGGCTCACGCGCCTCAAGGCCGTGCCGGGCCTTGCCGACGATCCGACCGTGCCCGAGGCCGAGCGCAACCGCGGTCGCACGCTCGCCGCCACCTTGTCGATTCCCGTTCTTGCGCGCGCTTGGCAGATGCTGCTCAAGGGCGTTGGCGAGTCGCAGAGCGCGCCCAATCCCTTGGCGGCGCTGGAGATGCTGATCATCCGCCTCGCCCACGCCGCCGAGCTGCCGACCCCGGCGGAGCTGGTGGCGCGCCTCGGCAATGCGCCGACCGGCGGCGGGCCGTCGGGCGGCGGCCGGCCGGCCGCGCCGAACGGCGGCACGATCCCCGGCGCGACGATTCCCGGGACCACCATGTCCGCCCCACCGCCGGGCGCGCCGGTTGCGCAGGCGCCGCAGGCCGGCGGCCGCAGCGGCATCCAGGCGCTGCGCGCCGAGCCGGTGACCGCCGAGGCGCCGCAGCCCGACGGCGCGCCGCAGGCCGCCGCGGCGCCTGCCGAACTTGCCGACTTCGCCGCCGTCGTGGCGCTCTGCGCCGCGCGCCGCGAGGGGATGCTGCATGCCCATCTGCGCGCGGACGTGCACCTGGTGCGCTACGAGCCGGGCCGGATCGAGTGGCGGACGACGCCTTCGGCGCCGCGCGACCTCGCCTCCCGGCTGATCGAGCGGCTGCAGCAATGGACCGGCCAGCGCTGGATGGTGACGGTGTCGCAGGAAGCCGGCGCACCGACCATCGCCGAGCAGGAAGACGCCCAGCGCCGCCAGCGCACCGCCGCCGCCGCCGCGCATCCGCTGGTGCGCGCGGTGCTCGACGCCTTTCCGGGCGCCACGATCGAGGCGGTGCGCGGCGCCTTCGCGCCGGCCGCGACCGGCGGCGGCAGCGACGACGGCGACGAGGCGGCGCCGGCCGCAGCGGATGCGACGGGCGAACCCGTCGGCGAGTCAGAGGGAGAAGACGAAGCATGAAGAATCTCGGCAATCTGATGAAGCAGGCCCAGCAGATGCAGGCGAAGATGCAGGAAATGCAGCAGCGCCTGGCCGAGATGGAGGTCGAAGGCGCCTCGGGCGGCGGCATGATCAAGGTGACCGCGACCGGCAAGGGCGACGTCAAGCGCCTGAAGATCGACAAGTCGCTGGTCGACCCCAACGACGTCGAGGTGCTGGAAGACCTGATCGTCGCCGCGATCAACGACGCGCGCTCCAAGGCCGACGCGATGTCGGTCGAGGAGATGCAGAAGCTCACCGGCGGCCTCAACCTGCCGCCCGGCATCAAGCTGCCGTTCTGAGCGCTCGGCGATGGGCGGGCCCGAGATCGAGCGCCTGATCGAGCTGCTTGCCCGCCTGCCCGGGCTGGGGCCGCGTTCGGCGCGGCGCGCGGCGTTGCACCTGATGAAGCGGCGCGAGGCGCTGCTCGAGCCGCTCGCCGACGCGATGACGACGGCCGCGCGCGCGATCCAGGTGTGCAGCGTGTGCGGCAATCTCGACAGCCGCGATCCGTGCGGCCTCTGCGCCGACGGCAAGCGCGACGCAAGCGTCGTCTGCGTCGTCGAGGACGTCGCCGATCTGTGGGCGATCGAGCGCTCGGGCGCGTTCCGCGGCAGATATCACGTGCTCGGCGGCGTGCTGTCGGCGCTCGACGGCACCGGCCCCGACGACCTGCGCATCGCCAGCCTGGTCGCGCGGGTGCGCGGCCCCGGCGACGCGCCCGGCGAGGTGCGCGAGGTCGTGATCGCCACCAACGCGACCGTCGAGGGCCAGACGACGGCCCACTACATCGCCGACCGGCTGGCCGGTACCGGCGTCGCGATCACCCGGCTGGCGCACGGCGTCCCGGTGGGCGGCGAACTCGACTATCTCGACGACGGCACGCTGTCGGCCGCGCTGCGCGCCCGCCGCGCCGTGTGAAATCGGGCGGGCCGGCGCCGGATTCAACGGCGCTTGCGCAAGCGCCGCAGGGTCGAACGGATCCGCTCCCGCGTTTCCCAGAACGTCATCCGGGCCCGGCTGGCGACGTGCCGCCAGGTGAGCGCCGGCACGATGCGGTTCGGCAGCAGCAGCCAGCCCGCACTCCACGTGGTGTAGAGCCCGGCGCGGAAGCCGGGGATGTCCGCGCTTGCAAGCGCGCGATTCGCGTCGGCCTCCGGTCCTTCCCAGCGGCCGCCGCGCGCCGCCGCAACGTGCCCGTAGCCGTGGCGCGCGTGGATGGCGAAGACGACCGGCGTGGCGTCGACCAGCGGCACCCCGCTGCGCCGCAGGTGGGCGACCAGCCAGTTGTCCCACGCCGGCCGCCCGATCACGAAGGGCGGCATCGGGCCGATCACGCCGCGCCGAAACGCGAAATAATCGAGCGCCGAGCCGCGCCCGCGGCGCAGGATGCGCGGAATCGCCCGCTGGAAGCGTTCGTCCCAGCCCGGCACGAAGTCGATCGGCTCGTCGATCGCGATCGTCACGCGACGGCCGACCACCGCGAAGCGCGGCCAACCGGCGAGCCGCTGCACCGCGGCGGCGAATGCGGGAAGCAGCACGACGTCGGCATTGGCGTAGCAGAGGATCGGATGACGGGCCTCGCGCTGCGCCGTCGCGAAGATGGCGTCCAGCAGCGGCGTGCCGTAGGCGTTGCGCGGCACATCGGGGAAGTGGCGCAGACCGAGTTCCGCCGCGGTCTCGGCGCTGCCTTCCTCATCGCCGAACAGCAGCACCTCGCTGCCCGGCGCCGCCGCCAGCCAGCTGCGCAGCGCGTTGCGCTGATGCACCGCGGTCGCACCCCGAAACGGCTTCGCCGCGGTGAAGAATGTCAGCAAGTTGGCATGGCGGCGCGGCGGCCCGCGCCCTCACTCCGGGCTCGGCGAAAACCGGGCCTCGCGCGCGCGATACTCGGGATAGCCGGCGAGGGTCCGCAGTTCGGCCGAGGTGATCGCCGGCGGCATCCCGGCGAGATCGTCGTTCTTGAGCGCGATGAGCGCCTTGCGCGCGGCGGCGATCGCCGCATTCATGGCGTAGAAGGGATGCGTCGCGATCTTGATCCCGATGCGTTCGAGCTCGGCGCGCGGGATCGCGAGCTTGTCGCCCTGCATGATGTTGGCCATGCACGGCTTCTTGATCGCCGCGCAGTACGCACGCATCTC
>JAEUKZ010000028.1 GCA_016793045.1 Alphaproteobacteria bacterium
CCGGCGGCGATACCCGCCCAATACGCCGTCGTCGGCATCCTGGCGGTCGGCGCGATATGGCAGATGAACCGCAACAAGCTGCGCCGCCGCCGCGGCAGCCGGATGCCACCTGCGCCGGCCGCAGCAGGTGCGTGAGATCGGACCCGTCATGCGACTTCCGTTGACCCTCACGCTCTACATCGGGCGGCGCTTCCTCCAGTATGTCGGCATCGTGACAGTTCCCGTCGCCGGCGTGGCATGGCTCGTGGATTCGGTCGAGATATCGCGGCGCGCGGCGAGCCGCGAGGCGATGACCTTCGAGAATGCGCTGGAAATGGCTACGTACAAGCTTCCGCACGTGATGGAAGACCTCATCCCCTTCATCGTGCTGCTCGCCGCGATGATCACGTTCTTCCGGCTGACGCGCGACAGCGAGCTGCCCGTCATCCGCGCCGCAGGGATATCGATCTGGCAGTTCGCACTGCCCGTCATCGTGATCGCCTTGCTGATCGGGGCGCTTCGCGTCACCGCGTTCAACCCGATCTCCGCCGCGCTCTATACCCGCTACGATCAGCTCAGCGGCATCTTTTTCCACGGCCGGCCCAATACCATCGCGCTGTCGTCGACCGGTCTGTGGATCCGCCAGGCCGATGCGGGCACGACTTCGATCGTCCACGCGCGGCGTGTCGTGACCGACGAGCTCGAACTGTCCGGCGTCACCGTGTTCAACTTCGCGGGCGATCGTTTCATCAGCCGCATCGACGCGCCGACCGGCCGGCTCGAACCCGGCGCCTGGATTCTCGATCGGCCCACGGTCTTTTCCCCAGACGGGATGGCGCGCCGGATGGGCGAGATCAGAATTCCGACCACCCTGACCACTGAACGCATCCAAGGAACGCTTTCGTCGCCGGAGACGGTGTCGTTCTGGGACCTGCCGGCATTCATCCGCCTGCTCGAATCGTCCGGCTTCCGCACGATCCGCCACGTCTTCCACTGGCACAGGCTGGTCGCCTCGCCGTTCCTGCTGGTCGCAATCGTGCTCGTCGCGGCGACCTTCTCGCTGCGGCTGCCGCGCCGCGGCGGCGCCGCAATCATCCTCGGCATCGGCATCGGCGTGGGCTTCGCGATATTCCTGGTTTCCAACATCGTTGCGGCGTTCGGTCGCGGCGGCATCGTTCCACCGGCCCTCGCCGCCTGGGCCCCTCCCGTGATCTGGTCGCTGCTGGCAACCGCGAGCCTGCTCCACCTCGAGGATGGCTGAGGCCGCGCGTTGCGGGGCCCGCCCGCCGAGACTATAAGACCCCACCGCACCTGCCGCTCCTGGAACCGATGACGATTCGCCGATCCCCGCTGCCGCGTCTGGCCTCGATTGCCGCTCTGGCCGGCGCGCTCGTCTTTGCGGGCGCGGTACCGCCGACCGATGCGCTCGCACAAGGACGGCCGCCGGGGCGCGGACCAGCCTCGCAGCCACCCGGCTCGCAAGGCGAGGTGATGCGGATCGCCGCGGTCGTCAACGACGATATCGTTTCGGTCTACGAGGTGCAGGCCCGCGTCCGGCTGCTGCTCGTCACGTCCGGGCTGCCACCCACTCCCGAGATGACGCAGCGGCTGCAAGGGCAGGTTCTGCGCCTGCTCATCGACGAGCGACTCCAGCTTCAAGAGGCCCAGCGGCTGGGCATCACGATCCAGGACGGCGAAATCGAACAGGCCCTGCGCCGGATCGAGGAAGCCAACCGCATGCCGCCGAACATGCTGCCGGAGGTACTGCGGCGCGCCGGCGTCCCGCCGTCGGCGCTCAACGGCCAGATCCGGGTCGGCCTCGCCTGGCGCCGGACGATCGAGCAGCGGCTCATCCCGAACATCCAGATCAGCGACGAGGACGTTGCAGACGTCCGGCAGCGCTTGCAGGCGAGCCGCGGCAACGTCGAGAACCTGCTCGGCGAAATCTTTCTGCCGGTCGACAACCCCGAAAACGACGACGAGATCCGCAACACCGCGTTGAGCCTGATCGAGCAGATGCGGCGCGGCATGCCGTTTCCCGCGATCGCGCTGCAGTTCTCGCAATCGGCATCCGCGTCGAGCGGCGGCGACATCGGCTGGGTCGAACAGGGCACTCTCGACGATACCGCCGAGGCGGCGATCCGACAGCTCAACCCCGGCCAAATCACGACGCCGCTGCGCTCGATCGGCGGCTACTACATCTACGCCCTGCGCCAGCGCCGCACCATCGCGATGGCAAATCCAGACGACACGATCGTCTCCGTTGCGCAGCTCCGCCTTCCGATCGGCGCGCGCGGCGACCAGCAGGCGCTGCAGGATCTGGCGGAACAGATTCGCGTCTCGGTCAACGGCTGCAACGACCTCAGACAAGTCGCATCGGAGTTGCGGGTGCCGCCGCCGTCAGAGCCGCAGCGCGGGCGCATCGGCGCCCTGCCGCCGCAGTTCCGCCAGATCATCAATGAGCTGCGGGTGGGGGAACCAAGCCGCGCGATCCAGCTTCCGCAGGGCATGATCATCCTCATGGTCTGCGAGCGCGCCGAGGAAGGCAACATGCCCAATCGCGATCAGATCGTTGAAACGCTGGTCCGCCAGCGCGTCGACACGCAGGCTCGCCGCCTGCTCCGCGACCTCCGCCGCGCGGCCTTCATCGACATTCGCGTCTGACTTGATGCCGACACCAGCCGCGAGGCTGCACGGGCAGGCGATCGCGCTGACGATGGGGGAGCCAGCCGGGATCGGAGGCGAACTCACGCTCAAGGCGTGGCTTGGCCGCGCCGACGCCGTCCCGCCGTTCTTCACCATCGACGATCCCCGACGGCTTCGTGCTCTCGCCGAATCGCTCGGCTTGGCGGTCGCGATCCGTCCGATCGCGACGCCGGCTGACGCGCCCGGCATTTTCGGCGACGCCCTGCCCGTGCTGCCGCTCGCGCTCCCGGCGCGCGTCACGCCGGGCCATCCCGATCCCGCCAACGCCGCCGCGGTGATCGAATCGATCGACCGGGCAGTCGCGCTCGCCATGCGCGGCGAGGTTGCCGCGATCGTCACCAATCCGATCAGCAAGAAGGCGCTTTACGACGTTGGCTTTCCTGACCCTGGGCACACCGAATATCTCGCCCGGCGCAGCGGCACGGCGCTGGCGCCCGTCATGATGCTCGTCGGCGGCGGGTTGCGCGTCGTCCCGATCACCGTCCACATGGCGCTGCGCGATGCGCTGAACGCACTCACCACCAAACTGATCGTCGCGACCGGACGCACGGTGGCCGAGGCGCTGCGCCGCGATTTCGGCGTCGCCGCGCCTCGGCTGGCGGTTGCCGGGCTCAATCCGCACGCCGGCGAAGGTGCCACCCTTGGCACGGAAGATCGCGACGTCATTGCGCCCGCCGTCGTCGCTCTCGGGGCGTTGGGGATTGCCGTGACCGGCCCCCATCCGGCTGACACGATGTTCCATCGCGCGGCGCGGATGCGCTATGACGCCGCGCTCTGCGCCTACCATGATCAGGCCCTGATCCCGGTCAAGACGATCGCCTTCGACGAGGCGTCGAACGTCACGCTCGGCCTGCCCTTCGTCCGCACCTCGCCCGATCATGGGACGGCTTTCGACATCGCAGGTCAGGGCCGTGCCGACCCGACCAGCCTGATCACGTCGCTCAGGCTCGCCGCCGCCCTGGCGGCGCAGCGCGCCAAGCCGGGCCCGGGGCCGCTTTGAACGCGCCCGCACAGGGCGACGACCTGCCGCCGCTGCGCGCCGTGATCGCGCATCATGGCCTTGCCGCGCGCCATTCGCTCGGCCAGCACTTCCTGCTCGATCTCAACCTCACTGGCCGGATCGCACGCGCGGCGGGCGACTTGACGTCCGGCACGACGATCGAAGTCGGACCCGGGCCGGGCGGCCTTACGCGCGCGCTTCTCGCCCGCGGCGCGCAGGTCGTCGCGCTCGAGCGCGATGAGCGCTGCCTGCCAGCGCTAGCTGAGGTCGCCGCCGCATGGCCGGGCAAGCTTGACGTACGGCACGTCGACGCCACGACGGTCGCGGCGCATGAGATCGGCGCGCCGCCGCGCCGCATCGTCGCCAACCTGCCGTACAACGTCGCGACGCCGCTGCTGATCGGCTGGCTCCATCATGCGGAGGCGTTCGAATCGCTGACGCTGATGTTTCAGAAGGAAGTTGCCGACCGCATCGTGGCCGCGCCGGACACGCCCGACTATGGCCGGCTGTCGGTGATCGCGCAGTGGCGCTGCGATGCGAAGCGGCTGTTCGACATCGGACCGCGCGCCTTCACCCCGCCACCCAAGGTCGTCTCCACCGTCGTTTCGCTGATACCGCGGCCCCGGCCAGCGGCGCCTGCGCGCATGCCCGATCTCGAGCGGGTGACAGCTGCAGCGTTCGGCCAACGGCGCAAGATGCTGCGCCAGAGCCTGCGCAGCCTGGGCGTCGACACCACGACACTGCTGAGCGACGCGGCGATCGACCCGACGCGTCGAGCCGAAACGCTGACGATCGCCGAGTTCGCGGCGCTCGCCCGGGCCTTCACTTCCCTTCGCGCAGGTGCCTGACGAACTCGGGCAGACCGATCTGCCGACGGCGCCGGGCGCGTTCGGCGGTCAGGATCGCCTGCACGACCGCCACACTGGTGTCGAGGTCGCGATTGACCACGACGTAATCGTACTCCGGCCAGTGGCTCATCTCGTCCGACGCCTTCGCCATGCGCGCCGCGACGACCGCCGGCGGATCCTGCGCGCGGGTGGTTAGCCGCCGCTCGAGTTCGCCGGTCGATGGTGGAAGGATGAACACGCTGACGACATCGTCGCGCGCGCTCGCGTTGAGCTGCTGCGTCCCTTGCCAATCGATATCGAAAAGCACGTCCTGCCCGCCATCGAGCGCCGCCAGCACCGGCGCGCGCGGCGTGCCGTAGTAGTTTCCGAATACCATCGCATGTTCGAGCAGTTCGCCGCCCGCGGCCATCGCCATGAAGCGCGGCTCGTCGATGAAGTGATAGTCCGTGCCGTCGATTTCGCCCGGCCGCATCTTCCGCGTCGTCACCGACACCGACATCGTCAGGCGCGGCTCACGCCGGCGCAACTCGCGCGAGATCGACGTCTTGCCCGCTCCCGATGGCGAGGACAGAACGAGCATCACGCCACGCCGCGAGATATCCACCGGCTGCCCGGTCCCGGCCGCGCTCATTCGACGTTGGCCGACTGCTCGCGCAGGCGGTCGATCGCCGCCTTCAGGGCCAGGCCGATCCGCGTGAGCTCGAGGTCCGACGACTTCGAACACAGCGTGTTCGCCTCGCGATTGAATTCCTGCGCCAGAAACTCGAGCTTACGGCCGACCGCACCGCTGCCCGTGAACAGCGCCCGCGCCTGCGTGACGTGGGCGCCGAGGCGGTCGATCTCCTCGCGCACGTCGGCGCGAACCGCCATCAGCGCGACCTCCTGGGCCAGCCGATCGGGTGCAATGCCGCTGTCCGGTCCCAGCAACTCCGCGAGCTGGGCCTGTATGCGCGCCTTGATCGCCGCAGGCTGGGCCGCGGCCACACGCGCGGCCTGTCCCGCGAGATCCGTGATCTCCTCGAGATGAGCCGTGAGCGAAGCGAGAATCTCGCGCCCCTCGTCGTTGCGGGCGCGGGCAAGGCCGGCGACAGCCCGATCGAGCGTGGCGAGGATCGCGGCGTCGCGCGCCGCGATCACGGTCTCGTCCTCGGCAGCCGCTTCGCCGGTCTCGACCACGCCGCGGATCGCCAGCAGGCCGTCGATGCGCGGCGCAGCCGCGTCGATCTCGGACTGCAGTTCGCGCGCCGCGACAAGAACCTGATCGAGCACGGCACGGTTGATCCGCACGCGCTCACCGCCATGCGGCGGCTCGACGTTGAGAACCGCCGAGACGTTTCCGCGGGACAAGCCCTTGGCAGCCGCCGCGCGCGCCGCCCCCTCGATTCGCTCGAAGCCGGGCGGCAGCCGAAAGCGAAGATCAAGGCCGCGCCCATTGACGGATTTGAGTTCCCACACCCACGCCCAGCCGTCAGCGCCGCCAGCGCTGCGGGCGTAGCCAGTCATGCTCGCGATCGCCACGGATGATCCAGAGTTTCTGGTTTCAGAGAAAGACGGCGGACTATAAATCGGATGCGGTACGGGAACAATGGAGGCGCAACCATGCGCGCGGCCCGCTCGATCCTCATCACCGGCGCGTCCAGCGGCATCGGGGCAGCGCTCGCCAACGCCTATGCGGCACCGGGCGTCCATCTCGCCCTCACCGGCCGCAATCAGGCGCGGCTCGATGACACTCGCGCTGCGGTCTCGGCGCGGGGCGCAACATGCGATGCAGCCTGCGTCGACGTGACCGACAGGCGCGAAATGGACCGCTGGATCGCACGATGCGACGCCGAGCACCCGCTCGACCTCGTCGTCGCCAATGCCGGTATTTCCCCCGGAACAAGCGCCGCCGACGATGAAGTCGAGCAGACGCGCCGCGTCTTCGCTGTCAACATCGGCGGCGTGGTCGATACGGTTCTCGCGGCACTGCCGGGCATGACCGCGCGCGGAAGCGGCCAGATCGCCATCATGGCTTCGCTGGCCGCATTCGCGGTCGCGCCCGATGCGCACGCCTATTGCGCCAGCAAGTTTGCGGTCCGCGCATGGGGTGAAGGCCTGCGCGGCCATCTTGCCCGGCGCGGCATTGCGGTGTCGGTCATCTGCCCAGGGTTCGTCGAATCGCGGATGACCGCGGTCAATCCACATCCTAAGCCGGGTCTCATCGACGCCGACCGGGCGGCCGCAATCATCATGCGGGGCCTTGCCGCCAACCGTGGGCGGATCGTCTTTCCGTGGTGGCTCTATGCGATTTCGCGCGTCGCCGGCGCGTTACCGCCGGACCTGCTCGCACGCCTCGCCCGTCAGTTCCGGCGCGGCGCCTGACGCGGGCGCTGCGGTTCGGCCGGCGCCGCCGGCTCTTCCGCCGGCTGCTGACCGGTCGCCCTCGCGCGCTGGCGTTCGAGTTCGCGCAGGCGCGCGACGTTGGCGTTGTGCTCCTGCAGCGTGCGAGCGAACAGGTGGCCGCCATTGCCGTCGGCGACGAAGAACAACTCATCGCTCTGGGCCGGCCGCAGCACCGCCTGCAGGGCGGCCCGTCCGGGATTGGCGATCGGAGTCGGCGGCAGGCCCTCGACGACGTAGGTGTTCCACTGGGTCCGCTGCTGGAGGTCGGCGCGCGAAAGCGGGCGGTCGAGAGTCGTGCGCCCCTGCGTGATCCCGTAGATGACGGTCGGGTCGGCCTCGAGCTTGATGCCGCGCCGCAGACGGTTGAGATAGACTGCCGCGACTCGTGGCCGCTCCGCCTGCAGCGCGGTCTCCTTCTCGACGATCGAGGCCAGGATCACGGCGTCGGTCGGGCCGCGCAGCGGCAGGTCGCGCGCGCGCCCGTTCCACAGTTCGTTGAGCGTCTCGGTCATCGTACGGCGCAGGCGCTGGACGAAGCGTTCGCGGCTGTCGCCCCACGAGTAAAAGTACGTCTCCGGCAGCAGCTCGCCTTCCTGCGGAGTGCTCGTGACCTCGCCCTCCAGGCCCTCTGCCTGCCGGATGATCTGCAGCACCTGGAAGGTCGTAAGGCCTTCGGGGATGGTCAGACGCCGCACGACCGTCCGGCCGGCCGCGATCTGCTCGGCGACGGCGCGCGGTGTCGCAGCCGCGGCGAATGCGAACTCTCCAGAGCGCATGCGGCCGGACATGCCCTCGATGCGGGTGACGATGCGGAAGACATGCGCGTTGGAGATGACCCCTTCGCGCGCCAGGATCTCGGCGATGTCGTCGACGCTGCTGCCGCGCGGAATGATGACCGTGCGCTGATCGGCCAGCGGCCCGGGCGCGCCATAGGACTGCCAGACGAGATAGGCGGCGATCGCGGCGGCCGCGACGCCGAGAATCATCACGAACGAAGAAACGATTGCAAAGCGCAGCATCGCCTGGCGCTCCCCGCGCCCCCGCCCCCGTCAATTGACCGAGGCGAAGATCAACGACGCGTTGGTGCCGCCAAAGCCGAAGGAATTCGAGAGCGCATATCGCACCTTCCGCTCCTTCGCCTTGTACGGCACGAGATCGATGTCGCAACCCGGCGACGGCCGATCGAGATTGAGCGTCGGCGGCACGATTCCGTCGCGGATGCTGAGGATCGAGAACACCGCCTCGACCGCACCGGCGGCCCCCAGCAGATGCCCGATCGCCGACTTGGTCGACGACATCGACAGCTTGTACGCGTGATCGCCGAACAGCCGCTTGAGCGCATTCAATTCGATCTCGTCGCCAAGCGGCGTCGAGGTTCCGTGCGCATTGACGTAGTCGATTGCGTCAGGCGCGATCTTCGCACGCTTGAGCGCCGCGCGCATGGCGCGGAAGCCGCCGCTGCCGTCTTCCGCCGGCGCGGTGATGTGGTGTGCATCGCCCGAAAGCCCGTAGCCGACGACCTCGGCATAGATCTTCGCGCCGCGCTTCTTGGCGTGCTCGTACTCTTCGAGCACGACGACGCCCGCGCCCTCGCCCATCACGAAGCCGTCGCGGTCGACGTCCCACGGCCGCGAGGCCTTCTCGGGCGTGTCGTTGAAGCCGGTCGACAATGCGCGCGACGCGGCAAAGCCGGCGAGCCCGATGCGGCACACCGCGGCCTCCGTCCCGCCCGCGATCATCACGTCGGCATCCTCGAGCTGGATGAGGCGCGATGCATCGCCGATCGCGTGCGCTCCGGTCGCGCACGCCGTCACCACGGCATGGTTCGGCCCGCGGAAGCCGTAACGGATCGAAACCTGGCCCGAAGCGAGATTGATGAGGCTCGCCGGAATGAAGAACGGACTCACGCGGCGCGGGCCGCGCTCCTTGAGCAGGATCGACGTGTCGTGAATGCTTGGCAGGCCGCCGATGCCCGAGCCGATCATCACCCCGGTCTGGTCGCGGCTTTCGTCGTCCTGCGGTTTCCAGCCCGAGTCCTCGACGGCCTGCGCGGCCGCCGCCATGGCGTAAAGGATGAACGTGTCGACCTTGCGCTGGTCCTTCGGCGCCATCCAGTCGTCGGCATTGAAAAGGCCGGAAGCCGTATCGCCTTTCGGCACCTGACCTGCGATCTTCGCCGGCAGGTCTGACACGTCGAACGATTGAATTCCGCGGATGCCCGACTGCCCGGCGAGCAGGCGCTTCCACGTCGGCTCGACGCCGCAACCCAGCGGCGTCACCAACCCGAGGCCAGTAACGACAACTCTGCGCATCGCAGGTCCAGCCGGTCCGAGCGCCCGGTTACTTGTTGTGCGTCTCGATGTACGCGATCGCGTCCTTGACGGTCGTGATCTTCTCGGCCGCCTCGTCGGGGATCTCCGTGCCGAACTCTTCCTCGAACGCCATCACGAGCTCGACGGTGTCGAGCGAATCGGCGCCGAGATCGTCCACGAAGCTGGCGTTCTCGGTAACCTTGGCTTCGTCGACACCCAGATGCTCAACCACGATCTTCTTGACCCGCTCGGCAACGTCGCTCATGTCCACTCGACCTCTTGTCTATTCGCGATTCCGGATTGATCACCGATGCCGCAATCTGCGGGCCCTCCCGCCAGACGCGCCAAAAAGGTGACGTTTGCTAACACAAAGGACGGGAGCGCGCCAGCTTTCGCAGCGCCGGCCCCGCCGCCGTCAAATCATGGCCATACCGCCATTCACGTGGAGCGTCTGCCCCGTGATATAGGCCGCCTCTGTGCTCGCCAGAAACGCCACCGCGGCCGCGATCTCCGCCGGCTCGCCGATCCGTCCCACCGGGATACGCGCCTTCAGCGCATCCTTCTGGGCATCGGGAAGCACGTCGGTCATCGGGCTGACGATGAATCCCGGCGCCACGCAGTTCACGGTGATGCCGCGTGCCGCCATTTCCTGCGCAAGCGCCTTCGACATCCCGATCAGTCCGGCCTTGGCCGCCGCGTAATTCGCCTGCCCCGGGTTGCCGGTCACGCCGACGATCGAGGTGATGGAGACGATGCGCCCCCAGCGCCGGCGCATCATACCCTTCAGGGCGGCGCGCGACAGCTTGAATGCCGCCGTAAGATCGACGTCGATGACGCGCTGCCAGTCCTCATCCTTCATTCGCAGGGCAAGTCCGTCGCGCGTCAGGCCGGCATTGTTGACAAGGATGTCCACCTCACCCAGCGCCTTTTCCGCCGCCGCGAAGACCGCATCGACGCCGTCGGCGGCGCCGAGATCGCCGGGCACGACGACGCTGCCTGGGATCGCTGCCGCGACTGCATTGAGGGCGTCGACGCGCGTTCCGGACAGCGCGACCTGGGCGCCCTGCCCGGCAAGCGCCACCGCGATCGATTTGCCGATCGCCCCCGACGCGCCGGTCACCAGGGCCTTGCGGCCCGCGAGCGTGAACATGCTGATCCCCCTAAAGCGTCTTGGCGAAGGCTTCGATGTCCGCCGGGCCGTTGATCGCAACGCCGGTGAGATCCGGATCGATGCGCTTCGCGAGGCCCGTCAGCACACGGCCGGCGCCGAGTTCGACCAGCGTCGAAACGCCCTGGCTCTTCATGTAGAGCGCGCATTCCCGCCAGCGGACCATCGCGGTCACCTGCTTGACCAAGAGCTCGCGGATCTCGCCGGGATCGCTCACCGCCGAGGCGATCACGTTGGCGACGAGCGGCACCGCCGGCGGCCTGATCGCGACTGCCGCGAGCGCTTCGCGCATCACGTCGGCAGCCGGCGCCATCAGCGCGCAATGGAACGGCGCGCTCACCGGCAGCAGGATCGCGCGGCGCGCCCCCTTGGACTTGGCAATCTCGAGCGCACGCTCGACGGCGCTGCGCGCGCCGCTGACGACGACCTGCCCGGGTGCATTGTCGTTGGCCGCGCTGCACACTTCGCCTTGCGCGGCCTCCGCTGCAACCGCTTCGGCCGCTGGAAGGTCGAGCCCGAGCAGGGCCGCCATCGCGCCCTCGCCGACGGGCACTGCCTTCTGCATGGCGTCGCCGCGGCGCCGCAGCAGGCGCGCCGCGTCGCCCAGCGCGATCGAACCGGCCGCGGCCAGCGCCGCATACTCCCCGAGCGAATGGCCCGCGACGAAGCGCGCGCTGCGGGCCAGGTTCAGCTTTACGTCGGCTTCGAGCACCCGCATGACGGCCAGCGCGACGGCCATCAGGGCCGGCTGCGCGTTCGCCGTCAGCGTCAGCTCGCCCTCCGGCCCCTCGAACATCAAGCGCGAGAGGCGCTGCCCCAGCGCTTCGTCGACTTCCTCGAACACGAGGCGCGCGGTCGCAAACGCCGCCGCCAGATCGCGACCCATGCCGACGGCCTGGGAGCCCTGGCCGGGAAACGTGAATGCTCGTTGCATGGACAGCCGCTGCTGTAATGAAAGGCCGCGGTCACGTAAAGCTGCGTCGGCGACGTGTCAAGGCCAGGGGCCCTGAAATGTCCGGCGACACCGCAGCGCGCCGCCTAAGTCCCTGAAATCCACCGATTTCCTGGCGCCGTCTGCGCACGGTGCGGACGGCCTGCGGCCCACCACCATCGCGGGCCGGGTGAGCGGCGGAGTCTGCGACGCGGTTGGTGTTGCACCGCAATTTGCTTTGTGTATAGTCCCGCCTCCCTCGCGGAAGGCGGCTTTTGCGCGGGAAATGCTCCTTGCCGGCGATATGCCGGCTAGGTCCGGGCGGCCGATCCATTGGGGACACGGCGCCGGGCCACTAACAGCCAAAAGGAGAACCGATGCCGCTCTACGAATCCGTCTTCATTGCGCGCCAGGACGTGTCGACCACGCAGGTCGAGACGCTGACCGAGAACTTCGCCACGATCGTCAAGGATCGCGGCGGCGAAGTGAAGAAGCGCGAATACTGGGGCCTGCGCAACCTGACCTACCGGATCAAGAAGAACCGGAAGGGCCACTACGTGCTGCTCAACATCGAGGCGCCGCCCGCGGCGGTTCTGGAGATGGAGCGCACGATGCGCCTCAGCGAAGACATCCTTCGCTATCTCACGGTCCGCGTCGACGAGCTCGAAGAAGCACCGTCGGCGATGATGCAGCGCCGCGACGAACGCAGCGATCGCGACCGTGACCGCGGCGATCGTTTCGACCGCGACCGCGGTCCGCGCCGTCGTGACGGCGAAGGTGGCGACATGGCCCGGCCAGGAGGTGCAGCATGAGCAACGGTGGTGGTGGTGGTGGTGGCAGCTTCGGCGGCCGGCGGCCGTTCTTCCGGCGCCGCAAGACCTGCCCGTTCTCCGGCCCCAACGCGCCGAAGATCGACTACAAGGACGTCCGCCTCCTGCAGCGCTTCATCTCGGAGCGCGGCAAGATCGTGCCGTCGCGCATCACTGCAGTATCGACCAAGAAGCAGCGCGAACTCGCCCAGGCG
The DNA here is from genome assembly GCA_016793045.1 of Alphaproteobacteria bacterium. Taxonomy (GTDB): domain Bacteria; phylum Pseudomonadota; class Alphaproteobacteria; order CACIAM-22H2; family CACIAM-22H2; genus JAEUKZ01. The sequence goes on from JAEUKZ010000028.1 coordinate 12,351, forward strand.
ATCAAGCGCGCGCGGTTCCTGGCGCTGCTGCCTTACGTGGTCGCCTGAGCCCTCGCGGCCAGGCCGAACCGACCGATGCCGATCCGGATCGTAGCTGCCGTGCTTGCGGCCGGTGCAGCGAGCGCCGTCCTGTTCGGGACGACGCTTACCGGCACCGTGCTGCTTGCCTATTTCGCGCAACTGCCGCTGTTCATCGTGGGCCTGAGCCACGGCTGGCCCGCGGCGGCTGCGGCAGGCGCGATCGGCATCGTAGGGGTCCTGACGATCGGCAGCTTCGGCCTCACGGTTGCATTTGCCGTGATGGAGGCCGTTCCGGTCGTCATCCTGTGCTGGCGGGCGCTGCGACATCGCTACGGCGCAGACGGCAAAGTCGAGTGGTACAGCGCGGGCGCACTCGCCACCGATGCCATGCTGCTCGCTTTGGCAGTCATGCTCGTGCAGGCCATCATCTTCGAGCAGTTCACGGGCGGCCCTGAGGGGCTCGAAGGGGTGATTGCGCAGATCGTGCCGATGCTCGGGCCGATGACGGGGCAGCAGGACGAAGCGGTGCGCACCCTGCTCGCCGCGATGCTGCCCCTGGTCCCTGGCTTCGCCGCAGCGTGGTGGTTCTGGATGACCATCGTGAACGGCGCGATCGGGCAGTGGGTGGCGCAGCGTGGCGGCATGGCATGGCGGCCGAGCCCGCGGATGGCCGACCTGGAGATGCCGCGTTGGGTTTCCGAGTTCTTTGCCATCGCGGTCATCGGATCGCTGTTTCCGGGGCTGGCGGGCCGGCTCGGCGAGAACATGGTCGTCGTCCTGCTCGGAGTGCTGGTCCTGGCCGGCTTCGCGATCGTGCATGCGCTCGCCGCACGCTCGGCGAGCCGGATGCTGCTGATTTCGACCTATCTGATCGTGATCGTTTTCGGCGTTCCGCTCCTACTGCTCGCGATCGCTGGAGCGCTCGAACCTTGGTTGCGCCTGCGGGCGCGTTTTCTCAGCGGCGCGGCTCCCCGCGCCTAGATGATCCGTTTCGAGGAGTATCGACGATGAGCGTCATGGAAGTGATCTTGCTGGAGCGCATCGAGTCGCTTGGCCAGATGGGCGACGTGGTGAAGGTGAAGCCGGGGTTCGCCCGGAACTACCTGCTGCCGCAGAAGAAGGCGATGCGGGCGACGAAGACCAATCTCGACTATTTCGCGACCCAGCGCGCGCAGCTCGAGGCGCAGAACCTGAAGCGTCGCGAGGACGCTCAGTCCGTCGCCGGCAAGATGGACAATGTTTCGGTCGTCATCCTTCGCCAGGCCGGCGAAAGCGGCCAGCTCTACGGCTCGGTGTCGACGCGCGACATTGCTACCGCGGTGACCGAGGCCGGGTACACGGTCGACCGCCGCCAGATCATGCTCGATCAGCCGATCAAGAGCCTCGGCCTGTACAAGACCCGCGTCGCGCTGCATCCCGAAGTCGTCGTCCAGGTGACGGTCAACGTCGCCCAGTCGGCGGAAGAGGCGGAGATGCAGGCCGCCGGTCGGACCGCCGGACAGCCCGCGGCCGAAACGGCTGAACCGGCCGACGGACCGCCAGCGCCCGTGGTCGAGGCCGCAGCCGCCGCTCCGGAAGCGGAAGGTGAGCCGGCTGCGGAGGCCAAGCCGAAGAAGTCCAAGAAGAAGAAGGCGGAAGAATAAACTCCGCACCTTGAGTCGCAGCGCGCCGGAGCAGCTTGGAATCTTTACAAGCTGCTCCGGAGACTCCTAAGCTAGGCCTCAGGATTGTCGAGTTCGGGCGCGCGGGGCGGCCCGAGAATCGCAATCGGGAGGTGACCGCGCGGTGTTCCTGCTCGCACGTTTGCTCCGACATCTCATTCGGATCGGCCGCTTCAGCATCGTGGATCACACGGGCCGGCGGTACGACTTCAGCGGTACGCCGGGCCCGGCCATCACCATCGCGTTCACCGACGCCGCGGTCGCCCGCGAGATTGCGATAAACCCGCAGCTTCGCCTCGGCGAGGCCTATATCAACGGGCGGCTCAACTTCATCGAGGGGGACATCTACACCCTCCTCGATCTCGCGGCGCTGAACACGCAGGGAAATCCGGTAGGGTTCGCACGCTGGCTGCGTCCGCTGGAGCGCTTGTTGAAGCGCTGGTCTCAGTACAATCCCGCGCCTCGCGCCCGCCGCAACGTCGCACACCACTACGACCTGTCGGGCGAACTCTACTCGCTCTTTCTCGACAGCGACCGGCAGTACTCCTGCGCGTATTTCACCTCGGGGAACGACACTCTCGAGGTTGCCCAGGACAACAAGAAACGGCACATCGCGGCGAAGCTCAATCTGCGCCCCGGCAATAAGGTGCTCGACATCGGCTGCGGCTGGGGCGGCCTCGGCATCTATCTCGCCAGGGTCGGTGAGCATCGCGTGCTCGGCGTCACGCTGTCGGAGGAGCAGCACAAGGTCGCGAACGACCGGGCCGTGCAGGCCGGCGTGTCGGATCGCGTCTCCTTCGAGCTGCGCGACTACCGCCACGTGACCGGGGCTTTCGACCGCATCGTGTCGGTCGGCATGTTCGAGCATGTCGGCATACGTCACTATCGCGAATTCTTCGAGAAGCTGAATACGCTGCTCGCGGATGACGGCGTCGCGCTGCTCCACACCATCGGCCGCGCCGACGGCCCTGGGGTCACGAATCCCTTCATCGACAAGTACATCTTCCCCGGCGGCTATGCGCCCGCGCTGTCCGAAGTCGTCCCCGAGATCGAGCGCGCCGGGCTGTTCCTCACGGACGTCGAGGTCCTGCGCCTGCACTATGCCGACACGCTGCTCGAATGGCGGCGCCGGTTCGCCGCATCGCGCGATCGGGTGAAGGCGATCTACGACGAGCGCTTCTGCCGGATGTGGGAGTTCTATCTTGCCGGTTCGGAGATCGCGTTCCGCCGACAGGGTCACGTGGTTTACCAGATCCAGATCACGAAACGCATCGATGCGCTGCCCCTGACCCGCGACTACATGGTGGACTGGGAGCGCGCGAATCTGGCGACCGCCAACCTCGCCGTCTGACGCTGGCGGAGTTATCCACGCTATACTCCCTTTGCGCTGGCGATTCGCGTTGAGCGGCCACAGACCCAGCGCGTAGGGTCGGCACCCCCGATGGAACCCGCGTCACGCATCACTCCGTTCAAGCCTCGCGAGGACGAGGTCCAGCCCCTGCGCACGCCGCCTCACAACTTCGAGGCGGAGATGATGGTGCTTGGTGCGCTGCTCGCCAACAACAAGGCCTTCGACCGCGTCTCGGAGTTCCTGCTGCCCGAGCACTTTGCCGATGACCGCCACGGCAAGATCTACGCCGCGATCGGCAAGCTCATCGAGCGCGGCAGCCTCGCCAACTCGGTCACCCTGAAGAACTACTTCGAGCAGGCGGGGGGCGAAGGCGCAGCCACGCTCGCCGAGCTGGGCGGCGCGCCATACCTTGCGAAGCTCGCCGGTGCGGTGGTCACGGTCGTCAATGCGATCGACTACGCCCGCACCGTCTACGACCTCTATCTGCGCAGGCAGCTGATCGACATCGGCGAGGAGGTCACCAACACGGCGTACAGTTTCGATCTGGAAACCACGGCGGCCCAACAGATCGAAGCCGCGGAACAGAGGCTGTTCAATCTCGCCTCGCTCGGCAATTCGGAGCGATCGTTTTCCGGCTTCGCGACCGCCTTGCGGAAGGCGATCGACATGGCGGAGGCCGCGCATCGCCGCCAGAGCCACGTCACCGGCGTCACCACCGGGCTGATCGATCTCGACCGCAAGCTCGGTGGCCTCCATCCGTCGGACCTGATCATCCTGGCCGGCCGGCCCGGAATGGGAAAGACGTCGCTCGCGACCAAGATCGCCTTCAGCGCGGCCAAGGCGCGGCAGGATTGGCTGCGCAACAATCCCAATCCGGCGCCGGATGCGGTCCCCGAAGGCGGCGTGGTCGCCTTCTTCTCGCTCGAAATGTCGTCGGAACAGCTGGCCGGCCGTCTGCTCGCCGAGCAGACCGAGATCCCGTCGGACAAGATCCGGCGCGGCGAAGTGCGCGGCGACGACTTCCTCAAGTTCGCCCAGGTCAGCAAGGACTTCGCCACGCTGCCGCTGTTCATCGACGATACGCCGGCCGTCTCGGTGGCGCAGCTGCGCACACGTGCGCGACGCCTGCACCGTACACACGGCCTGGGCATGATCGTCGTCGACTACCTGCAGCTCATGTCGGCGTCCGCCGGACAGCGTCCGGAGAACCGGGTGCAGGAAATCTCGATGATCACCCGCGGCCTCAAGGCGATCGCCAAGGAACTGCAGGTGCCCGTCATCGCGCTGTCGCAGCTTTCGCGCGCGGTCGAGGCGCGCGAGGACAAGCGCCCGCAGCTCGCGGACCTTCGCGAATCCGGATCGATCGAGCAGGACGCCGACGTCGTGATGTTCGTGTACCGCGCCGCCTACTACAAGCGCGAGCCGACGCGCGAGGACGGCGAGACGCAGGAGCAGTACGCGAAGCGTCACGAGGAATGGCAGGCGGAGATCAACCTGATCTACAACGAAGCGGACGTGCTGATCGAGAAGCAACGCCACGGACCGACCGGCAAAGTCACGCTGTTCTTCGACGGCGCCTTCACCAAGTTCGACAATCTCGCACGCAGCGACTCCTCGGATGACGGGCACTGAGCCGCTGCCCTCCGCCGCCGTTCTGACCATCGATCTTGCGGCCGTCGTCGCAAATCATCGCCGCCTCGCCGCCCGTGCGCCAACTGCGCAGGTCGCCGGCGTGGTCAAGGCCGATGCCTACGGCCTCGGTGCGCGCCAGATCGCGCCGGCACTCGCCGCCGCCGGTTGCCGTAACTTCTTCGTCGCCCAGCTCGGCGAGGCGCTGGCGCTGAAGCCGCATCTGCCGCCGGATGCCGCGCTTTACGTGCTCAATGGCGTCCTGGCGGGCGAGGATCAGCATTACGTTGCGCACGCCATCACGCCTGTCCTCAACGATCTCGGGCAGGTCGCCCGCTGGTCCGAGGCGGCGCGCCGTATCGGTCGACCTCTGCCCGCCGCGGTCCATTTCGACACCGGGATGTCGCGGCTCGGACTGACGGCCGCAGAGGCGGAAGCGCTCCTGGCCGATGCGTCCCGGCTGGACGGCCTCGATCTTCGGCTGGTCATGAGCCATCTGGTCGCGTCTGAGGAGGCCGAGCACCCCCACAATGCACTCCAGTTCGAGCGCTTCGCCGTGCTGCGCCGGCGATTTCCACACGTCAGGGCAAGCCTTGCCAACTCGTCGGGCGTATTCCTGAGCAACCAATGTCACTATGACCTGGTGCGCCCGGGTGCTGCGACCTACGGCATCAACCCCCTGCCCGGCCAAGCCAACCCGATGCAATCGGTCGCGACCTTGACCGCCCGGGTGCTCCAGGTCCGTACAATTGACCCCCCCGAGGCCGTTGGATATGGTGCGACCCATCGCGTTACCGGTCCGACGCGAATCGCGACGATCGGGTGCGGTTACGCCGATGGGTGGTTGCGGTCGCTCAGCAATCGCGGCAACGCGATCCTCGCGGGGATGAGGGTTCCGGTGGTGGGTCGCGTATCCATGGATTTGATTACCCTCGATGTTACCGCGGTGCCCACGGTTCGGACCGGCGACCAGGCCGTGCTGATGGGGGCGGATCTGCCGGTTGACGAGGTCGCAGAGCGCGCGGGTACGAACGGCTACGAAGTGCTGACGCGGCTCGGACCGCGCCTCCATCGCGTCTATCGCGCCGCCTCATGAATCCGCTGGCGGCGATCGGCCGCGTCTTTCTCCACTTCCTGACCGGCGCCGGGCGCTTCGCGATCTTTGCGGGACGCGGCGTCATCCACTGCCTGACGCCGCCCTGGTATCCGAGCCTGATCGGGCGCCAGATGCTCAATATCGGCTACTTCTCCCTGCCGGTCGTCGGCATGACCGCGCTGTTCACCGGCATGGTGCTCGCACTGCAGAGCTATACGGGCTTCGCGCGCTTCAACGCGGAAAGTGCGATCGCGACGGTCGTCGTCCTCTCGATCACGCGCGAACTCGGCCCGGTGATCGCCGGCCTGATGGTCGCGGGCCGCATCGGCGCGTCGATGGCGGCTGAGATCGGCACGATGCGCGTGACCGAACAGATCGACGCGCTGCAGACCTTGTCCACCAATCCGTTCAAGTATCTCGTCGCGCCGCGCCTGCTCGCCGGATTGACCATGCTGCCGCTGCTCGTTCTGATCGCCGACATCATTGGCGTGTTTGGCGGCTATCTCGTCGGCGTCTACAATCTCGGCTTCAATCCGACGACGTTCCTGCGCCAGACGCGCGACTACCTCGAGTTCATCGACGTGTTCTCGGGCCTCGTCAAGGCGAGCGTCTTCGGGTTCATCATCGCGCTGATGGGCTGCTATCACGGCTACTACAGCGAAGGCGGCGCACAGGGCGTCGGGCGGGCCACGACCAACGCCGTCGTTTCCGCGTCGATCCTGATCCTGCTGTGCAACTACGTGATCACCGGCTTTTTCTTCGGGACGAAGTGAGCCGATGGCCGATACCCCTAAGATCGCGATCCGCGGCCTCGTGAAGTCCTTCGGGCCCAAGAAGGTGCTGCGCGGACTCGACCTCGATGTCGGCATCGCCGAATCGCTGGTCGTCATCGGCGGATCGGGGACCGGTAAGTCGGTGCTGCTGAAGTGCGTGCTCGGCCTCATCGAGCCCGATGCTGGCAGCATCAAGATCGACGGTGAGGAAGTCGTCGGCATGCGCACGCGCGACCGCGAGCGCGTGAACCGCAAGTTCGGCATGCTGTTCCAGGGCGCCGCACTGTTCGACTCGCTCACGGTCTGGGAAAACGTCGCCTTCGGCCTCATGCGCGCCCAGGGCGTACCGCGCGGCGAAGCCAAGGCGCGCGCCATCGCGAACCTCGCGCAGGTCGGCCTGCCGCCGGAGGTCGCCGAGCTTCAGCCTGCCGAACTGTCGGGCGGCATGAAGAAGCGCGTGTCGCTCGCACGCGCGATCGCAACGAAGCCTGAGATCATCTTTTTCGACGAGCCGACGACCGGACTCGATCCGATCATGTCGGCAGTCATCGACGGCCTGATCTCGAGCTGCGTGCACGACCTCGGTGCAACCGCCCTCTCGATCACGCACGACATGGCGTCGGCCCGCCGGATCGCCCATCGCGTCGCCATGCTGCACGACGGCAAGATCATCTGGAACGGCCCGGTCGGCCAGATCGACCACTGCGGCAATCCCTTTGTCGAGCAGTTCATCAATGGCCGGGCCGAGGGCCCGATCCAAATGCAGGTGCGGGCGTAGCCCAAGGGACGGGCGATGGCGAAGAACGACGCGCGCTTCGTCTGCCAGGACTGCGGCGCGGTTCACCGCAAGTGGATGGGGCGCTGCGATGCCTGCGGCGCCTGGAACACGATCATCGAGGAACAGGCGCCCGAGGCCGGTCCGCGTCCCGCGCCCAAGGGGCGCCGGATCGCGTTCGAACCGCTCAAGGGCGAAAGCGCTCCGCCGCCGCGGCGCCAGACCGGCATCGGCGAATTCGACAGAGTGTGTGGCGGCGGCCTCGTCGCCGGGTCCGCCGTGCTGGTGGGCGGCGATCCGGGCATCGGCAAGTCGACGCTGCTGCTTCAGGTCGTCGCCGGGCTCTCGACCAACACCCGCGTGCTCTACATCTCCGGCGAGGAAGCAATCGATCAGGTGCGACTGCGCGCGCAGCGCTTGGCTGTGGTCGACCGGCCGGTGTCGCTGGCCGCGGCCACCAATGTGGGCGACGTTATCGCCAGCCTCGACGGGCGTGACGCGCCGGAAGTCGTGGTCATCGATTCGATCCAGACCATGTACGTCGATGCGCTGGATTCGGCCCCCGGGACGGTTGCGCAGGTCCGTGCCGCGGCGAGCGAACTCATCCGCGTCGCCAAGCGGCGCGGCATCACGCTGCTGATCGTCGGCCACGTCACCAAGGAGGGGACGCTCGCCGGTCCGCGCGTGCTCGAGCATATGGTCGACACGGTGCTCTATTTCGAAGGCGAGCGGGGGCATCAGTTCCGCATCCTCCGGTCCGTCAAGAACCGCTTCGGCCCGACGGACGAGATTGGCGTGTTCGAGATGTCCGACCGCGGCCTGGGCGAGGTCCACAACCCGTCCGCGCTGTTCCTGTCCGAGCGCCGCGGCGACGTCAGCGGGGCTGCCGTCTTCGCCGGAATCGAAGGCACACGGCCCCTGCTCGTCGAGATTCAGGCCCTGGTGGCACCGACGGGCCTCGGAACCCCGCGCCGGGCGGTGGTCGGCTGGGATTCCGGGCGCTTGGCGATGATCCTCGCCGTCCTGGAGACCCGCTGCGGCCTTGTATTCGGCGGATCGGACGTTTATTTGAACGTGGCCGGCGGCTTGAGAATCGGGGAGCCGGCGGCCGATTTGGCGGTTGCCGCGGCGCTGGTTTCTTCGCTCACCGGCGAGATCGTCCCCCACGGGGCCGTGGTCTTCGGCGAAATCGGTCTATCCGGGGAAATCCGCGCGGTGGGACAAACCGAGGCACGGCTCAAGGAGGCGCAGAAGTTGGGATTTACCCAAGCCCTGATGCCGGCCGTTTCGCGCAGCGGTCGGGCTGCGTCCGCCGCCTCCGCCGCCGGCAGCGGATTCGCCCGCCGCGAGCTGGCCGAGCTTGCCGACCTGGTCGCGATATTCGCCGCCGCGGCGCAGCGCCGTCCGCGTCAATCCGAAACCGTTCGCAGCTGATCCTCCATGAATCCCGCCGATATCTTCGTCATCGTCATCGTCGTCCTGTCGGCCCTCGTGGGGCTGATGCGCGGGTTCATCCGCGAGGTCCTGTCGGTCGTCAGTTGGGTCGCAGCCGGCTTCGTTACCTACAAAACCTTCGAGTGGTCGCGGCTCGTCGCCCGCGACCTTTTGTCCTCCCTGCCGGTCGGCCCGACCATCTCGGACATCGCCGGCCCGACCGTCGTGTTCATCGTGACCCTGATCGCATGCTCGGTGGTTTCGCACTTCATTGCCTCGATGGTAACCGGAGGCATTCTCGGTGCCGTCGACCGCTCGCTGGGCTTCGTCTTCGGCGTGGCGCGCGGCCTCCTGCTCGTCGGCCTTGCATACCTGGCATTCAACTGGTTCGTACCTGCGCAGCAGCGCCCCCCCTGGATCGACACCGCGCGATCGCTACCTCTTGTCAATGCAATCGCCGAGTATCTTCAGCAGATCGCGCCGGAAGGCTTCCGCGGGCCGCAGCGCCCGGCGGAGGACGAGACCTCACGGCGGGCGCGGCAAAGCGAAGACGCCGAGCGCGCACTGCGCGCGTTGAACAGCCCTGCGAATACCGCCAATCGCGGTGCGCGCGGCAACGAAAATGGCTACAATCCGGGGGATCGCCGGCAGGTTGACCGACTGATCCAGGCCCAGCCGGGCCCACAGGGACAAACCTCGCGATGATCCAGACGAACCCGTTCGACGACGACAAGCTGCGCGAGGAGTGCGGCATCTTCGGCATCATTGGAACCAAGGATGCCGGAGCACATGCTGCGCTCGGCCTGCACGCGCTTCAGCATCGCGGACAGGAAGCCGCTGGGATCGTCGCCTTCGACGGCCAGCAGTTCCACAGCCATCGCGCGATGGGTCAGGTCGGCGACAATTTCGGCGCCGAGTCGGTCATCGCCCGCCTGCGCGGCCACGCGGCGATCGGCCACGTCCGCTACTCCACGACCGGCGAGACCATCCTGCGCAACGTGCAGCCGCTTTTCGCCGAGTTCGCCTTCGGCGGCTTCGCGGTCGGCCACAACGGCAATCTCACCAATGCGCACGGCATCCGTACCGAGCTCATCCGGCGCGGCGCGATCTTCCAGTCGACCACCGATACCGAGGTCATCGTCCACCTGATGGCGAAGGCCGAGGGTGACGTCGTCGAGCGCCTGATTGCGGCGCTCCGCCACGTCGAGGGCGCCTATTCGCTGGTCTGTATCGCGCGCGACAAGGTGATCGGCGTGCGCGACCCGCTGGGCGTCCGCCCGCTGGTCCTCGGCGAACTCGAAGGCGCCGACATCCTGGCATCCGAGTCCTGCGCGCTCGATATCATCGGCGCGCGCTACGTCCGCGATATCGAACCTGGCGAGATGGTGGTGCTGGACGGCAAGCGAATAACGAGCCTGCGTCCGTTCCCGAAGCTCAAGCAGCGATTCTGCGTGTTCGAGTACATCTACTTCGCGCGGCCCGATTCGATCATGGAAGGCCAGTCGGTTTACGACGCGCGCAAGCGCATCGGCGCCGAACTCGCCCGCGAGAGTCACGTCCCCGCCGACGTGATCATTCCCGTCCCCGATTCCGGCGTGCCGGCGGCGCTGGGCTATTCGCAGGAAGCCAAGGTGCCGTTCGAACTCGGCATCATCCGCAATCACTATGTCGGGCGTACCTTCATCGAGCCGACCGATCACATTCGCCACCTCGGCGTGAAACTGAAGCACAACGCAAACCGGGTGCACATCGAAGGGCGCCGGATCATCCTGGTCGACGATTCGATCGTCCGCGGCACCACGTCGAAGAAGATCGTCGAGATGATGCGACAGGCCGGCGCGAAGGAGGTGCACATGCGCATCTCGAGCCCGCCGACGATGCACTCGTGCTTCTACGGCATCGATACGCCGCAGCCCGACAAGCTGCTCGCGCATAGATTCAACGTCGCCGGAATGGCGCAATTCATCGGCGTCGACAGCCTTGCGTTCATCTCGATGGACGGGCTCTATCGCGCGATGGGACATCCCGGCCGCGATGCCGCGGCGCCGAAGTTCTGCGACGCGTGCTTCTCGGGAGAGTACCCGACGCGGCTTACCGATCTCGAGGATGGCGCGGCGCCGACGCAACTGCCGCTGCTCGAGATCGCCTGACGACCGTGAAGCTGGGCCCGGTCGCGTTTGTCGGCAACGTCGTATCCGGGGCGTTTGCCGCCGGCGGCGCGGCGATCGGCAGCCAGTTCCCGGAGTTCGTGCAGCAGTACCTCCAGCGGCTCGGCGGTCACCGCGACGAGGCCTGGCGATTCCTCGAAAACCTGATCCGCGCCGGCATGGCGCACGACAATCCGGTGCGCGCCGCCGCAGAGCAGCGCTTTCTCGAACTCGACAAGAGCCTCGCCGACATCACGATCAATCAGGGCTTCGCGCGCCTCGTCGCGTTCGTGGAAACGGTCGACTGGGACATCGCGCGCGCCGCAAGCCATGTCTTCCGGCCGGCCGTTCCACTCACCCCGGAAGGGTTCGCATTCGCCGGGATCGGCCTGCTTTCGGGCGTGCTGGCGTTTCATCTCTGTGCCGGGACGTGCAAGAGCGCCTGGAGCCTCGGCAAGCTCGCATTCAAGCGAAAGGCAGCAATATACAAATGACCGGAACACGTCTTGCCGGCCGCGTCGCCGTCGTAACCGGCGCCTCGCGCGGCATCGGACGCGCAGTCGCCCGCGCGATCGCCGCACAGGGCGCGCATGTCGTGCTGCTCGCACGCACCATCGGCGGCCTCGAGGAAGTGGACGACGAGATCAAGGCGGCCGGCGGCAGCGCCACGCTGGTGCCGATCGACCTCGGCGAGGTTGACCGCATCGATCCGCTCGGCCCGCAGCTGTTCGAGCGATTCGGGCGCGCCGACATTCTGGTCGGCAACGCGGCGTTGCTGGGCACACTTGGACCGCTTTCGCACCACGATCCTGCGCTGTGGGAACGCGTCCTGCGGGTCAACGTCACCGCCAACTGGCGGCTGATCCGTACGCTCGAGCCGCTGCTGCGCCGGTCCGACGCGGGCCGGGCCGTCTTCGTGACGTCGGGCGCCGCGACCAACATCAACGCGTATTGGGGCGCCTATTCGACCAGCAAAGCCGCGCTCGACGCGATGGTGCGATCATGGGCGGCGGAACTCGTCGAGACGTCCGTGCGGGTCAACTTGCTGAGCCCCGGCCCGATCCGCTCGTCGATGCGGGCCGACGCGTTTCCGGGCGAGGATCCCGCGACCCTGCGTGCGCCCGAGGCAATCGTGGGGCACTTCCTTGATCTCGTCGCGCCGGACTGCACGCGCCACGGCGAACTGATCCAGGCCTATACCCCGCAGCCGAAGGCTTAGCGGCAGGTCCTAGCTGCGGCCGCGCAGCCCGGACAGGTCGAAGGTGAGTTCGCTCACCGGCGCACCGCCATTGAGGAAAATCAGCCGCGCCGACCGCCCTGCTTCCACCGCCGAACGCGCGCGGTCGGCCTCAGGGCTGTCGCCGCCGTCGATGTAGCAGCGCAGGTGCGAGCCGCCGCGGCCGGACAGGCACGGCAGATTGACGACCGGCGCGCCATCCACTTCAACCACGACGTTCGTGGCCGAGGTGCTACGCCACCAGACCGGAACCTCGAACGTCGTCGGACCGCCGACGAAAATCGAAGCCTGCGGCTGATCGGCGGCATCGCGGCTCACCGGCACGAGACGCCCGAGCACCGAAGTCCGCCCACGCCCGCCCATGCTCTGCCAGACCGTCCGCGCCGCCACGACATTGCCCCGCTCGGTGCGGAACTGGTTCGCGCCGACGGCCCCCGGCGCAGGCGGCAACGACGCCGCCGGCGTCGCCGGCACGGCGCGCGCGGCCACGGCGGGCGCCTGCGCGACCGCGCCTGGAGCCGCCGGCGCTGAGGCGGCGGGCGGTCGCGGCTGGCATGCCGATACGAGCGTAGCGAGCGAAAGCAAAGCGAACGCACTTCGTGACGTCACGGCGAATCCTCCTGCCGAAAGGCCTGCCCGGTGTAGCCGATCCAACTCGCCGCTGACAATCGCGCCGCCGGCCGGCGCTCCTAGTGGCGGGCGCTCCCGGCCGGCAGCGCGGGTCGAGACTCGCCTACGACGCTGGTCCAGATCACGCCCGCGACGCCGGAGATGTCGGCCAGCGCCTCTTGCATCAGCGAGGCATTGGTCGCGAAGGGAACGGCGATGCGGACTTCGACTTCGCCGTCGACGAAGTGCAGGTCGCCCGCGAACTTGCGCGCGATCGCCTGCATCGGCCGATTGTCGGTAAGGCACAGCATGAAGATCGATGCCGCCCCGCGGTTGCGCGCAATCGTCACGACGCGGCTCATGAGCTCGGTGCCGATGCCCTTCGCTTGCCACTCGGGCTCGACCGTGACGGCGACCTCGACGGCGCGCAGTTGTGCCGGCCCGAGCCAGCGGCATTCGGCCGCCGCACGCAGTGTGCCGTCCTCGAAGTATCCGACGACCACCGTTCCCAGCCAGGGAATGCGCCGGCAGTAAGAATCGATCACCGCGTCGCTGACATGGCCCGCGAATCGACAATGCCGGTCAAGCGGCGACAGCCGCAGAAGGTGATCGCGAAGCCGCAGCGCTTCCGCGGCAACCAGCTTTCGAAAAATACGCATCGTCGCCTCCATTGCACGACAACGCGTTTCGCTCCCTTGCGGCTCCGTCGAGCGGACGGAATCGGTGTTCGACGATCCGACCATACATGACCGGCGCGGACCGTGCCATTGCGCCAGCGCCGACGCCGCACGGTCGAAGATCGGGCCGCGCAGAACAACGGCTGCGCCCGCGCGCTATTCCTCGTCGACGAACGGGTTCTTGCTCGCCTTGAGAACGAACCGGATCGGCGTTCCAGGCAGCTCGAAGGTCTCGCGCAAGCTGTTGGTGAGGTAGCGCATGTAGTCGTCGGGCAGCGTCGTCAGCTTGTTGCCGAAGATTGCGATCGTCGGCGGGCGCTGCGCGACCTGCCGTGCGAAGCGCAGGCGCGGGCGACGACCCGATACCAGCGGAGGCGGGTGCGCCTCAGTGGCACCAGCAAGCCAGCGATTGAGCTTGGGTGTCGGCAGATCGGTGTTCCAGACGTCATGCGCTTCGGCGACCGCCTCCATCAAGCGGTCGAGCCGCGTTCCGGCGAGGGCCGACACGGTGACGACGGCCATGCCCTTGGTCTGCGGCAGCGAAATCTCGAGCCGGTCGCGCAGCCGCTTGAGGGTCGCGGGACCATCCTCGATGAGATCCCACTTGTTGGCGGCGAGGACGATGGCACGCCCCTCTTCGATGATCAGGCGCGCGATCTGAAGATCCTGCTTCTCGAGCAGCATCGTCGCGTCGATCATCAGCACCACGACGTGAACCTGCCGGATCGTGCCGATCGTGTCGCCGACCGCCAGCTTCTCGACGCGATCCTCGATCCGCGCCTTGCGGCGGAGGCCGGCCGTGTCGACGAGGACGAACGAGCGGCCCCGCCACTGCCAGGGCAGCGCGATCGAATCGCGTGTGATGCCCGGCTCCGGTCCGGTCAGCACGCGGTCTTCGCCGAGCAGGCGATTGATCGTCGTCGACTTGCCGACGTTCGGACGGCCGACCACCGCGAGCCGGATCGGCCGCGTCGCGGGATCGACCGCCTCCGCGCCCCCTTCGACCGTGTTCGCGCGCTCGCCGGCGGCCTCGCGGATGGCGCTGTACAGGTCAACGAGCCCCAACGCGTGCTCGGCCGAGATCGCGATCGGTTCACCGAAGCCGAGCCCGTAGGCCTCCGCGATGCCTGCGCGCGCGGCATTGCTCTCGCACTTGTTGGCGATGGCGACGATCGGTTTGCCGAGCCGCCGCAGCCAGCCGGCGAAGTGGCGGTCCGCCGAGGTCAGGCCGTCGCGCGCATCGATGACGAAGAGAACGAGGTCCGCGTCGCGGACCGCTGCCTCCGTCTGGGCGCGCATCCGCGCCTCGAGTGATTGCGCCGACGCTTCCTCCAGCCCCGCAGTATCGATAACGGTGAAGCTCAGGTCGTAAAGGGTTGCATCGCCAACGCGACGATCGCGGGTCAGGCCCGGACGCTCGTCGACCAGGGCCGCGCGGCGGCCGACCAGCCGGTTAAAGAGAGTCGACTTGCCGACATTCGGGCGCCCGACGATTGCGACGGTGAATGCCATCAGCGCGCGCTCAGCGCAGCGCGACGAGATCGGCGCTCTCGGTCAGCACGAAGATCGTGCCTCCGGCCACGACCGGCGATACGCGCACCGGTCCGGGCAGAGCCACCCGCGCCGCGATCGAGCCGTTGGCCGGATCGATTGCAAGCAACTCTTCGTTCGTCCCGGCAACCATCAGACGTCCGCCTGCTAGAACCGGCCCGGTCCAGTCGATGCGGTTGCGTCTTCGCTCCTCGTCGAGGAATTGCGGCAATTGCTGTGCCCAGCGGATGCGCCCGTCGCGACGCGTCATCGCGACCAACTGCGCATCGCCGGTCGTGACGAACACGAAATCGCCCGCGACCCAGGGATGCACGCGCGAGCCGACCTCGCGCTCCCAGATCCGCCCGCCCGTCCGCAGCTCGAGGGCCGCCATGCGACCGCCATTGCTCACCACCATGACCTGGCCGCGGTCGATGATCGGGAGGCCGCGGATGTCGGCGAGCGCGCTGATCGCATCCGTGCGCAGCAGGCCGGTCAGCGCGTCGGACCACAGGACGCGGCCGGTGTCGCCGCGCAGCGCGAAGATCTCGCCCGACGAGAACGCCGCGATCAATACGTTCCCTTCGGCCGCGGGACTGGCGTTGCCGTAGAAGCCGGCGTTCTCCGCCGTCGCGCTGTAGCTCCACAGTCGGCGCCCGGTTGCAGCATCGAGCGCATTGACCTGATTGTCGACGGACAGGACGTAGACCCGTCCCTCGGATACCGTCGCGCCCGCGCGGGCCGGCGCGGTCAGACCTGCACGCCACATCTCCTGGCCCGTGGCAGGATCGAGCGCGAGGACCTGAGCGAAGCCGCTTGTCACGTAAATCCGGCCGCCATCGAACGCGACGCCGCCGCCCGCGCCCTCGCTGCGCGCGTCGCGCGGCTCGGTCCCGAAGCGCCATAGACGCCGCCCGTTCTGCGCGTCATAGGCGGAGACCGCCGCCTCCGCATCGACAACGAAGACGCGGCCGTCGACGACGATCGGCGACGAACTGATGAAGCCATTGCGGCTTGAGCTGGTGCCGACACCGGTGCGCCATGCGACCGTGAGGCCCGACGCGGCCAGGTGATGGAGATTGTGCGCGGCATTGCCTCCGGCCTGCGGCCAGGACGAATTGGCAACCGCTTCCGGGATGACGACCGAAAGCCCTGCGAGACGGCTGTCGACCTCCGCCGTGTGCTCCTCCGGCAAGACGGGCAGGCGCTGGCCCTGAAGCGGACGCTTGTTGCCGCTCGATCCGCCGAAGATGTCGAGCGACTCGAAAAACTCGCAGCCCGAAAGCGACAGCGCCGCCACGGCAAGGCAGACGCAGAGCAGGCCGCGGCGGCTGCGCATCATCCGCCGAGCGCCTGCAGCATTTCGGCCGCGCGGGCGCGGATGCCCTGGGGCGCGGCCTGGTCATCGGCAATGCGGGTGTACAGTTCGCGTGCGCGCGCGGCGTCGCCGGCGCGCGCCGCAGCGACGGCGCCGATCTCGAGCGCAATGTGCCGCCAGCGGCTTGCCGCGCCGGTCAACGGCTCGATGGCACGGTCAATCGCGGCGCGATCGCTGGTCTCAACGTTGCCAAGCGTCATCAGGACGCTTGCGACCGTGCGGAGTTCCGAGACGACGCGGTCGTCTGCGGCGATCGACTGATAGATCGCCTGCGCCGCCGGACGATCGCCGGAGTTGGCCTTGAGCGCGGCCTCGTGGAGGCGCGCGAGAACGGCAAAGCCCGGACGCCCATCGCGCGCGATCGAGCTGAAGCTGGCCTGCGCCGCGTCGCGATCACCGGCGCCCGCCCGCCCCATCGCCTCGAAGAAGCGGATGGATTCGGCCGCCGCCTGGCGGCGGTCATACTCACGCCAGCCGATGAACCCGCCGGCGGCGACAAGCACCGCGGCGACACCGGCGGCGATCGTGGTGCCATACGCCTTCCAGAAGTTCAGCGCGCGCTCGCGCCGAAGGTCTTCCTCGATCTCCTGAATCAGCTCCTGCGACAAGGGGCCGCGTCCTTCACGTCGTTCGCATGCGGGGGGCAAAAAAGCGCGCTACCTTAGCGACTGTGCCGTGCCAGTGCAAACGAAAGCACGGCCTTACAACCCCTTGATTTGTCGGCCGGAGCAGCGCGTTCAGCCGCGTCAGCCGCCGCCGCGAGGGCCATCGGCGGGCGTCGTCTTGCGATGGACTTGGGGTCACAAATCGGTCAAACTTTGATGATGCGATGAACGATGGGAGGACCGCTCCGCCGTCATGGCCGATGTGGTATCGCTCGCCGATCGACGGTCCGGTTCGAAGCCGGTCTGCTTCGACCGCATAGAACTTCGCAAGCTTCTGGATGTCTATTCGCGACGCGTCGCCACGGGTGAATGGCGCGACTACGCGATCGAACATCGCCCTGACATGGCAGCCTTCGCCATCTTCCGCCGGGCCTATGACCAGCCGCTTTTCGTCGTCGCCAAGTACCCGCCGGGCAGCGACCGGAAAGGCACCTACAGTGTCACCGCCGGCACGCGCAAATTGTCGCATGGCTGGTCCATCGACGACGTTCTGCAGGTGTTCAACCGCAGCCTTCGCCTCGCAACCTGACGGTGTCGAGGGCGGCCGCGCGCAGGCTCACGGCGCGGACGGTTCGATGCGGTGGATGTCGTGCGTTACGACGCCCTGCTCCGCGCTCGGACGCTGAAGCCACTCGGGGCGTGCCAGCGTACGCGCGATGTCGGCACCGCCCGCCGCCCAGTGGTCGCGCATCGTTGCAAGCCCGAACTCGTAGTCCTTTGCTTCGCCGAGCGCCACCTTCGCCCGATAGATCAGGTGGATGACGTTGTAGACCTTGCTGCAGGCGAGGTCGGCCAGTTCGATGACCTCGGGATCCGCGCGCGCCTCCGCCGGAAGCTGCTCGCAAAGCTTCAGGATCGCGCGCCGCAGCTTCTGCGCGTAAAGCGCCGCGTCGGTCACCATGCGGGTCCGGCTCGAGTACTGGATGTCCTTCTGCCGCTCCATCGCATCGAAGATGTGCTGAGGCTGCGGGCCGCTCGCGCTCCACAGATCGACCTGAAACGCCAGCGTATCGCGACGCGGACCGGCCTCGAGCACGTGCATCAGCGGGGTGTTTGAAACGAGCCCCCCATCCCAATAGCAGTCATCGCCGATCTGGACCGGGGGAAAGCCCGGCGGCAGCGCGCCGGACGCCATGATGTGCTCCGGCCCGATTCGGATCCGGGCGGAATCGAAGTAGGTGAAGTTGCCGGTGGTCACCGACACGGCCCCGACGCTGACGCGCAGGTCCGCGCTGTTCAGCAGGTCGAAATCCACGAGCCGCTCGAGGGTCGCGCGCAGCGGCGACGTGTCGTAGTAGCTCGTCGAGCCGGCGCTGCCCGGCGGCTGCGCCCATGGCGGCGGGACACGCGGCAGGAAGAACCCGGACTGTCCCTGGACGATCGTACGAACGGCCGACAAGGCATTGGCATACGTGCGAAAATCGTCGGTCAACGGCAGCAGCCGGGTGAGCGACTGCAGATCGATGATCGGCGGGATGAAGCTCGGCTCGCACACCGTTTCCCAGAACTCCCGCAATCGGCCGATGCGCCTCTCCGGCGGATTGCCCGCGATCAGCGCGACGTTGATCGCGCCGATCGAGATCCCGGCATACCAGTTCGGCCGAATCCCCGCGGCGTGGAGGCCTTCATAGACGCCCGCCTGATATGAGCCGAGCGCGCCGCCGCCCTGGAGCACCAGCGCCACGGTCTCATAGTCGGGGAGAACCAGCGCGTCGGTCCGCTTCGTGGCGCCCGCCACGATGTCGGTCCCGGCGACAATCTTCATGATGCGGCCTCCTTGCTGCGCGGCCCACGGCTCGTCGACCACTTTGCGCGACGGTCAGCCGCACTGGCAATGCCATCGCCGGAACCCCGACCCTTGCAATCCCGCCCGCGAAATCGTATGGGCAAGCCCGTTTGGCCCGCGAGGGGAAATGCCGTCCATCGCGAATCTCGTCGCTGCGTTCACCGTCGGATGCGGCGTATTCTTCGGCGCGCAGGATCTGCGCGCCCAGTCGGTCGAGACGTGCTACCTCGCGCGGGCGGAAGTCGAAGCCGCCCTCGGCGCGCAAGTCCGCGATGAGCCGCCGCTCGAACGCGCCCAACCGAACGGATCGGCCTTCTGCACGTTCGCCATTCGACGTGTCTTGCGGGACTCGCGCTATCGCATCCTGTTCGTGCGCATCGACGTCCACGCCAACGAACGACAGGCGCGCGCGCGCGGCGTGCGCTGGATGTCCGGCACCGGCGAAATCCCGCGCGTGGCGATTGCGAACCTCGGCGACGAGGCCTGGTATGGCGGCATGACCGCCTTCCGCAAAGGCAGCACGACCGTGGTCGTCAATGCGACCGGCGATCTCGTCGCCAACGTCTCCGGCGCGCGCGACCGCGAGATCGAGGAACGCCTCGCCCGCCTGATCGGCGCCCGCCTGCCCTAGCCAGGCCGCCACCACCCTCTTCAAGGATATCCTCGATGAGCCGCGCCGATCTTGACCAGCGCTACCTTGCCGCCGCCGCGATCGCCCGCGAAGCGGGCCTGCTCGCGCGCCGCTACTACGAGGACCCCAAGCTCCGCGCCATCGACTACAAGGGACCGCAGGATCACATCACTGCCGCGGACGGCGCGGTGGAAAAGCTCATCAAGCAGCGCCTCGGCGAAGCGTTTCCGTCCGACGACACGTTTGGCGAGGAAAGCGGCGGTCATTTCGGCGAGCGCGTCTGGGTCATAGACCCGATCGACGGCACCGCCAATTTCGGCCGCGACGTCGCTCATTGGTGCGTCTCGATCGCCTATGTCGAGGCGGGCAAGATCGAGATCGGCGCGATCTACGCCCCGCTCACCGACGAACTGTTCATGGCCCGCCGCGGCGGCGGCGCCACCGTCAATGGCCGTCCCATGCGGGCGAGCCCGCAGACCGACATCCGGCGCTCGATCGTCGAGTGCGGCTGGTCGGCGCGCCGTCCGATGGCCGACTATCTGCGCGTGATCGACCGTGTCGTCGGCGCTGGCGGCGTCTTCCGCCGTGCGGGTTCGGGTGCGCTCGGGATTGCCTATGTCGCGGACGGTCGCGCCGAGGGCTACTGCGAGCTTCACATCAACTCGTGGGATGCCCTCGCCGGGATCGTCATGGTCACCGAGGCCGGCGGCTGGGTGAACGACTTTCTCGCCGGCGACGGCATGAGCAAGGGCAACGCGGTACTGTGCACCTGCCCGGGTCTCAAGGACGCGCTCGTGGACCTGACCGGCATCCGCTGAACGCGGCGCGAGCGCCCCGCTCGCGATCTCGCGCTTGCACGCGTTGTAACATTAGTGCCACATTCCGCAACGTAAGCTGGCACGATGCAAAGTTGCGAAGCCAGCGACCCTTAACGGGAGGAATCGAACATGCGTAGTCGTCGTGGCTTGCTTGCCACCTTGCTGTGCGGTCTCGCGACGGCCGGTTCGCTGGGTGCCGGGTCGGCGCATGCCCAGCAGCGCGGCTCGGGCGAAGTCGTCGTCTACTGCACCGTCCAGGAGGAATGGTGCCGTCCGATGATGGCAGCCTTCGAGCGCGAAACCGGCATCCGCGTCGCGATGACGCGCAAGAGCTCCGGCGAGTTCTATGCGCAGATCCGCGCCGAGGCCTCCAACCCGCGCGGCGACGTCTGGTGGGGCGGCACTGGCGACCCGCACGTCCAGGCTGCGCAGGAGAACCTGACGCTCGAGTACCGCTCGCCGCTCCTGGCCGAACTGCACCCCTGGGCAGTGCGTCAGGCCGAGCAGACGAATTACCGCACGGTCGGCATCTATTCGGGCGCTCTGGGCTACAGCTACAACGTCACGCAGCTTCAGCGCCGCAACCTCCCGGTGCCGCGTTGCTGGTCGGACCTCCTCAATCCCGCCTTCCGGGACGAGATCCAGGTCGCCGACCCGAATTCGTCGGGTACTGCCTACACGATGCTCGCGACCCTGGTGCAGATCATGGGCGAGGATCCCGCCTTCACCTACATGCGCAACCTGCATCGCAATATCAATCAGTACACGCGCTCCGGGGCGGCGCCGGCGCGTTCAGCGGCGACCGGAGAAAGTCTGATCGGCATCACCTTCCTGCACGATGCGGTCACGCAGAAGGTCGGCGGCGCACCTGTCGAGATCGTGGCCCCCTGCGAGGGCACCGGCTACGAGATCGGTTCGATGTCCCTGATCCGAGGCGGCCCGAATCAGGAGAATGCACGGCGCTTCTACGACTGGGCCCTGACCGCGCAGGCGCAGGCGATCGGCGCGCAGGCGCGCGCCTACCAGCTGCCGTCGAACCGCAACGCGCCGATCCCGCCGGAAGCCCCGCGCTTCGAGAACATCCGTCTGATCGACTACAACTTCGCACGCTGGGGCGAGTCGTCCGTGCGCAATGCCCTGCTCGAGCGCTGGGGCCGCGAGGTTCGCCAGGCGCCTCGCTGAACGCAATCGCACCGGAGGAGCGCGGGCCATCAAGCGCAACGTCGCGATCTGCCTCGCCGCAGGGTGGCTCGGCTATGCCGTGCTGCCGTGGTACGGGGTCGGGCGCGACGGAATCCTCGCGCTCGCATGGCTCGCGACCTACCCCGATGCGGCGAGCGCGCCGGCGCTCGTCCAGGCCCTCGCCCACGGGCGCGCATGGCTCCTGCCGATCGGGCTCGCCCTTGCGTTGCCCCTCGCGACCTTGACCCTGCCGCGCGAGCATCCGGCCTTCGGCCGGCTGCTCGTCGCCGGCGGCGCACTCGGTCTGATCTTTGCCGCCATCGCTGGCTTCGGCATCATCAATAGCGGTCCTCGCTGGGGCTGGGTCGCCGCGATGTTCGGCGACGCGCGTCAGCCCGGCTTTGGCGTTGGCGCCGTGATCACGGTCGGGGCGTTGGTGATGCTGTTTGCGAACGGCATCGCGGCGCGCGGCAATTTCCGCGGCGATGCGTTCATCGCCGGCTCGCTCACGGTGATCGTCGCGCTCATCGCGATGTTCGTCGCTTTTCCGGTCGCCGGCGTGCTGCTCAGCGCGGTCCAGGACGCGGACGGCAACTTCACGATCCAGCGCTTCGTCGAACGCATTCTGGCCGACAACGTGTGGGGCCTGGGCTGCATCGCCGGCGGGACGAGCTGCGGCGTCGCCTGGAACACGATTTTCCTCGGTATCCTCGCGGCCGTCTTCTCGACCGCGCTCGGCCTCGCGTTTGCGCTGATCGCGACCCGGACGACGTTCCGCTGGAAGAAGGGCCTGCGCGTCCTCACCATTCTGCCGATCATCACCCCGCCTTTCGTGATCAGCCTTGCGCTGATCATCCTGTTCGGCCGGACCGGCATCGTCACCGGCTGGCTCGGCGTGCTGTTCGACATCCCGCGTTCGCGCTGGCTATATGGCCTTCCCGGCGTACTGATCGCGCAGGTCCTGTCGTTCACCCCGGTCGCGTTCATGGTCCTCATCGGCGTCGTCGAGGGGATCAGCCCGTCGCTCGAAGAAGCGTCGCAGACGCTCGGCGCCAAGGCGGCCAAGACCTTCCGGACCGTGACGTGGCCGCTCATGCGCCCCGGCATTGCCAGTGCCCTGCTGCTCGGCTTCGTCGAGAGCCTTGCCGATTTCGGCAATCCGCTCGTCCTCGGCGGCAACTACGAGGTTCTGTCGACGCAGATCTACTTCGCGATCGTGGGCGCCGCGTACGATCCCGGACGCGCCGCGATGCTCGCGGTTGTGTTGCTGTTCTTTACGCTCGGCGCCTTCTGGGTCCAGAACCGGTGGCTCGGCGAAACGAGCTACGTGACCGTGACCGGCAAGGGCGATGCCGGCCTCACGGCGGCACTGCCGCGCGGGGTGCGCTGGCTATGCTATGCGACGGCACTGCCTTGGGCGGTATTCACGCTCACCATCTATGGGATCATCCTGGTTGGCGGCTTCGTGCACGACATGGGCCGCGGCGACATGACCTTCACCTGGCGCCACTATCTGACCGCCTTCCAGGTCGAGCAGACCGGGCACGGCCTGTTCTTCAGCGGCTCCGCCTGGCAGTCGTTCTTCACGACCATCCAGGTCTCCGCGATCGCGGCGCCACTCACCGCCGCCATCGGTCTGCTGACCGCCTGGCTCCTGGCGCGCCAGCGCTTCGCCGGCCGTCGCGCCTTCGAATTCGCAACGATGATGAGCTTCGCGATTCCCGGCACCGTGATCGGCGTCGCCTACATCGTCGCCTTCAATGTCCCGCCGATCGAGATTACCGGTACCGGGATGATCCTGGTGATCTGCTTCGTGTTCCGCAACATGCCGGTCGGCACGCGCGCCGGCCTCGCAGCGCTCGCCCAGATCGACAAGAGCCTCGATGAGGCATCGCTGACGCTCGGCGGCCGCTCGGCGACCACTTTGTTCCGCGTCGTGCTGCCGCTGCTGCGCCCGGCCATCGTAGCGACGCTGGTCTTCAGCTTTGTCCATGCGATGACGGCGGTAAGCGCGATCATCTTCCTCGTGAGTGCGCGCTACAACATGGCGACCGCCTACATCGGCAGTCGCGTTGAAGCCGGCGAGTACGCCCTGGCGATCGCCTATTCTTCGGTTCTCATCGTCGTCATGCTGCTGTCGATCCTGCTGATCCAGTTCGCGGTCGGCCAGCGCAAGCTCGGACGCCGCGCGCCTGCTGTCAGCCTCGGCACGGCCTAAGGGAGGGTATCTATGCGGACCATTGCCATCCTCGCCATGCTTGCGGCCTTCCTGATCGCGCCCGGTCTGGCGCGTGCCCAGGGCGAAGTCGTCGTCTACTGCAGCGTGCTGGTCGACTGGTGCAACCTGATGTCGCAGGAGTTCACCCGCGCCACCGGCATCCGCGTCGTGTTGACCCAGAAGGGGTCGGGCGAGACCTTCGCCCAGATCCGCGCGGAGGCGAACAATCCCCGCGGCGACGTCTGGTGGGGCGGCACCGGCGACCCGCATCTGCAGGCGGCAGAAGCCAACCTGACCGAGGAGTACCGCTCGCCCGCCCTGCCGCGCCTTCACGACTGGGCGCAGCGGCAGGCCCAGCAGTCGGGGTTCCGGACCGTCGGGATCTATGCGGGCGCGCTCGGCTTCACCTACAACACCCAAGCTTTGGCGCGCGGGCGGATGCCCGAGCCGCGCTGCTGGCGCGACCTGCTGCAGCCGGCCTTCCGCGGCGAAGTGCAAATGTCCAATCCGCCGTCGTCGGGCACGGCCTATACTGCGCTTGCCACGCTCGTCCAGCTGTGGGGCGAGGAAGAGGCGTTCAACTACCTGCGCCAGCTTCACCGCCAGATCAACCAGTACACGCGCTCGGGGCCCGCGCCGTCGCGCAATGCCGCGCGCGGCGAGACCACGGTGGGCATCATGTTCCTGCACGATGCCGTCGCGGAAGCGATCGAGGGAGCACCGCTGCGGGTCGTAGCGCCGTGCGAGGGCACGGGGTACGAGATCGGCTCGATGTCGATCATCCGCGGCGGCCCCAATCGCGAGAATGCGCGGCGCTGGTACGAATTCGCGCTGACCCCGGCGGCCCAGGCGCTTGCGGTACGGGCGAAGTCCTACCAGATTCCCTCGCATCGCGATGCTCCGGTGCCGGAGCAGGCGCCACGCCTCGCGGACATCCGCCTGATCGACTACGACTTCGCGCGCTACGGCACGACCGCCGAGCGCAATCGCCTGATCCAGCGCTGGGAGCGCGAGGTCGGCAGCCAGCCTCGCTGAACAGAGCCATTGCCCATGCCGAAGTCCGGTCCTTCATCCGTCGAATTTTCGGCCGTCACCAAGCGGTACGGAACGGTAACAGCTGTCGACGCGGTGTCCTTCACGATCGAGCCGGGCACCTTGGTGACGCTGCTGGGGCCGTCGGGCTGCGGCAAGACGACCACACTGCGCCTGATCGCCGGGCTGGAGATCGCCAGCGAAGGGACGATCAGCATCGGCGGCCGCGATGTCACGCGCCTTTCCGCCGCGGATCGCAGCGTGAGCATGGTGTTTCAGTCCTACGCGCTGTTTCCGCACATGTCGGTGCTCGACAACGTCGCCTATGGTCCGACCGTCTCGGGGCGGCGCAAAGCCGATGCGCGCGCGATGGCGCACGAGAAGCTCGACCTGCTCGGCCTCAAGGGCTTCGAAGGCCGGATGCCGTCGGAACTCTCGGGCGGACAGCAGCAGCGTGTGGCCGTCGCCCGTGCGCTGGTGCTCGAACCGGAGGTGCTGCTCTTCGACGAGCCGCTGTCCAATCTCGATGCCAAGCTGCGCCGCCGCGTGCGCGAGGACATCCGCGAACTGCAGCAGCGGCTGAATCTCACCGTCGGCTACGTCACGCACGACCAGCAGGAGGCGCTTGCCGTCTCCGACCGCATCATCGTGATGTCGAATGCGCGCATCGCGCAATCAGGGCCGCCGCGCGAGCTGTACGAAGCGCCGGCCAATCCGTTCGTCGCCGACTTCATCGGCGACGCCAATCTGCTCGATGCCGAACTCCTGTCGGTGGAAGGGGCGCGCGCCCAGGTCCGCTTCGGCCCGGTCGTGCTTGACCTGCCGCACCGCGGTGCGGGCACCGGCGGGATCAAGCTTTCGATCCGGCCGGAGGCATTCCTGCTTTCCGCCACCCGTCCGAACCGGCCCTGCATTGCGGGCACCATCGCCAAGGCCGCCTATCTCGGCGCACACATGGAGTACAGCGTCACCACGGAGGGGGGCGAACTGTTCGTCGTCGATCGCGACGTGATGCGGCCCATCGCGGTCGGCTCAACGGTCTGGATCGACCTTGCCGACCATGGCGTGACGGTCGTCCCGGTCTGAGCCAGGTCCGCCGGGCAGGCGCTTCTCCCCCGCACCCCGGCGGTCCAAGATCGCGGCCACGATCATGGACGCACTCTCATCGGCCCGACTCTCGCTTCGCTCCGCCCTCCCGCTGGCGGTGCTCTACGTCCTTGTGATCTGGGCGAGCTATGCGGCCGGCTTCGATGAAGATGAGATCATTCCGATCTGGCCGGCGGCCGGCATCCTGATCTATGCCGCGTTCCGCTTTGGCTGGCCCGGCCTGATTCTTTTCGGTGCCCTCGACTTCGCGGCCGCTCAACTTGCCTTGCCGAGCCACGAGCCAGCGCCGCTGATCGATGCGCTGTTCGCGCTCGCCAACATCGCGGCCGTCGCCGCCACCATGGCCTTGCCTGGCGCACGAGCGGCGTTCTTTGCCATGTTCGAACGTTCGCGGGCGATGCTGTGGGTCCTCGCCGCGGCGGCCTCGCTATCGAGCGGCCTGTCCGCACTTCTCGCGCTCGCCATTCTGCGCACGCTGTCCGCCTTCGCCCTCGCCCCCGAGCCGTTGCTGTGGGAGGTCGGGCTGCGCTGGTTTCTGTCCGACTACGTCGGGACGGTGATCGCCGCACCGCTGCTGCTGGCATGGTCGCGCCACCGTGGTGAAGGCGGTGCGACGATGTCGGTTCACCTGGCCTGTGCGGCTGTCGCGGTCGCGGTCATGCTCGCCCTCACGGTGCTGATCCCGCTGCCACCCGGCGCCTCGCGATTCTCCCTTCTGCTGGGACTTTCCCCATTGCTGCTCTGGGCGGCGTTGACGACGAGCCCGCTCGGTCTCACCGCGCTGCTGGCCGTCACCGGCACCGGCGCCGCGGCCCTGACGATCGAAGTGATCGGGCCTGCATCGGGGATGCGGCCGGAAACCGCGATCCTGGTCGTCCAGGCCTATCTGCTCGCAGCCGCCTTGTCGGCACTCGTGGTCCTGGTCAGCCGCCGCGAACAGACGCGGCTCGCCTACGAACGCGGCAATCTCGCGCGCTTCTTCTCCCCCCGCGTCGTCGAACTGGTCGCCGCCGGGTTCGAGGAGGCCGGGCGTGATCGCGTGCAGGACGTCGCGGTGCTGTTCATCGACATCCGGGGCTTCACGGGCTTCGCGGAAACCGAAGCGCCCGCCCGCGTGATGAGCGTCCTGCGCGGCTTCGCAGCGCGCGTCGAGACCCGCGTCTTCGACCACGACGGCACGCTCGACAAGTACCTCGGCGACGGGGTCATGGCGACGTTCGGCGTTCCGAAGGCGAGCGTCGCCGACGCCCGCAACGCGCTCGCCTGCGCGCGCGGCCTGCTCGAAGACGTCGCCGAATGGAACCGCGAACGAACCACGGGCGGCGAACCGCCGATCGAGGTCGGGATCGGCATCCACCTCGGCCCCGTGGTGCTTGGAACGATCGGCAGCGAGCGGACGAAGTCGCTCTCGGTGCTCGGCGACACCGTCAACACAGCATCGCGGCTGCAGGCACTGTCGCGCGAACTCGGTACGCAGCTGGTGACGAGCGGCGACGTCGTCAACGCCGTTCGCGCGGAGGCCGAGCCAGGCGCGCAGACACTTCTCGCGGGGCTGCGATCCGCCGGCGCGCGCCCGGTCCGCGGGCGCAGCGCGGCGACGGAGATCTGGATTCTCGACGAAACGCGCTGATCACAGCCCCGCCCGTGCCGCCTCCCGGCGAAGGTAGTCGTTCCCCATCCGCGCATAGGTGAGCGGATGCGCCTTGGCCGGGTCCTGCTCGGCCTCGACGACCAGCCATCCCGCGTAGCGCCGCTTGGCGAGCACGGCGAAGAGGCTCGGATAGTCGACGATCCCGTCGCCTGGCACCGTGAAGACGCCGGCCAGGACCGCCTTGAGGAACGGCCAGTCCGCAGCCTTTGCCTGCTCCAGGACTCCGCGGCGGATGTCCTTGCAGTGGACGTGCACGATCCGGCCCGCATGCTGCTTCGCGCACGCGAGCGGGTCACCGCCGGCGTAGGTGAGATGACCCGTGTCGAGGAGCAGCCCCACCTCCGGTCCAGTCGACGCCATCAGCCGATCGATCTCGCCCGCTGTCTCGACCACCGTCCCCATGTGATGATGGTAGGCCAGCGCGACGCCCTGCCCGGCGAGATAGCGCGCGACCTCGCCGATGCGGCTCGTGAACTGCGTCCACTCGGCGTCGCTCATCCGCGGCCGCTGCGACAGCGGCGTGCCCTTCTCGCCATGGACGGCGCCTGACACTTCGGCGAAGACCATCGCTGTGCAGCCCATCGCCTTGTGCAGCGCGAGATGGTCCTGCATCGCCGCGATCTCCGCGGCCGCATCGCGCTCACGCAGCCGTGCGCTGTACCAGCCCGACACGACCGCGAGCCCGTGCCGCGCCATGATCGGGCGCAGCAGGTCAGCCTTGCGCGGGAACTTGTTGCCAAGTTCCATGCCGTCATAGCCCGCCTGCTTCGCCTCCGACAGGCAGGTTTCGAGCGGCGTATCGCCGCCCAGTTCCGGCATGTCGTCGTTGGTCCAGGTCAGCGGGTTGATCCCGATCCGCACGGCCATGACGGCTCTCTCCCTAGGTGTTTGGCCTTGACGCGCCGCGCACGTTACGGACTTATGACGCCGCCAACAAGGGCGTTCGGCCCTGCAGGAAATGCCCAGGAATCAGAGGACGCGATGATCACCTTCGCCATGTTCGGGGCTGGCCGGATCGGCAAGATCCACGCCGCCAACATCGCCGGCGCCGAAGGCGCGCGGCTCGCCTATATCGTCGATGTCGACCGCGCGGCGATGGACCATATCGCCAAGCTGACCGGTGCCAGGCCC
Organism: Alphaproteobacteria bacterium; assembly: GCA_016793045.1. Lineage (GTDB taxonomy): Bacteria > Pseudomonadota > Alphaproteobacteria > CACIAM-22H2 > CACIAM-22H2 > JAEUKZ01. The sequence continues at coordinate 40,890 of JAEUKZ010000028.1, forward strand.
GCGACCCGCGAGGAAGTCCTCGCCGACCGATCGGTCGACGCCGTCGTCATCGCCTCGCCGACCGACACCCACGCGGAGCTCTGCGTCGCCGCCGCCAAGGCCGGCAAGGCGATCTTCTGCGAAAAGCCGATCGACCTGTCGCTGAAGCGCGTCGATGCCTGCCTCGCCGCCGTGCGCCGCGCCGGCGTTCCGATGATGGTCGGCTTCAACCGCCGCTTCGATCCCAACTTCGCCGCGCTGAAGTCACGCATGGACAAGGGCGAGATCGGCACGCTCGAGCAGGTCATCATCACCAGCCGCGACCCGGGCCTGCCGCCGATCACGTACCTGAAGGCATCCGGCGGCCAGTTCCGCGACATGACGATCCACGACTTCGATACGGCGCGCTGGCTGCTTGGGGAAGACCCGGCGGAAGTCTATGCGACGGGAAGCTGCCTCGTCGATCCGGGCCTCGCCAAGATCGGCGACATCGATTCCTGCATGGTCGTGATGCGGACCGCCTCAGGCAAGCTCGCGCACATCAACAACAGCCGCCGCGCGACGTATGGCTACGACCAGCGGGTCGAGGCCTTCGGCTCGAAGGGCCGGATGATCGCAGGCAACGTCGCCCCGACGACCGTCGAACTGGCGAACGGCGATACGGTGAGTGCCGACAAGCCGCTGCACTTCTTCCTCGAACGCTATGCCCAGGCCTATCGGATCGAACTTGCGGCGTTCCTGAACGCGCTCGCGAAAAAGCGGCCGATGCCGGTCGGCGCCGCCGATGGTCGCGCCGCGCTGGTGCTCGCGGAAGCGGCCCTCGCGTCGCTCAAGTCGGGCCGCGCTGTGAAGCCGAAGTTCTGAGGGAGCATTCCATGTCCCAACGTCTCGATGGCCGAATCATCCTGATCACCGGCGGCACCCAGGGCGTCGGCGAAGCGACCGCGCGCATCTGCGCCCAGGCCGGCGCCGCCGGCCTCTGCATCACCGGGCGCGACGCCCGGCGCGGCGAGGCGGTCGCGGCCGAGCTGTCGAAGACCACGCCGACGATCTTCGTGCAGGCCCTGCTCGAAGACGCGGATCAGGTCCGCGGCATTGCCGCGGCGACGGAGAAGCGGTTCGGATACTTCGACGGGCTGGTCAATGCCGCCGGCCTCACCGATCGCGGAACGATCGAGGACACGCCGGTCGAGCTGTGGGACCGGCTGATGGACGTCAACGTCCGCGCGCCGTTCATCCTGACGCAGGAGATGGCGCGCCGGCTGGAGGCCAAGAAAAAGCCTGGCGCGATCGTGAACATCATCACGCGGTCGAGCCACGGCGGGCAGCCCTTCCTCACCGCCTATTCGACGTCCAAGGGCGCGCTGGCGACGCTGACCAAGAACACCGCGCACGGCCTGCGCAAGCACCGAATCCGCGTCAACGGCATCAATGTCGGCTGGATGGATACCCCCGGCGAACATGCCATCCAGATGCGCGAGGGCAAGCCCGCCAACTGGCTCGAGATCGCGGAACGCACGCAGCCCTTCGGCCGCCTCGTGAAGGCCCAGGACATGGCGGTGCTGTCGCTCTATCTCCTCAGCGACGCGTCGATGCCGATGACTGGCGCGCTGATCGACTACGACCAGAACGTCATGGGCGCCTACGACTGACCGTGTCGGACACAGGCCCGAAGGCGCTGCGGACCGCGCGGCTCGTTCTGCGGCCGCTCGCGGCGCGCGATGTCGATGCCCTTCACCCGATCCTGACGTCGACGTCGGTCCGCCGCTTCCTGTTCGACGGCGAGACGGTCAGCCGCGACTTCCTCGCTGCAGCCATCGACGCATCGATCCGCAACTTTGCCGACCGCGGGTGGGGCCTCTTCGGCATCACGCTCGAAGACGATGTGCCGCAGGGCCTGTGCGGGTTTCACATGGTCGGCACGCCGGCCGAGCGCCAACTCGTCTACGCACTGGCGCCGGCGATCTGGGGCCAGGGGCTTGGGGGCGAAGCGGTCGGCGCGGTGGTCAAGCACGCGCTCGACGTCTGCGGCATGAAGTCGATCGTCGCCGCCGTCGATGCCCCAAACACCGCATCGATCGCCATCCTGCGACGACTCGGCTTCGAGCCGGAAGTCCGTCTCGTCGAGCGTGGCCGCGACGTCATACGCCACGTCCTGCGCGGCTGAGCCCCGGTGCTCAGCGCTTGTCGAGTTTGTGCGCCTCGTGTGCGCGCTTGGCCCGGCTTGCCTCTGCCTCGCGCTTTTCGCGTTCGGCCTTCGGTTGGCCGAAGCGCGCGCGATTGTCGGCTGCCTTGGCGGCGTCCTCCTCGCGCGCCTTGCGCTTGCGGACCAGGCGCAGATTGACGGTTTCGGCCATCACCCCTCCCCGCCGCCCTTGCGCCGCTTGGCGGCCAAGATCCCCTCTTCGGTCAGCGCGGCGATCTCGCTCGCCAAATAGCCGGCCTCTTCGAGCACCGCCGCGCCGTCTCGGTTGAAGCGCGGCGGCGTGCGGCGGACCGAGCCCGGCGTCCGGCTGAGCTTGATCGGGATGCCGGTGCCGCGATAGTCGCCGCTTTCGACGACCATCCGCCGGTGAACCGCATGCGGATCGGCGAGCACTTCCGGAATGTCCATGACCGCGCCGGCGGGAACGCCGATGCGGATCAGCCGCTCCGCGAGCGCGCCGCCATCGTGGCCGGCGAGCAGCCCCTCCAGTTCGCCGCGCAGCGCGTCGCGATTGACCACCCGGTCGCCGTTGGTGAGGAAGCGCTTGTCCTTGGAGAGCGCCGGCGCGCCGAGTTCGGCGCAGAGCCGCTCGAATTGCCGATCATTGCCGACCGCGAGAAAGACCGAGCGCCCGCGGGTCTTGTAGCTGTCATAGGGCGAAATGTTCGGATGCGCGTTGCCGATGCGCTGCGGCGGCTTGCCCGACATCAGGTAGTTCGCGGCCTGCGGATGGAGCAGCGAGATGGCGCAATCGTACAGGCTGCAGTCGACCGCCTGGCCCTTGCCGGTGCGCGCACGCTCGAACAGCGCCATCAGGATGCCGATCGCGGCGTTGAGGCCGGTGCCGAGATCCACGATCGGCGTGCCCATCCGCACCGGCCCCGATTCCGGCGTGCCGTTGATGCTCATCAGGCCCGACACCGCCTGCACCGCGGCGTCGTAGCCCGGCAGGCCGCCACGCGGGCCGTCCGGCCCGAAGCCGGTGATGTGGCAATAGACCAGGCGCGGGAACTTCTTCGCCAGCGTGTCGGCGTAACCGATGCCCCATTTCTCCAGGGTGCCGGGCTTGAAGTTGTGGATGAGTACGTCTGCGCCTTCGAGCAGGCGCATCAGCACCTCGCGCCCTGCCGGCTTGGCGAGGTCGAGGGCCACTCCCCGCTTGTTCCGGTTGACGCCGACGAAATACGACGCGGCGTCATCGCGGAACGGCGGGCCCCAGTCGCGCACCTCGTCGCCCTGCGGCGGCTCGATCTTGATCACGTCAGCGCCGTGGTCGCCCAGGATCTGCGTGCAGTACGGACCGCCCAGGACGCGGGTCAGGTCGATCACCTTCACGCCGGCCAGCGCACCCTGCGCAGGCTGTGTCTCAGCCGCCATTGCTCCTCCGAATGTCAGGCTGCGGCCGCCCAGGCAGCCGCAAAACGTGGATAGGTTTCGGCAATCTCGTCGCGCACCCGACCGGCGAGCAAGGCCCTTTCGGCCTCATCCGGTCCCGGCGTCTGCGGCACGTCGCCTGCGACGTCATAGTCGAACCCGGTCTGCGCACGCACGCTCGCCGCGTCCTCACCGGGATGCGTGCTCGCAAGGCGGAAGCGGCCCGCGGAGAATTCGAACACGCAACGGCCGGTCACCAGCGCGACCGGCCCGCCCCTGCGATAGATGCGGGGAGCGCTTGTTCCGGGCGCCGAGATGAAGTCCACCTTGGGAACGAGGACGCGCGGGCTGTGTTCCTCGCGGAAGAGGATCACGCGCGGGATCAGGAAATAAAGATAGGCCGAGCCGAACGAGCCGGGGAAACGATGCGTCAACGACGGATAGTCGCCGAGCCCGACGAGATTGATGTTCGCAGCTCCATCGATCTGGCCGCCGCCGAGGAAGAAGGCGTCGATGCGACCCTGCGCCGCACAATCGAACAGTTCGCGCCCCCCGTCGGTGAAGCTGTTGTGCTTGATGCTGCCGAGCATCAGCACGCGCGTAGCGCCGCCGGACCTGGCGCGCGTCAGCAGCGCCGCGGCGCCCGGGATCGGCGACGACGCTCCAACGGCGATGGTGCGCGCACCGTCCAGCAGGCGTGACAGGGTGACGACGAGCAGCTCGGTGCGGGCGCGGTCCATCACGCCGCCGCCTTCGCGGCGAGAAACCCATCGAGCCATTTGCGGAAGCCCGCCTCGGTTCGCGCCGCCGCGGCGTATGCCGCGATCGCTGCCTCGTCGGCCGGATAGATGTCCAGCAGTCCGATCGGCCACGCGCCGCGCGGCGCCACGGCAATGCGCTCGACATAGAGCGCCGGCACGACACCGGCAGCAGTGGCTTCGTCGGCGAGTAGCGAACCGTCGACGATCTCTTCCACGGTCACGATGCTCGCCTTGGCCGCGTGAGCCATGGTGACGAGCTCGCGCCTTCGCCCGATCCAGATGTTGCCGTCTTTGTCCGCCTTGGCGGCGTGGAACAGCGCGACGTCGGGCCGGATCGCCGGCAGCGTGACGATCGGGTCCCCCGCCGCAAATGGATTGTCGATGACGCGCCAATCCGTGCGGTTGGCAAGAATGTCGCTGCCGATCAGCCCGCGCAGCGGCATGAAGGGAATGCCCTTTTCCGCCGCCTGCAGCGCCGCATGGATCGCAGGACAGGTCGTGTCGCGCATCCGCAGCGTCCGTCCGACGATCGCGGCGTTGAACCGCGGCGCCGGTCCGGCCTCGCCGAGCGTCACCGCTGCAGCCTCGAGCTCGGCCACGCAGCCCGCACCGACCAGGATGTCGGCCTGCATTCCGCTGGTCGGCACGGCGACAAGCCGCAAGTCGCGGATGCCACGTCTGGCGATCGCCCGTGTCGCTGCAATCGACACGCCGCTGTAGTCAGGCGGGATCGCGACCAGCATTCCCGGCCGGATCGCAGCCACGAGGTCTTCGATGGTCGTCAGCATCGGCCCGATCATACGCAGCCCAGCGAGTGCGGCAAAGCGCCCTGCGCGCGGGTCAGGCTTCCCAGACCGTGCGGCTCTGCTCGCGCATGAACTGCGGGACATAGAATGGCCCGAGCCCACCCTTGTTGGTCACGCCCGATCCCTTCCACCCGCAGAAGCTCTGGATGCCCGGCCAGGCGCCGGTCGTCGCGCCGGAGCGCCGGTTGGCGTAGAGCACGCCGGCCTCCGCGGTCGCAAGGAAGCGATCGATTTCAGCCGGGTCGCGGCTGAACAGACCGGCTGTGAGGCCATAACCGACGGCGTTGCCGTGCGCGATCCCTTCCGCAAGATTGTTGCACGCGACGACCGAGAGGAAGGGCAGGAAGAGTTCTTCGCGGTTGAGACGGTGATCGGACGGCAATCCCGTGACCACGGTGGGTTCGGCATACCAGCCGTGCGCGTAGATGCCGCCGCGCAGCCGCGTGCCGCCGCGCACGACCTGTCCGTCATGGTCAGCGCGCGCGACGGCCTCGAGGAAGCGTTCTCCGGCATCGGCGCCGATCAGCGGCCCCATGTAGACCTCGCGCTGCTCCGGCGTCCCGATGACGATGCGCGACGTCTTTTCGGCGAGTACATCGACGAATGTCTGCAGCACCGATGCCTCGACATAGGCGACCGAGCATGCACTGCATTTCTGCCCCTGAAGCCCGAAGGCCGAGCGCATCACGCCCTCCGCGGCGACGTCGAGATCGGCCGCCGCGGTGACATAGGTCGGATTCTTGCCGCCCATCTCGACGATGACCGGACGCGCAAACGGCCCCGCGGCGACCTTGCGGTAGATCTCCATGCCGACGGCATGACTGCCCGTGAAGGCGATGCCGTCGACGCCGGGATGATCGGCGAGGTGGCGCCCGGCACCTTCGCCGCACAGCAGGCTGACCAGTCCGTGCGGCAGCCCGGCTTCCTCGCAGATTGCCACCAGCATCGCGCCGGTGAGGCAGGCCTTCGCGCTCGGCTTGTAGACGACCGCATTGCCGCCGACCAGCGCCCCCGTCATCATCCCGACCGACAGCGCCAGCGGAAAGTTGAACGGCGCGATCACTCCGAAGACACCGACCGGCCGCAGCACGACCTGGGTCGCCTCGTTGGGAAAGGCGCGCGCCATGGCGCGGGCATAGCCCTCATTGCGCTCCATTTCGTCGCAATAGTAGGTGATCAGGTCGATCGCCTCTTCGGCTTCGCCCATCGATTCGAGCCGCGACTTGCCGACCTCGTAGAGGCACGCCATGCCGAACTCGAAGCGACGCGCGCGCAGAACCTCGGCCAGGCGCCGCAGGGTCGCCACGCGCTCGCGCCAGTGCAGCGCGGCCCATGCGGGCTGTGCGGCCTTGGCCGCGCGCACCGCGCGATCGACCGCGCCCGGCGACGCCGCCACGAACTCGCCGATGACGATGCGATCGTCGATCGGGCTGACGGTCGAGAACCGCACGCCGTCATCGTCCACCTGATCGCCAATGATATTCGGCCAGAACCGACCAAACGCCGCGCGGAAGCCGGGCAGCGCCGTATCGAGATAGTCGTGCAGCGGCGCGAAATCTGCGGTGACGTTCGAATAGGTGACGCGCGGCAGGGCAGCGACGGACATTCAACCCTCATTCACTCTGCGATTCGCCGGGATTCTACCACTTTGGCCCCGCCGGCGGGCTCAGAACAGGCTGCCCTGGCGGACGTCGCGCGGACGCTTCGCCGGCTTTGCGGCAGGCTCGTCGTTCGCCGGCGGCGCAAGGCAGCCGGGATCGTCGTGCCGCACGTCGTTGACATAGGCCGAAACCGGCGTGACCGCGAACCAGTCTCCCGGCGGCGCCTGGATCAGCGGCATGGGATCGACGCTCGCATCGAGCCAGGCGTCGTAATCCGCGGGCGCAAGCACGATCGGCACCCGGTCGTGATAGTCCGTCATCATGCCGGTCGCCGCCGTGTTGACGATGGTGAATGTTTCGACGATCTCGCGCTCTGGCGACTGCCATCGCTCCCACAGACCGGCGAAGGCGAAGGGCCGACCATCGCGCATGCGGAAAAGGAACGGATGCTTCGGCGGATTCTGGCCGACCGTCTGCCATTCATAGAAGCCGTCGGCCGGCACGAGACAGCGCCGCGCACGGAAGGCGGCGCGGTAGGCGGGCTTCTCTGCCACGCTCTCGCCGCGCGCGTTGATCATGCGGCTCCCCACCGACAGGTCCTTGGCCCAGGACGGCACCAACCCCCATCGCAGCAGATCGATCGCGCGCGCACCCGCGGCGCGACGGATCACCGGCACGCGTTGCGTCGGCGCCACGTTGTAGCGCGGCGGTAGGTTCGGCGCCGGGTTCCTGAACCCGAACACCGCACGCAGCCCCTCAACCGGGGTCGTAATCAGGTAGCGACCGCACATGCGCCGGACCCTGTCCTTCCTTTGTCGCTTGGCCGTGCGTGGTTTGCGCGATATTCCTTCGTTCGTCCAGTGCGTCGGCGCGCGGGGCCACGTCATTCGAAGGCACTAAGACCACCGCTTGAAATCCGTCCGCCGGCCATACTTAATGGTCGCCAATGTCCGCAGCACCCCAGGGGAGTCACGCGATGGCTAAATTCGGCATGGGCCAGTCGGTCCGGCGCGTCGAGGATGCTCGCTTCATCACCGGCGCCGGCCGCTACAACGACGACATCAATCTGCCCGGCCAGTGCTACGCATTCTTCCTGCGCTCGCCGCACGCCCATGCGCGGATCAAGAGCATCGACGTCGGTGCCGCCAAGCGCGTGCCGGGCATCCTCGGCGTCTTCACCGGCGCCGATGTCAAGGCAGCCGGCCTCGGCGACATGCCGTGCGACGGCGTCGTGCCGAATCGCGACGGCTCCAAGATGCAGGTGCCGCCCAGGCCGATCGTCGCCGTCGATACGGTCCGCTTTGTCGGCGACACCGTCGCGATCGTGGTCGGCGAAACGCTGGCCGCCGCACGCGACGCGGCCGAGACGATCGAGGTCGACTACGACCCCCTGCCCGCCGTCGTCGACACCAAAGGCGCGCTGGCGGGCGATGCGCCGCAGGTCTGGCCGTTCGCCAAGAAGAACCTCGCCGTCGACTGGGGCCTCGGCGACGAGGCGGCAACCGACGCAGCCTTCAAGAAGGCCGCGCGCATCATCAGCGTCGACTTGATCAACAACCGCGTCGTCCCCAATTCGATGGAGCCGCGCGGTGCGCTCGGCGATTTCGCCGCGGGCGAGAACAAGTTCACGCTCTACACTTCGAGCCAGGGCGGCCACACGATCCGCAAGACGATCGCGAAGGACATCTTCCACGTCCCGGAATCGTCGCTGCGCGTCGTGACCGGCGATGTCGGCGGCGGCTTCGGGATGAAGATCTTTCCCTACCCCGAGTACGCCGGCGTCTTGTTCGCCGCGCGCGCGCTCAAGCGCCCGGTCAAGTGGACGCCCGACCGCAGCGATGCGTTCCTCACCGACACGCACGGCCGCGACAACGTTACGCGCGGCGAACTCGCGATCGACAAGGACGGCAAGTTCCTGGCGCTTCGGGTCGAGATCGTCGCCAATCTCGGCGCCTATCTTTCCCACTACGGACCGTTCATTCCGACCTTCGCCGGCGCCAAGATGCACAACGGGGTCTACGGGCTCAGCGCCATCTACATCCACGTGCTGGGGGTCTACACCCATACTGCACCGGTCGACGCCTATCGCGGTGCCGGGCGCCCGGAAGCGAACTATCTCGTCGAGCGGCTCGTCGACGTCGCCGCGCGCGAAACCGGTCTCGGTCCGGTCGAGATCCGCAGGCGCAACTTCATCCCGCCATCAGCCATGCCCTACACGACCGCGGCCGGCGCGGTCTACGATAGCGGCGAATTCGCCCGCAATCTCGACGACGCGCTGAAGGCGATCGACTGGCAGGGCTTTCCGCAGCGCCGCGCCGAATCCGAACGCGCCGGCAAGCTTCGCGGCATCGGCCTCGCCACCTACATCGAGGCCTGCGGCGGGGCACCCGACGAGACCGCCGAGATCCACTTCATGCCGGCGGGCGAGGTTCATGTGCTGGTCGGCAACCAGTCGAACGGCCAGGGCCACGAGACGGCCTACATGCAGCTCATTCACGACCGGCTGGGCATCGACTTCGACAAGATCAAGGTGATCCAGGGCGACACCGACCAGATCCAGTACGGCCGCGGGACCGGCGGCAGCCGCGCCCTCTCGGTCGGCGGCGGGGCCATCGTCAATGCGTCGGAGCTGATCGTCACCAAGGGCAAGAAGATCGCCGGCCATCTGATGGAGACGTCGGAGGCCGACATCGAATTCGCCAACGGCCAATTCGTCGTCGCCGGCACCGATCGGGCGATGTCGATTTTCGACGTCGCCGCCGCCGCGCGCGACCCGAAGAAGCTCCCCGTCGGCATGGCGCCGGGCCTTGACGAGAAGGCCAACTACAACCCGGCCGACGCGACCTATCCCAACGGCTGCCACATCGTCGAGGTCGAGATCGACGCCGCGACCGGCGTGCCGCGGATCGTCAACTACGTGATCGTCGACGATTTCGGCAAGGTCATAAACCCGATGCTCGTCGCGGGCCAAGTTCACGGCGGCACGGTGCAAGGGATCGGACAAGCCCTTCTCGAAGGCTGCCAATACGACCCCGCGTCCGGCCAGCTCCTGACCGGCTCGTTCATGGACTATTGCATGCCGCGCGCCGACGACGTGCCGTCCTTCAACTTCGCCTACAACGAGGTGCCGTGCGCGCACAACGTGCTCGGCGTGAAGGGCGCGGGCGAGGCCGGCTCGATGGGCGCGCCGCCGGCGGTGATCAATGCCATCGTCGACGCGCTGCAGCCCTACGGCGTGCGCCACATCGACATGCCGGCGACGGCCGAGCGGATCTGGCGCCTGATCGAGCGCAAGACGCCGCGCGCAGCCGAATAGCCGCGCGCGGGGCCGCAACCGAATGGCTGCAATAACGCTGGCCCGCTCCGCGGTCGTCCAGGAACTCGCAGACATCGTGCGCAACGCGGCGGCACCCGCGCTCGCGTACTACCAGAACGAGTTTTCGGTCCGCACCAAGACCGACGCCACGCTGGTGACCGATGCCGACGAGGCGGTCGAGGCGGCGCTCATTCACGCGCTGCAGCGCTTCAGCCCGGACGTTCCGATCGTTTCGGAAGAGGCGGTGTCGCGCGGCGAATGCCGCTGGCGCGGCGGCGACGACATGCCGGACCGCTACTGGCTGGTCGATCCGATCGATGGCACGCGCGGCTTCATCAACCGCACCGGAGAGTTCACGGTCAACGTCGCGCTTGTCGACAATCGCCGTCCGGTCATCGGCATCGTCCACCAACCGATTTCCGGCGCCACCTGGACCGGGGCGGGACCGAACACCGCGCTCGAATGGCGCCCCAACAGCCGCGCGCGCCAGATCCGCGTGCGCCCGCCGTCGTCGCGCGGCCTCACGGTCGTGTCGAGCCGCGACCACGGCGACCAGGACGCGCTCGCCGCCATGCTGTCCGACTACAAGGTCGCGAACCACAAGCGCATCGGCAGCGCCGTCAAGTTCTGCATGGTCGCGTGCGGCGAGGCCGACCTCTATCCACGCCTCGGCCGGACGATGGAATGGGACACGGCGGCTGGCCAGGCCGTGCTCGAAGCGGCGGGCGGCAAGGTGATGACGCTTGCCGGGCAGCCGTTGTTCTACGGCAAGCCCGCGTTCGAGAATCCCGACTTCATCGCCAAGGGCGCATAGGCTGCCAATCTAACCGGCAAGCCGGGCAAGAATCTCGCGCGCCAGCGCCGCAATCTCTTCAGCCGCGGGGGAATCGGGGTCGGCTTCCGTGACGCCAAGGCCGAGCGCCATGCTCGCCGCAAAGGCGACGCGGTTGCCGAGGGCCGCCTGTGCAACCGCGACGCCGTATCCGGCGGCACCCTGCGCCATCTCGCTGGTCAGGCGCGCGCGCGCCGGCAGGCGGTTGAGCACCATCAGGACCGGGCGCCGTTCGAGCCGCGCGAGATCGAGCGTCGGCCGCGTCGCCCAGACGTCGATCGGCGAGGGCTGAAGCGGAACGACGACGATGTGTGCCGCCCGGATCGCGATCTTCGCCTCGGTTTCGAGATGCGGCGGCGAGTCGATGACGACGATGTCGTGATCGCGCGCGAGCCGCTCTGCCTCGACAGCAAGCCGCCAGCCCTGAAGCTGCGAGTGGGTGAAGCCGATCCGGTCGGCGCCAAGGCGGGCGCGGCGCAGCTCGACCCAGTGCGACAGGCTTGCCTGCGGATCGATGTCGGCGACCGCGACGCGCAGCGTCGGCGCCCAGGCCGCGACGAGATGCGCCGCCAGCGTGGTCTTGCCGGCGCCGCCCTTCTGCTGTGCGATCGTAACGATGCGTGCGGTCATCGAGCCCCCGTCCCCATAGTGGCCCGGTGCGGCCCGTCCTCACAAGGCGCGCGCTTGCCTATCGCCGCCGTGTCGCCTATGCCCTACTGCCCATGCCGCAGGACCGCCGCATTCTCAAGGCCACGCCGCACGCGCTTGCCCGCTCCGTCCGCCAGCTCCGGCGCGGCGGCCTGGTGGCGTTGCCGACGGAGACGGTCTATGGCCTCGGCGGCGATGCCACGCGACGCGCCGCGGTCGCGCGGATCTATGCAGCCAAGGGCCGCCCGGCCTTCAATCCGCTCATCGTCCACGTCGCGGCGGTCGAGGCGGCGCGGGCAATCGCACGATTCGATGCCCGCGCACGGGTCCTTGCCGCACGTTTCTGGCCTGGCCCTCTGACCCTCGTCCTGGGACGCAGGCCGGGATCGCGCGTGCCGCGCGTCGTCGCGGCCGGCCGCGAAACCCTCGCGATCCGCGTGCCCGCCCATCCCGTCGCAAGGCGACTGCTGCAGGCGTTCGGGCGCCCGGTGGTGGCGCCGAGCGCAAATCGCTCAGGCAAGGTGAGCCCGACGACGGCGCGCCACGTCGCGATTGGCCTGGCAAAGTACGTCCCGCTGATCCTGGATGCCGGCCGCGCCGATGTCGGAGTGGAATCGACGGTCGTCGATCTCTCGGGCCGCGTGGCCGTCCTGCTGCGTCCCGGCGCGGTGACCCGCGAGCAGCTCGAACAGGCGATCGGCCCGATCGCGTCGCTCGACGATGAAGCCGGCGACAGCGCCCGCGCGTCGCCGGGCCGGCTCGCCAGCCACTATGCCCCGACGCTTCCGCTGCGGCTCGGCGCGGGCGCCCCGCGGGACGACGAGGCCTTTCTCGCGTTCGGTCCCGCGCCGCCCGGCGTTGGCGCCGATCGGATGATCAACCTGAGCGCAACGGGCGATCTGGTCGAAGCCGCAGCAAGGCTTTTCGACGCGCTGCGCGCGCTCGATCGGCGGCAATTCTCCGGCATCGCGGTCGCGCCGATCCCGGACCACGGAATCGGCGCTGCAATCAACGACCGGCTGCGCCGGGCGGCTGCGCCGCGGCCGGCGCGTCGATAGCAGCCACGAAGCTCTCGATCGCCCGTGCCACCGCCCGCGCCGTCGCCTCCTGGGTCAGCACGGTCTCGCCGGAAGCCCCTGCGATCACGGCGCGTCGTCCGCGCGACGAGAGCTGGGCCAAGTCCGCCTGCATCTCGTCCCAGGCCGCTGGCTCGATATTGGCGACCTGCTCCGAGTTGATCACCAGCAGCGGCAGATCGCGCAAGGTGTGCACCACGCCCGCCTGAGCGAGCGAATCGTCGAGCACCGCCACCTCGTCGCCGGCGGCTTCGAGGTGTGACGGCAGCGCCGCAAAGGAACGGATGACCTGGCGCGCCGACGGCGGAAGATCGCCCGCCATGTTGGCGGCGAAGCTCCGTACCCGCATGAGTCCGAAATGCGCCAGGACTTCGGCGAGGCCGTAGCTCACCCGCAGGTCGGAGAATTGGCGGCGGACGCGGTCCGGCAAGCGCCGGAACTGGTCGGGATGCATCGAATCGATGGTAATGACGCCGACCACCGCGCCGCGGTACCGCGCGGCGTAGGTGCGAACGTAAGCGCCGCCGAGGCCATGCCCGACCATCACATAAGGCGACCGCTCGCCTGCCTGATCGAGGAGTCGATTGAGCAGTCGTATGGCGGTGATCGTATCGCGCACGCCGCTTCCGCTCTCGCTCCAACCCAGTCCGCTGCGGTCGTAGGCGCAGACGCGCCGCGTCGAGCGCAACGTATCGACCACCCACGCCCAGTAGGCGGAGAATCCGCCGAGGCTCGCCTCCAGCACGATGGTCGGTCCGTCGCCGTCACCACGGCAGTCGATGTGGAGGCGGCGGTCGCCGACTTCGATCAGACGGCCCGGCGCGGGGAAGGCCTCGCGATCCGCCCAGGTTGCATAGAGCTGCACGCCGGCGCCGAATGCGGCCAACCCGATCACTGCAACCAGTGCAACCCGTCCCCACCTGCGCAAGTTCACCCTTGCCCCCATCGCTCCCGGCCGAGGGCTCACTCTAGCGCGCCTTGGCGCCAGCGCAATGCGCGGAGCCTTGCCGGCCCAAGGGGGGTGCGGTACCTCTCTCGCATGACTGTCGTCACACACACCAAGCGTGATGCCGCTGCCGCTCGTCTGAAGGCCGCACTCGGCTCGAAGGGCTGGACCGATAGGGCGGACGACATGGAGCCGCATCTCGCCGACATGCGCGGCCACTACCGCGGCCGCGCGGCGATGGTCTGCTATCCGCAGTCGACCGCAGAGGTCGCCACGGTGGTCGCGATCTGTGCCGATGCGGGCGTGCCGATCGTCCCGCAAGGTGGCAACACCGGACTGTGCGGTGGCGCGACTCCGTTTGACGAGGACGCGATCCTGCTCAACTTGCGACGGATGAACCGCATCCGAGCGATCGATCCCCTCAACGACGCGATTACCGTTGAGGCCGGCTGCATCCTCGCCGAGATTCAGCGCGCGGCCGACGATGCCGATCGGCTTTTCCCGCTCAGCCTGGGCTCCGAGGGCAGCTGCCAGATCGGCGGCAACCTTTCGACCAATGCCGGCGGCAATGCGGTGCTGCGCTATGGGATGGCGCGCGACCTCGTCCTGGGCCTCGAGGTCGTTCTCCCCGACGGGCGCGTGCTCGACGACCTGAGCGCCCTGCGCAAGGACAATACGGGCTACAACCTGCGTCACCTGTTCATGGGGGCCGAGGGCACGCTCGGGATCATCACCGCCGCCACGCTCAAGCTGTTCTCCAAGCCGCGCTCGCTCGAAACCGCCTTCGTCGCCGTGCGCGATCCGCACGCAGCGATCCGGCTGCTGGCGCGCGCCAAAGCCGGCAGCGGCGACACCGTGGTGGCGTTCGAGCTGATCGGCCGCGCACCGCTCGACATGGTCCTGCGCCACATTCCCGGCGCACATGATCCGCTGCGCGGCCGCCACGACTGGTACGTGCTGATGGAGCTGGCCGGCGGCGACCTCGGCAGCGCGCTGCGCGACCGGCTCGAAGATGTGCTCGCCAGCGCCGCCGAAGACGGCGACGTCGCCGACGCCGCATTCGCCGACAGCGTCCAGCAGCGTCAGGCGATGTGGAAGCTGCGCGAGAGCATCACCGAAGCGCAGCGCAGCGAAGGCGGCAGCATCAAGCACGACGTCTCGGTGCCGGTCTCGGTCGTCGCAGACTTCATCGCCGAGGCAACGGCGGCGTGCGTGGCCGCCTTGCCCGGCCTGCGCGTGGTCCCCTTCGGGCACGCCGGCGACGGCAACATCCATTTCAACCTCAGCCAGCCGGCAGACCTGCCCAAACAGGGCCCGGAACGCGATGCCTTCATGGCGCGCTGGCAGGAGTTCAACGACATCGTGCACGGCATCGTCGCCCGCCATGGCGGAAGCATTTCGGCTGAGCATGGGATCGGCCTGCTCAAGCGCGACGAGCTCACGCGCTACAAATCACCCGTCGCCCTCGAGGTGATGCGGACGCTCAAGCAGGCGCTCGATCCGCGCGGCATCATGAACCCCGGCAAGGTCATATGATCAAACGCCCCCTTCTGGCGCTCGCCTTGTTACTGGTGCTGGCCCTGCCGGCACTGGCGCAGCAGGACCTCCGCCTCGCCGGCGATCTCTGTTTTCCCACACGGACCGGACAGACGCTCCGCAATGTGGGCGCCATCGGCAATCCGCGCGACCCGCGCGCCGGAGACTGGCAGCGGACCCTCGGGGACCAGCTGCGCATCGGACCGAGAGGCCCGGAGGTCACGCTTGCTGGCTGGACCTGGCCCGGCAACGCCGTGGCCCTCGCCATCCTGATGCCGCAGCGCGCCGGCGTTCGCGTGCTCGGCGTGTGGGAGGATTGCTTTGGGCCGCTCGGATGCGAACTGGCGATCACCGATCAGCAGTCGGGGCCGCCTGCAATGATCGTCGTCGAAAGCCGCTGCAATTCGGCCGTCGATGATCCGCGCGCGCGGCGGCCGCGTATCGAGGTCCGTCGCCATATCGTGGCCATCGGCATCCGCGCCGACCGCGCCTGGCTCGCAGGGGAAGTCGAACTCGACCATCATCCCGAGGCTCGTGTCCATCTCGACGATCGCGGTCGGACGCTGGTCATCACCCTTTCGGACGGCGAAACCCGCCTGCCGCTCGACCTGCCAGGCGGCCGACGCCGCTGAGCGGTCGGCAAACTCGGAGCATTCGATGACCGACTATCGCCCGCCGATCCGCGAGATGCAGTTCGTGCTCCAGCATGTCGTCGGCCTCGAGCGGCTGGCGGCCCTGCCCGGCGGCGAAGCCGTAGAGACGGACCTGGTCGGACATGTCCTCGAGGAGGCCGGCAAGCTCGCGGCGGACGTGCTGGCGCCGCTCAACCGGGTCGGCGACCGCGAGCCGGCGCGTCTCGACAACGGCGTCGTCCGCACCCCGCCGGGTTTCCGCGAGGCCTACCGTCACTATGTCGAGGGCGGCTGGAACAGCGTGCCGTTCCCGCCCGATCACGGCGGCCAGGGTCTGCCCTGGGTGGTCGCAACGGCCGTCCAGGAAATGTGGAACGCGGCCAATATGGGCTGGGCGCTCGGGCCGATGCTGACCGTCGGGGCGGTCGAGGCCCTGGCTGCGCACGGCACGGCCGAGCAGAAGCGGCTCTACCTGCCCAAGCTCGTCTCCGGCGAATGGACCGGGACGATGAACCTCACCGAGCCGCAGGCGGGCTCTGACGTCGGGGCGCTGCGCACGCGCGCCGTTCGCGAAGGCGACCACTACCGAATCACCGGGCAAAAGATCTTCATCACCTACGGCGACCAGGACTGGACCGACAACATCGTCCACCTCGTCCTCGCGCGGCTGCCCGACGCGCCGGCCGGATCGCGCGGCATCTCGCTCTTTCTCGTCCCCAAGTTCCTCGTGCGCTCCGACGGGTCGCTGGGCGAGCGCAACGACCTCCGCGTCGTTTCGCTCGAGCACAAGCTCGGGATCCACGCCTCGCCGACCTGCGTTATGGCCTATGGCGACAACGGCGGCGCGATCGGGACCCTTATCGGAAAGGAGAATGAGGGCCTCGCCTGCATGTTCACGATGATGAACAACATGCGGCTGGATGTCGGCATCCAGGGCGTCGCGCTGGCCGAACGCGCCTACCAGCATGCGCTCGGCTATGCCCGGCAGCGCGTGCAGAGCCGCGACCTCGGCAGTCGCAGTGCCGAGCCGGTGGCGATCCTCCGCCACCCGGATGTACGCCGAATGCTGATGACCATGAAGGCACTGACCGAAGCGACCCGGGCCCTCGCCTACTCCACCTTCGCATCCCTCGATCTTGCCAATCGGCTGCCGCCGGGACCCGAGCAGGCCGCCATGGCCGCCCGCGCCGACCTGCTGACGCCCGTCGTCAAGGCGTGGTCGACCGATGTCGGCTGCGATGTGGCCTCGCTGGGCGTCCAGATCCACGGCGGTATGGGTTTCATCGAGGAAACCGGCGCCGCCCAGTACTATCGCGACGTCCGGATCACGCCGATCTACGAAGGCACCAACGGCATCCAGGCCAACGACCTGGTATTCCGCAAGGTCGGCCGCGACAAGGGCGTGGCCGCCCGCGCCTTCCTCGCTGAAATCCGCGAAATCGCCGTCGATCTGGCCGCGCAGCCAGGCGACGACGCCGCCGTCGTCGGCCGCGCGCTCGGCGCCGGCCACGACGCCCTCGAAGGGGCGACCGACTGGATCGTCGCCTCGTCGGAGGGCGACCATCGCCACGCCGCTGCCAGCGCGGCAGCCTATCTGCGCCTGTTCGGGATCGTCGCCGGAGGAGCCATGATGGCGCGGCAGATCTGCGCAGCGCAGCGCGCCCTCGCTGTGCAGGGCAGCGACTCGGCGTTCCTCGAAACCCGAATCGCCGTCGCGCGCTTCTACGCCGACCATGTGCTGAGCCAAGCGCCCGCACTCGTGCATCCGATCGTGGCCGGCGCGACGAGCGCACTGGCGCTCGACGACGACCGCTTCTGACGCGGACTTCCGCGCACGCTCGATGAGCGCGGTGTGTTTTCCATGCCGCGTTTACCGAAAATTTCGACTTTTGACCCTTTTTTCTCTTGCAACAGAGGTCGATTGGTCCCAAATAGCGAAACTCGCGTTTTACGCGGGATGCTCCAACCTGGGGGTGACTCGAGAGATGACCAACAAGGCGGCGGCGATGAAGCCGATGGTGAAACTGGGTGTCGTGTCGGGTGGCCGTCGCAATGACGGCGCGGCGACGAAACCGGTAAAGGCAGCAGCTAAGGTTGCTCCCGTCGTCGAACCGCTTCCGCTTGTCGCGGATGCGATGGACGTCCAGACGGTCGCGAAGGATTACTTCGTCGAGCGCAACGGCGTGAAGTTCGCCGGGACCCATCTGTTGGTCGAGCTCTGGGGCGCGTCGAATCTCGGCGATCTGGCGGTAACCGACCAGATGCTGCGCGACGCCACCGAAGCGGCCGGCGCCACCCTGCTTCATATCCACCTCCACCATTTCGGCCCGAATGCCGGGCTGTCTGGCGTGGCGGTGCTCGCCGAATCGCATATCTCGATCCACACTTGGCCGGAACGCGGCTATGCGGCGCTGGACATCTTCATGTGCGGTGCCTGCGATCCGTACAAGGCGATCCCGATCCTGCGCCAGGCCTTCCAGCCGGTGACGGTCCAGCTTTCCGAGCAGAAGCGCGGAATTTTCGCGTGAGCGAGGGCTGGTTCGAGGAGAAGCTTTTTCCTCACGTCCGTCAAAGCTTCGAGATCAGCCGGATCATCTATCGCGAGCGCACGGAGCACCAGGATCTGGTGATCTTCGAGACGCCGACCTATGGCCGCGTGCTCGCGCTGGACGACATCATCCAGGTGACCGAGAAGGATGAGTTCGTCTACCACGAGATGATGACGCATGTGCCGATCCTGGCCCATGGCCGGGCACGCCGTGTCCTCATCATCGGCGGTGGCGACGGCGGCATCTTGCGCGAGGCGCTCAAACACGACGTCGAGCGCGTCACCATGGTCGAGATCGACCGCGGCGTCGTCGATATGTGCCTGAAGTACATGCCGTCGATCCCCGCCAAGGCCTTCCGCGACAAGCGGACCGATCTGGTCATCACCGACGGCGCCAAGTACGTCGCCGAGACCGCGGACCGGTTCGACGTCATCATCGTCGACTCGACCGACCCGATGGGGCCGGGCGAAGTTCTGTTCACCGAGGCGTTCTACAAGAACTGCCGGCGCTGCCTGAACGCGGGCGGAATCCTGGTCAACCAGAACGGCGTGCCGTTCATGCAGCCGAGCGAAATTCCGATGACCTGGAAGCGTCGGCGCAAGTTCTTCAAGGACACTGGCTTCTACGTCGCCGCGGTGCCGAGCTACTACGGCGGCTTCATGACGCTCGGCTGGGCGGCGCTCGACCCGAAGTCGCGCGCGGTCTCCCCCGCCGTGCTCGAACGGCGTTTTCACGCTCTGCGGCTCAAGACGAAGTACTATTCGCCGGCAATCCATCGCGCGGCGTTCGCTTTGCCGCGCTTCGTCGACGGCCTGATGCGCTGAGCCAGCGCCCCGGCCGGCCGGCCGGGACGTTCAACGCGCCCGCAAGTCTCAGGAACAGCTCGCGCGCCCGCGTGGCCGGCGCCGGCGATCTCGGCTTAGCCGCCCGTCGGCGGAGCCATCAGGACGACCATGTCCGGCGGAAAATACAGCGTGATCCCGTTGTCGAAGGCGTAATAGCGATACCCCGAAACGTCCTCGCCGGCCGCGGTCACGTGCGACGAAATCGTGCCCGACGACGTCATGGCCGCCGAGCCCCCCGGATCGATGCCGACGGCAGGAACGCCGAAGCTCTGCATCGCGACCTCGCCACCCGCATCGGGCACGAGGTCCTGAAGCGTCAGGACCATGATCGGCTCCGCCGCGGAGGCCGCAATATTCGTAAATTGCCCTTCTTCGGGTAGCGCCACGGCGTTCTCTCCACACGGCTCGGTCAACACCAATACAATTTGCCTAGATTCCTTTCAATACGGTTTAAACCGGCACGGCGGCCGAAACTCACATCGGGATACTTATAGCCGGCGGTTTTCGATCAACATGACCAGGCAGGAATGGGTTCCAGCCGACTGCCGCTGCACCGGGACGAGCCGGCATGGCGCCGCGGCGACCCGGCCCGGGCTCACATACATGATATGCCCAAGCGCCATGCCGAGTTTGCGGTCTGAGAAGGCCTTGCGGATCTGCTCAAACGGCTGCTGCGTCCGTAATTTCATGAAGAAATCGAATGGCTTGCCGGGCAATTGCGGATGTCCCGGTCCAAACCAGCGCCCGAACCCACTGTTAAAGTGCGATATTTCTCCGTTCGCGCCGATCACGAGCGCCGGGATCGGCAGCGCCTCGACGAGCACACCGATATCAGTATCTCCGCTGGTTCGGCTGGCTTCCTGAAGTTGCGCCTGAAGCTGGTCGCCACGCCGCGCGGCAGAGTCGAGGCAGAACAGGCGAAGCCGCGAGGCGAGGTTGCTGCCTTCCGGCGCGTCCTTCGCAACGCTGGCAACGAGCCGGCCAAGCCGGATGCCTTCGTCCCGCGCCGCGCGTTCGAGCGCCGCCCAGAATTCGGGCTCCAGTCGGAGCGAGTAACGCCGTCCGTCGGACTGGACGATGCGCTGCTGCGGCGCTCCAGGCGGCGCCGGCTCTTCGGCCGACGCGACAAGCGCAGGTTCCCCCATCCCCATAGCCTCTTCGACACACAACCCGGTGTGCATCGGACCATATTGCCCGCGAATCGTTAACGCAAGGTTTTCGCCCGGCGAATGCTGCCCGGTCGGAATCCGCGCCCGCGGGTGATCGCGCCGTCGCCGAACTTGGCGCGGACGGCGTCGATCGCCTGCTCGATTGCGCGCGATTCCGTCGCCTGGGAGAACAGGTCGGGCGTGTCGGCCGTGGTCGCGTCGGAAAGATCGGCGAGCCCGACGCCGACCAGGCGGAAGCGCCCGGTGCCAACCGCGCCGGCGAGCAGCGCATGGGCGGTCTCCCAGATCCGCTCCGCGAGCTGCGTCGGCTCGGCGAGCGTGCGCCGGCGGGTCAGCAGGCGGAAATCGGCGCGGCGTAGCTTGAGGACGACGCTGCGCCCGGCGAGCCCCGCCTTCTTCAGCCGCCGCGACACGGTCTCGCAAAGCGGCCACAGCTCGGCAGCGATCGGCTCGACGCCTTCGAGGTCGCGCGCGAAGGTCGTCTCGGCCGAGATGCCGCGCGCGTCGTGGTCGGGCTCGACCGTCCGCCCGTCGCGCCCAAAGGCACGCTCGGCGAGCCAGGCCCCCATCGTCCCGTAGCGCGCCCGCAGCGCCTCGGGACCGAGCGCCTGGAGATCGCCGATCCGCCGGATGCCGTCGGCGGCGAGGCGCATGTCGAGCTTGGGGCCGACGCCGGGGATCGCGCGCACCGGCCGCGGCCCCAGCAGCGCCGTCGCCTCCGCCCGCCCGATCACCCCGAAGCCGCGCGGCTTGTCCATCTCCGAGGCGAGCTTGGCGAGAAACTTGCTCCACGACAGGCCGATCGACACGGTAATACCGACGTGACGCTCGACGTCGCGGGCCACCCCGGCGAGAACCGCTGCGGCGCTGCGCCCGTGCACGGCCTGGGTGCCCGACAGGTCGAGATAAGCCTCGTCGAGCGACACCGGCTCGACCAGCGGCGTAGCCGCCGCGAAGATCGCCCGCACCTGCCGGCTCGCCGCCGCGTATTTCGCCATGTCGGGGCGGATCACCACCGCCTGCGGGCACGCCTTGAGCGCCTTGAACATCGGCATCGCCGAGTGGACGCCAAAACGGCGCGCGATGTAGCAGGCGGTGCTGACGACGCCGCGCGTGCCGCCGCCGACGATCACCGGCCTGTCGGCGAGCGCGGGGTCGTCGCGCTTCTCGATGCTGGCGTAGAAGGCGTCGCAGTCGATATGGGCGAGCGTGAGGTCGGCGATCTCCGGATGGCGCAGCAGCCGCGCCGAGCCGCAGCGCGGACAGCGGTCGACCTCCGCGCCGGCCTCGATCGGCGCGAGACAATCCCGGCACAGCCCCGGCGGCGGCCCGCCGTCGTGTTCGCCGCTCACCGGTCCGCTTGCCCTTGAGCGGGGGTCAGCCATCGCGTAACGTCGCGCGAGCAACCTGGAGTCGCGGGGAAAAATCCATGGAAGCCTTCGGCGCGCTCGTCATCGCCATCTTCGTGATCTTGCTCCTCCTCATCCTGATGGGTGTCAAGACCGTCCCGCAGGGGTCGGAATGGACGGTAGAGCGCCTTGGCCGCTACACCAAGACGCTGTCGCCCGGACTCAATCTGATCGTGCCGTTCATCGACCGCATCGGCGCCAAGCTGTCGATGCAGGAGACGGTGCTCGACATCCCGAGCCAGGAAGTGATCACCAAGGACAACGCCACCGTCACCGCCGACGGCGTGGTGTTCTTCCAGGTCTTCGACGCCGCCAAGGCAGCCTACGAAGTGCAGAACATGCACATCGCGCTGGTCAACCTGGCGATGACCAACATCAGAAACGTCATCGGCTCGATGGACCTCGACGAGGTGCTGTCCAACCGCGACCAGATCAACGCCCGCCTGCTCTCGGTGATCGACCAGGCGACGGGGCCCTGGGGCCTCAAGGTCACCCGCATCGAGCTGCGCAACATCCAGCCGCCGGCCAACCTGCTCGAGGCGATGGCCAAGCAGATGACCGCCGAACGGAACAAGCGCGCCGACATCCTCAACGCCGAGGGCGACAAGCAGGCCGCGATCCTGCGCGCCGAGGGCTCGAAGCAGTCGGCGATCCTCGAAGCCGAGGGCAAGCGCGAGGCCGCGTTCCGCGAGGCCGAGGCGCGCGAACGCCTCGCCCAGGCCGAAGCCAAGGCGACCCAGATGGTGTCCGAGGCGATCGCGGGCGGCAACGTCTCGGCGATCAACTACTTCGTCGCGCAGAAATACGTCGAGGCGTTCGGCAAGCTGGCCGAGAGCAGCAACCAGAAGCTCATCCTCATGCCGATGGAGACGGCCGGCGTGCTCGGCTCGCTCGCCGGCATCGCCGAGCTCGCCAAGGACGCCGTCCAGGCCCGTACCGCCGCCGGCGGCACCGGGCCGCAGACGCCGTCGCCGTGGTCCGGCCAGCCGCGCTGACCGCCCGCACACGAGGGGCCCACCGTCATGGACATGTCCCAGTGGCTGGATTGGTACTGGTTCGTCATCGGAACCGTGCTGATCGTTCTCGAGGTCTTCGTCTTCGGCGCGGTGCTGCTGTGGCTCGGCATCGCGGCGATCCTGATGGGCGTCATCACGATCTACTGGCCGGGCATCCCGTGGCAGACCCAGCTCTGGGTCTACATGGTGATCGCGGCGATCACGCTCGCGCTCGGGCTGTGGATGCGCAAGAAGTTCATGGGCAAGCCGCGCGAGCAGCTCGTCAACGTGCGCATGCACAAGTTCGCGGGCGAACGCGGCATCCTCGACACCCCGATCGTCGCCGGACGCGGCTCGATGAAGATGGGCGACACGGTTTGGCCGGTGAAGGGCCCCGACATGCCCGCGGGCACCGTCGTCGTGGTGACCGGTTTCGACGGCACCAACCTGACGATCGCCAAGCTTGAGCATCGCTGACGCGGCGCCCGCGCGGCGGGCGCGATGACCGCGCCGCTGCGACCGCCGCGCGGCTTCGCCGCGGTCGCCCTCGCCGTCGCGCTTGGGACCGCGGGCGGCGCGCTCTTCCAACTCCTGCAGCTGCCGCTGCCGTGGATGCTCGGCTCGCTCACCGTCGTGACGCTCGCGGCGATGCTCGGCATGCGCATGCATCTGCCTTCGGTCGTGCGCGACGGCGCGGTGCCGATCATCGGCCTGATGCTCGGCGCCGCCTTCACGCCCGAGGTCATCGCGCGCATGGCCGAATGGTGGCTGACGATGTCGGCGATGGTCGTGTGGGCGGTCGCCGGCACGGCGCTCGCGTACAGCTATTTCCGCTTGTTCACCGGCTACGACCGCGTCACCGCGTTCTTCAGCGCGACCCCCGGCGGCCTCAACGACATGATGCTGCTCGGCCGCTACTACGGCGCCGACGACCGCACGATCTCGCTGACCCATGCGGCGCGGCTGATCACCGTCGTGTTCACCATCCCGTTCTGGTACCGCTTCGACGGCACCCTGCCGCCGACGTCGCGCCCCCCGGGCGCCGCCCTCACCGATCTCGGCCTCGGTGACGCCGGCGTGCTCGCCGTCTGCGCGCTCGTGGGCGCCTGGCTCGGCACCGCGCTGCGCCTGCCCGCGGGACTGCTGGTCGGGCCGATGATCCTGTCGACCGCGGCGCATCTCGCCGGCCTCACCGGCACCGCGCCGCCGGCGATCCTCGTCGCCGGCGCGCAGGTCGCGATCGGGGTCGCCGTCGGCTGCCGCTTCGGCGGCGTCACCTTCGGGCATGTCGGCCGCGCACTGTTCCACGCGATGGTGATCGCGCTGATCATGATCTCGCTCACCGTCGTGACCGCGCTGCTCGTACGCCAATGGACCGACCTGCCGATGCCGGCGCTGATCCTCGGCTTCGCGCCGGGCGGCCTCGCGGAGATGAGCCTGATCGCCCTCGCCCTCCACGTCGACGCCCCCTTCGTCGCCTGCCATCACATCGCGCGCATTGTGTTCGTGATCTTCAGCGCACCGCTGGTCGTCAAGGCGGCCGGCGCAAAGCCGGCCGGCGACCGCCGCGACGACTGACGTGCGGTAATCGCACGGCTTATTCACGTGCATAGGCCGTGAATGACCGAACATCCCGCTCGATCAGCCACTTGACCCAAATATGCAGGATATTCACACCTGCGACGGCCGGGCCGGAAAAATCCCAGATCCCACGGTGCACACGCACGAAACGCAATGCGCCGGCGCGAATTCGTACATATTTTGTTCGCCATGTCAAGGACAATTCATCCCGCCCTCCCCGCCGCCGCCGGGGGGTTGATGTCGGGGCCGGAGGGGCACGGAGCGCCGCCAGCGCGCGGGCGAACCCGCGGCCCTCAGGCGGCGCCAAGTCCGAGTGCCGCAGCGATCGCGCGCGCGGCCGCCGGCGGCTCCATCCGATCGGTGTCGATCGTCAGCGCCGGCTCCGGCATCGCGGCCTCGCAGGCGGCGAGCTGCGGGCGCAATTGGCGCAACAGATCGAGCGAGCGCAGCTTGCCGAAGGCGGCGCGGCCCTCATCGACCAGGCGGAGTTCCTGCGCCGCAGCCGACACGGCCAGGCGGACGAAGGCGACCACACCGCCCGCCTCCAGCACCGCGCGACGCGCACGGCCGGGAAAGTCGCCCGCGACCGTCGGCTCCGGCGCGAAGGTGAAGATGGTCGAGCGCCCGTGCAACGCGGCCTCGCGCATGGTCGCCAGCCAGAACTGCTCACGCAGGCGCACGAAGGGCGCGCTGCCGAACGGGAACACCGCCGCGACGGCATCGACGACGAGGTGATTGTGGAACAGCGCGAAGCCGGTCAGCGCGGCGAGTTCGCGCGCGACCGTGAGCTTGCCCGACGCGACCGGGCCGTAGAGGAAGACGAGATGCATCCCGCCACGATAGCATCGCGCGTTCCGCAGCGCGCCGCCGCGAAGGAGACCCGTCGTGACCGCACTTCCCGCCCCACAGCGCTATGATGGCGCGCCGTTCCGCCGCTGCGGGCGCAGCGGACTGATGCTGCCGCCGATTTCGCTCGGCCTGTGGCAGAATTTCGGCGGCGTCGACGCCTACGAGACCGGGCGCGCGATCGTGCACCGCGCCTTCAATCGCGGCGTCACCCACTTCGATCTCGCCAACAACTACGGGCCGCCGCACGGCTCCGCCGAGGAGAACTTCGGCCGCATGCTGGCCGACGACCTCCGCCCCTATCGCGACGAGCTGGTCATCGCGACCAAGGCCGGCCACGCGATGTGGCCGGGGCCCTATGGCGTCTGGGGTTCGAGCAAATATCTCGTCGCCAGCCTCGACCAGAGCCTGCGCCGCATGGGGCTCGACTACGTCGACATCTTCTATCACCACCGTCCCGACCCCGACACGCCGCTCGAGGAGACGATGGCGGCGCTCGCGCATGTCGTGCGGCAAGGCAAGGCGCTCCATG
>JAEUKZ010000035.1 GCA_016793045.1 Alphaproteobacteria bacterium
CCAGCCCGGGCCGACGATGCGGTGGTCGAGGGCGAAGCGGCGCGGCCACGCACGCGCGGCGCCGTCGCCGACGGGCTCGCCGAAGATTTCCTGCTGCGCCCAGTCGCCGATCCGCGCGGGCGCCGCGCCGAGACGATGCGACGGCGGGGTCGGCCAACGCTCGAGGTGGTCGAGGAAGTCCGCCGCCAGGCGCCGGCGCTCGTCCGGGCGGAGCGGGCCGATGTCGTAGAACCAGTCCATGTCCGGCGCCGCGATGGCGACGCGCTTCAGCGCGACGAGCAGCAGCGTCCGCACCTGTTCGGGACCGGCGGCCGCCGGCAGCGCCGCGGCGAGCATGCGCGACCACGCATCGATCCACACCGTGCGCGCGCGCTCGCGCGGCCACTTGCTTTTCCCGACGGTGACCATGCCGGGGTGGAATCGCTTGCGGAACAGCGGTTCCGGGACGCGCCGGGCGTCCGTCACCTGCAGCGCGCGCGTGACCCAGATCACGTCCTCGAGCGCGCTGTCGGCCTGGTCGACCAGCAGTTCGTCGACTTTCGTCAGAAGCTCCGCACGGCGCAGGCCGAGGAACGGGAACCACAGGCAGTCCTCGAGCTGCGCGACCATGCGCGCGAAGGGCGTGCCGGTCTTCTCCGGCTGCCGCATCACGCCGCTCTTGCCGCCGAACCAGGCGACGTCGGAATAGAAGAGCGACGCCGACGGGTGGCGGTCGGCGCAGGCGAGCAACGCCTCGTAGTAGCGCGGCTCGATCGTGTCGTCCTGCGAGATGTAGACGAAGAATTCGGTGTCGACCTGGCGCGCGAGCCAGTTGATGTTGCCGGCCCAGCCGAGCTGGCGGTCCTGCACGGTCAGCGAAAAGCGGCGGTCCTGCAGGAACGGGCGGCATGACGCCGCCGACGCATGATCGCCGCCGTCGACCGACAGCAGCACGCGGAAATCCTGGCAGGTCTGTGCCGCGATCGAGCGCAGCACGTCCTGGACGAGGGTCTCGCCGCGATAGACCGGTATGCCGACGGTGATGCGCGGGCGCATGCGGGCGGCTCAGCGCAGGAGGCGGATGCGCTCCGCCGCTTCGACGGCGAAGAGCGGCGCGGTCGTGTACTTGCCGGTGTCGATCGAATGATAGCGTCCATGCGAGTGCACGCCGATGCGCGCGCGCGTGTGCAGGACGCTCGCCGGATCGTCGACGTCGCTGTCGCGCTCGCCCCAGGCGAAGATGACGCCGCCGTCGATGTCGGCCCCGCTCAGGCCGCCGGCGGGCAGGCGCGCGAGCGACGGCACGACCGCCGCCAGGGCGCGGGGCATCGAATCGCGCAGCCGCGCGGCCAGCGCGGGGGAACGATCGACCGGCGGTGGCGCGATGCCGGCGGAGCGGACGGTGCAGCTCTCGGGGTACCAGCTCAGATAGACGTCGCCGTTCGCATAGGCGACGACGTCGCCGAACGGGCCGAGGACGATCGTCGCCGACGGCACCGGAGCGGCGCCGGCCGTGGCGCGCACGCGCAAGAAGTGCTTCACCCGCCACAGCCACGGCCGCTCGGGCACGATGCCGGCGGTCTCGTCGATCGCGAGCCGCCCATCCCACGCCGCGTTGACGACGTGATCATAGGCCTCCTCGCCGCGCGCGCCGGCGTGCGCGAATTCGACCGTCACGCTGCGGCCGCCGGGCCGGACCGACAGAACCCGCGTGGCGTAGCGCGGGCGGATCTGCGGGATGGTGCGCAGTTGGTGCCGCACCAGCGCGGCGAGGACGCCGGGATCGATGGCGATTTCGGGCGTGAGGAAGGCCGCCGCGACCGTGCGGTCGTCGAACAGCGCCGCGCGCTCCGCATCGGCGAGCGCGCGCGCGGGGGCATGGAAATCCGCCCCGAAATAGCCGCCGCCACCCGGATTTGGGTAGGTGAGCGCGAGGTCGCGGCAGGCGTCGAGATGCGCCGCGACCTGGCCGGGCGCCAGCAGGCTGTCGCGGTGGACGACGTAGTGAAAGGGGGACGACGCCGCGACCGCATCGAGCGCCGCGCCGAGCCAGCGCCGCAGGTTCGGCGCGAAGCACGCGGCCGCGCGCATCATCAGACGGGCGGTCGCAAGCGACCGGTCGGCCGCATAGACGAAACCGAGATGGAGCTTGCCTTCGTTGTGGCCGGAGGCGCCGCACATCGCGTCGTCGTTGCGCTCGAACAGGTCGACGGTGATGGCGTGCTGCGCCAGCGCGAACGCCGTGCACGCGCCCTGCAGGCCGGCGCCGAGCACCGCTACGCGCATGCGCGCGCATCCGCCGCCAGCCGCGCGCGCCGCCGAGGCCGCCCGACGGCTGTCGAAGAACGAAGCTGCGGTGTCGTGCCGGACGCTTGCGTGTCGCGCTTCATCCGCCTGTCACTTCGACTGATCGGGCATCCCCCCGCCGCGCCGATACGGCCGGCCGGGCAGCGCCGGCGTCGATGCTTACCATTGCGCCGGAACCGGCGGTAGGCCGGCGTGGCACGCCGCGCGCCTTGACGGCGTGTGCCGGTGCAGCGAGAAATCGACGGCATGGACGCCCACATGACCGCGCTGGTCGAAGGCATCGCGGCCGCGCAGCAATTCGACGTCGCGCGCCGCCCCAGCTTCTGGGAGGACCTCGCCAAGGCGCAGCGTCCCGGCGTCGCGGTGATCTGCTGTTCGGATTCGCGCGCGGCGCCGGAGCACGTGACGCGCGCGGACCCCGGCACGCTGTTCGTCCAGCGCTCGATCGCCGGCCTGGTGCCGCAGCCGCCGGGCAAGGTCGAGGCGGCATGGCTCAAGCTCTATCGCAATGCGACGCGCCGCATGGGCGTGCGCGATCTCGCCGGCGCGTGGTACGGGCCGTGGGCGGCGATCGAGTTCCCGGTGCTGCAGCTCGAGGTGCCGAACATTCTCGTGCTCGGCCATTCGGGCTGCGGCGGCGTGGCCCTGGCCCTGCAGAAGCGCGGCACGCGTCCCAACCTGCCGGACACCGACGCCTGGGTCGACATGGTGCGGCCGATCGTGCAGGCGGCGGCGCGCGTCGCCGGCCCCGACGAGGCCGTGCAGCGCTACGCCGCGGAGCGCGTGGCGGTGCTGTGGTCGGCGCGCAACCTGCTGCTGCACGAGCGCATCGCGGCGCGCGTCAAGGAGGGCAAGACGCGCATCTATGCCGGCCACTACGACATCGCGTCGGGCAAGGTCGAGCTGTGGGACCCGCAGGCGTGGCGCTTCCGCGACGCGCGCGAGCATCCGCCCGGCATCTGCGACGACCTGCTGCGGCCGTGCAAGCCGGACTGCCGATGCACCGACCGGCTGCCCAACCTGCCGCGCGCGATCGCGCGGACGGACTGGCAGTGACCCACGGCGCGCCGGTCCGCTCCTGATTTCAGAAGAGCTGGCTGACCAAGGCGATCAGGGCGCCGAGACCGAGGCCGACTGCAATGGTTGCGCCGAGGCTCATGGTTCCACGCTCGGGTAGCGGACG
>JAEUKZ010000056.1 GCA_016793045.1 Alphaproteobacteria bacterium
GCTGGTCTACGAGGCGCGCGGCAGCGTCACCGCCGAGGCGCGCGCGCTGTTCGAGCGCGCGCGCGCGGCCGATCCGAACGACTTCCGCGCGCGCTTCTATCTGGGCCTCGCGCGGCAGCAGGGCGGCGACCCGCGCGCGGCATTGCAGGAATGGGCCGACATGATGGCGCTGGCGCCGTCCGACGCGCCGTGGCTCGCGATGGTGCGCGCACGCTTCGAGGCGACCGCGATCGACGCCGGCATCGATCCCGCGACCGTCCAGCCCTCCGAGGCCGCGCGGCTGGACGCGGCGACGCGGCGCGACGCCGCACCGCCGGCCGCGGCGGCGCCGTCCGGCGATGGCGCGGCGGCGATCGCGGCGCTGCCGCCGGCGGAGCGCGAGCGCGCGATCCGCGCGATGGTGGAAAGCCTCGCCGCGCGGCTCGAATCCCAGCCTGACGATCTCGAGGGCTGGCGCCGGCTCGGCCGCGCCTGGCTGGTGATCGGCGAGGCCGCACGCGGCCGCGAAGCGTTCGCGCGCGCGGCCGCGCTGGCGCCGCAGCGCGCCGACGTGCTCGCGGACTACGCCCAGACCTGGTCGAACGAACTCGGCGAGGGGCGTCCGCTGCCGCCGGAGTTCGTCGCGGTGATGCGGCGCATCCTCGCGATCGAAGCCGACCACGCCGACGCGTTGTGGTTCGTCGGCCTCGCCGAGGCCGCCGCGGGCAACAACGCGCGCGCGATCGAGCTGTGGGAACGCCTGCTGCAGCGCCTTCCGGCGAATTCCCCGGAAGGCCGCGAAGTGCGCACGCGGCTGGAGCGCCTGCGCGCGCCGCGCTGACGCGGGCCTATGCCTGCGCCAGGTTGGCGATCGCCTTGCCGGTCAACTCCTCGCAGCGCGCGACGATCTGCGCCTTCCACTCGTCGGCGTCGACGTAGAAGGCGTCGCGCAGGTCGCGCTTGATGCGTGCCGCCAGCTGCCCGTCGGCGATGCCGCGGCGATGCAGCCAGTGCTCGGCGCGCAGCGCCGTCCGCACGACCTCGCGCGGATGGGTGCCGAATTCGATGCCGAGCACCGGCCCGGTCACGCCGCGCGCGTGGTAGGGCGCGAACGGCTCGCCGATATGGCCGCCGAGCGGCTGCGATGCGCCGGTGCCGCGGGAAAGCCAGGTCACGTCGGGGCCGAACCAGCGTTGCGCCTCGGCGAAGCCTTCCTCGGTGTCGCGGCCGACATAGCTCGGTTCGCCGTAGCCGCTGGGGCCGAGGCCGGTGTGCAGATCGAAGAAGCAGAACCGCTGCGCCGTGCGCAGATGCGCATCGATGATGGCGTGGAATGTCCGGTTCGACCATGTCGGCGCGATGCCGCCGTAGAACATGCCGTCGGGATGGGTGTACTGGCCGCTCGACTGCGCGGTGCGCGAGGCGAGATCGCCGCGCTCGGCGGTGAAGCGCGCCAGCGCGGCGTCGGCGGTCTCGCGCTCGGGGCCTTCCCATGCGGCGGGCAGCAGCCAGTCGTGGATCTCCGCATAGCCGGGATTGGCGGGATGCGGCTGCGCGTGGTCGACGAAGTTGCGGTTGAGGTCGACGTTCTCCTCGGTCACCCGGCGCAGCCAGGCGAAGCCGTAGGGATTGATCGCGTGGCTCAGCACCAGCGCCACGCCCGGCGGAAGGCGCCGCTGCCAGCCGGCGGCCATCAGGGCGATCTGGGCGCCCGAGCCGCAGAAGCCCTCGGCGCCGTGGGTGCCCGAATTGATCAGCAGCACGCCGGCGGCGTCGGCGGGGCCGAAGCGCGCGACGTCGGTCGCCAGCGCCTCGCCGTTCGGGCCGCGGTTGGGATTGGCGTAGCGGGTCAGCGCCGCGCCGGCGCCTGCGGCCGTGACGCGGAACTTGGCACTCGCCTCGACATAGGACTGCGAAAAGGAATCGGCAGGGGTGGGTAACGTCATCGCGACATTGTCGATCCGTCCTGGCGTCGCTGTCCATCGGCGGTCGCACTCGTGCAACCAATTCGACGCGCCGGCGTTGCTTCGTTGCCGGTGGCCGCACGCGTCGGTGCGGTATCGGATCACCATGCGGTGGATCGCAGTCTTGCGGAGGGGGAGGGCCGGACGATGCCACGCGGCGACAAGTCGAAGTACACCGACAAGCAGAAGCGCCAGGCCGAGCACATCGAGGAAGGCTACGAGGACCGCGGCGTGCCGCCCCGTGCCGCCAAGGCGCGGGCCTGGGCGACGGTCAACAAGATGACCGGCGGCGGCAAGAAGGGCGGCTCGGGCGTCGGCAAGGCGGTCGACAAGGGGCCGGCCAGGAAGGGTGGACGGCGAGGCGGCTCCGCAAGCGCAGCCCGCCCGGCGGCCCAGCGCTCGGCGGCGGCCCGCAAGGCGGCCGCGACGCGCCGCCGCCGCGCCGGATGACTCCGCCGCCGGCCGCAGAGGCTGCCCGACGCGCGATCCCGCGCCCGTCTCGCCACGACTTCAACTGAAGCACCGGCGGCCGCGCGGCCGCACGGATCAACGGACCAAACCCTGTGCGCCACGTCGCGCCGCCCATCGCTCTCGCCGGAATCTCCTTCGTCGTCCTGCTCGGTGTCGCCGGCGGGCTGATGGTGCATTTCTCCGATACGCTGACCACGAACCGCAACGCGGTCGTGCGCACCCTGGGCGCGATGGACGCCACGCAGCGCGTCCTCGACGACCTGCAGGACGCCGAGACCGGCCAGCGCGGCTATCTCCTCACCCGGCGCGAATCCTATCTCGAACCGTTTCGCCGCGGCGCCGCGGCATTGTCGGACCATGTCGAGGCGGCGCGCGCGCTGATGGCGGACAGCCCGATCCAGCAGGCGCGGATCGCCACGCTCGAGGCGCTGGCGCAGCGCAAGTTCCGCGAGATGACCGAATCGATCGAGCTGATGCGGAATGCGGGCGCGGATGCGGCGCGCGACGCGATCCTGACCGATGTCGGCAAGGCGGTGATGGACGAGATCCGCGAGACCGTGGGCGTCGTGCTCGCGATCGAGCGCGAGCGTCTCGACGCGCGCCTGCGCGACACCGAAGAGTCCCACCAGCGGCTCTTCGCCGCCGGCGTGGCCGGTGCCGGTGCCGGCTTCCTGATCCTCCTGCTCGGATTCTATCTGGTCGTCCGCAGCTATTTTCAGCTCAAGCGGGCGGATGCGCAGGTGAAGCAGCAGGCTTCGTTGCTGCGCGTGACGATCGACAACCTGGCGGACGGGATCGCCGCCTTCGATTCCTCGAAGCGCCTGATCGCCTTCAACCGCCGTTTCTTCGCGCTCTTCGAGCTGCCGGATGAACTGGCGCAGCCGGGCGTGTCGCTGGCGCAGATCAAGGACTTCGACCGCGGCCGCGACGGTTCGGTGATCGCGCAGCTGCGCGCCTACGCGGACCGGCAGCCCAAGCCCGATCCCGCCCAGCCGATGCGCATCTCCTTCAGGGGCAGCATGATCGAGATGTACCGCAATCCGATGCCCGATGGCGGGTTCGTGCTGTCCTGCGTCGACATCTCGCGGCGGGTGGCGGCGGAATCGATCGCCTACCAGGCGCAGAAGATGGAATCGATCGGCCACCTCACCGGCGGCATCGCGCATGATTTCAACAATCTGCTGCAGATCGTCCACAGCAACCTCGACATGCTCGGCAAGGATATCGACGCCGCCTCGCGCGCCGGTCAGCGCCTGGCCAACGCACGCGCCGGCGCCGAACGCGGCACGCGGCTGGTGCGCCAGCTGCTCGCCTTTGCGCGGCGCCAGCCGCTCGAGCCGCGGCCGATCGGGCTCGGAACGCTCGTGAACGACATGGGCGACCTGCTGCGGCGCACGCTTGGCGAGCGGATCGAGGTCGAGACGATGGTCGCAGGGGGCCTGTGGAACACGCTCGCCGATCCCGCCCAGGTCGAGACCGCGCTGCTCAACCTCGCGATCAACGCGCGCGACGCGATGCCGGACGGCGGCAAGCTCACCATCGAGCTGTCCAACGCCTTTCTCGACGACGCCTATGCGGCCGAGCATGCCGACGTCGTGCCGGGCCAGTACGTCATGCTCGCGGTCACCGATACAGGGCATGGCATGGCCGCGGACGTGCTGGAACGCGTCTTCGAGCCGTTCTTCACGACCAAGCCCGAGGGGCGCGGCACCGGGCTCGGCCTCAGCCAGATCTACGGCTTCGTCAAGCAGTCCGGCGGCCACGTCAAGCTCTACAGCGAGCCGGGCCACGGCACGACCGCCAGGCTCTATCTGCCGCGCACCAGGCGGTCGGAGGAACGGCGCGAGGTGCCCGTGACGGGGCCGGTCGTCGGCGGCGGCGAGACGATCCTGGTCGTCGAGGACAACGAGAGCGTGCGCGCCGGCGCGGTCGATGCGCTGAGCGATCTCGGCTATCGCATCGTCGAGGCATCGGATGGCGACGCGGCGCTGGGCATCCTCGCCGCGGGCGCCGAACACATCGATCTCCTGTTCACCGATGTCGTGCTGCCGGGCCATGTCAAGGTACGCGACCTCGCGCGCCTCGCGCAGGAGCATCAACCCGGAATCGCAGTGCTCTACACTTCCGGCTACACCGCCAACGCGATCGTCCACAACGGCCGCCTCGACGAGGAGGTCGCGTTCCTGAGCAAGCCCTATCGCCGCGATGACCTGGCGCGCAAGGTTCGCAGCGTGCTCGATGCCGCGCGGCGCGCGCCGTGCCGCCCGGCCGTTCCCGCCGCGGCGACGCGATCGGCGGGAACGATTCTTCTGGTGGAGGACGACGTCCTGCTGCGCATGGGGACGGTGGACATGCTCGTCGAACTCGGCCTCGTCGTTCATGAGGCGAGCACGGCCGCGGAAGCGCTGGCCAAACTTGCGGCCGAGCGCGACATCGACATCCTGCTGACCGATCTCAGCCTGCCCGGGATGAACGGCGCGGAACTGATCGAGCAGGCGCGGCGGCTGCGCGCGGGGCTGCGCGTCATCGTGTCGTCGGGCTACGGTCCCACGCACCCGTTTCGCGCCGCGCTCGCGTCGATGGCGCCGGTCGTCTTCCTCGACAAGCCCTTCGCGATGGCGGGCTTGCAGGCGGCACTCGCCGCCGCGACCGCAGACGGTCCGCCATCCGAGGCGACCGACCCGGCGGGCGCCGGTGCGGGGGCCGCCGTCCGCTGAAACAATCCGCACAAGCCCTTGGGCGGCAACGCAGACCGCCGTTTCATCGGGTGTTTCAGCCGGCGTTTCAGCCTTTCTCGGGCGGGGCGTGCGCGGCCTTGGCCGCGACCGGGCCGCCATCCTTCTTCCAGGCGCCGAAGCCGCCCTCGACATGCGCGACCTTCGCGAGGCCCATGTCCTGTGCGAGCTTGGCGGCGAGCGCCGAGCGCCAGCCCCCGGCGCAGTAGAAGATGAAGGTTCTGTCCGCGGCGAAAATCGGCTTGTGATAGGGGCTCTCGGGATCGATCCAGAACTCGAGCATGCCGCGCGGGGCGTGGAACGATCCGGGGATCAGCCCCTCGCGTTCGAGCTCGCGCGGGTCGCGCAGGTCGACGAACACGACCGCGGGGTCGCCGTGGCGCGCCTTGGCTTCGGCGACCGACAGCGTCGTGATCTCGGCGTTGGCTTCGGCGAGCATCGCCTTGTAGCCCTTCTTGATCCTCGGTCCAGTCGTCATCGCATCCTCCATGGAGCGGACGATGATAGCGGCGGCGCCCGCCTTGGTCATGCGCCGCACGTCTTGCGCGCTGTGGCGGACTCGCTCAAAGTGCCCGCACAAGAATTTCCGGGGGAACGACCGATGCGTGAACGCCTGACCGTCCAAGCCTCGCTGCCTGCCGACCGGGCGCGCGCCCTCCTGGTCGGGCGGGTCTGGAAGCCCGGGCCCGACGGCGGCCCGTGCGTCGTCGCGTTGCGCGGCGATCGCGTCGTCGACCTGACCCAGGCCTTCGCGACCATGGCCGATCTGCTCGATGCGCCCGACTCGGGCACGGTGCGCTCGCGCGTCGCGTCCGCGCCCGATCTCTGCGGCCTCGCGGACCTGCTCGCCAACAGCCCGGAGGACGCGCGCACGCCGGCCTGTCCGTGGCTGCTCGCGCCGTGCGATCTGCAGGCGATCAAGGCCTCGGGCGTGACCTTCGCGACCAGCATGCTGGAACGCGTGATCGAGGAGCGCGCGCGCGGCGATGCCGCGCAGGCGCTCGATATCCGCAAGACGGTTACCGCGATCCTCGGCGACGACCTGTCGAAGCTCAAGCCCGGCTCCGATGCGGCGATGAAGCTCAAGGCCGCGCTGATCGAGCGCGGGATGTGGTCGCAGTATCTCGAAGTCGGCATCGGCCCGGATGCCGAGATCTTCACCAAGGCGCCGGCGATGGCCGCGGTCGGCCACGGCGCCTCGGTCGGCATCCACCCGAAGTCGAGCTGGAACAATCCCGAGCCGGAGATCGTGCTCGCGGTCAACAGCCGCGGCGACACGGTCGGCGCGGCGCTCGGCAACGACGTCAACCTGCGCGACGTCGAGGGCCGCAGCGGCCTGCTGCTCGGCAAGGCGAAGGACAACAACGCCTCGTGCGCGATCGGGCCGTTCATCCGCCTGTTCGACGAGGGTTTCGGCATCGACGACGTGCGCAACGCGACGATCACCCTGAGCGTCGAGGGGCCCGAGGGCTTCCGCATGGAAGGGTCGAGCTCGATGGCGAAGATCAGCCGCGATCCGCTCGACCTCGTGGCGCAGACGATGGGGCCGAACCACCAGTACCCGGACGGCTTCGTGCTGTTCCTCGGCACCATGTTCGCGCCGGTGCAGGACCGCGGCGAGAAGGGCATGGGCTTCACCCACAAGGTCGGCGACATCGTGACGATCGCCACACCCGTGCTCGGCGCGCTGATCAACCGCGTCACCCACACCGACAAGGCGCCGCGCTGGGTCTTCGGCGCGCGCGCCCTGATGCGCAACCTCGCCGCGCGCGGACTGCTGCGCTAGCCGGGTCCGCCGGCCGGCAGCGCGAAATAGTCGGCCGACAGCGCCGGATCGCCGGCGAGCGCGGCGGCGCTGCCCTCGCGCACGATGCGGCCTTTCTGCATCACGTAGGCGCGATCGCAGAAGTTGAGCGCGAGCTCGGTCTTCTGCTCGACCAGCAGCACGGTCAGGCCGGCCCGGCGCAGCACGTGCAGCGTCGCCAGGATCTCGTCGACGATCTTCGGGGCGAGGCCGAGGAACGGCTCGTCGAGCAGGATCATCGTCGGCGCCGACATCAGCGCGCGGCCGATCGCCAGCATCTGCTGCTCGCCGCCGCTCAGCGTGCCGGCGCGCTGCTGGCGCCGCTCGGCAAGCCGGGGGAACAGCGCGAAGACGCTCTCGTAGCGTTCCCCGATCCGGCCGCGCGCGGCCGGCAGGCGGATCGCGCCGAGATGCAGGTTGTCGAGCACGGACAGCGGCGCGAAGATCCGCCGCCCCTCGGGCACCACCGCCACGCCCATCGCGACGATCGCATGCGGCGGCAGATCGATGAGATTGCGGCCGGCGAAGTCCACGCGGCCGGTGCGGCTGCGCAGCGTGCCGGCGATCGCCATCACCAGCGTCGACTTGCCGGCGCCGTTGGGCCCGAGCAGCGCCACCGCCTCGCGCGCGCCGACGGCGAGCGAGAGACCGTCGATGACGGTCACCGGCCCGTGGCCGGCGGTGAGATTCTCGACCGCGAGCATCGGCGGCGCCGCGCTCATGCGGCGGCCCCCGCGTGGCGGCCCAGATAGGCCTCGATCACCGCCGGTTCGCGGCTGATCGCGGCCGGCGTGCCGTCGGCGATCTTGGCGCCGCGGTCGAGCACGACCACGCGATGGGCGAGCGGGAGCAGGAAGCGCATGTCGTGCTCGATCAGCAGCACCGCGATGCCGCGCGCGGCGATGCCGCGGATGACGCCGCCGAGCCGCTCGGCCTCGACGCTGGTCAGGCCTGCGGCGGGCTCGTCGAACAGGATGATGGCCGGTTCGCCCATCAGCGCGCGCGCACATTCGAGCAGACGGCCCTGGCCGAACGAGAGCTTGGAGACGTCGCTCGCCGCGTGGTCGCCCAGTCCGACGAAGGCGAGCGTCTCGCGCGCCGCGGCGGCGAGCGCCGCGTCCTCGCGCCGCGCGCTCGGCAGGCCCAGCGCCGCCGCCCATGGCCGCGCGCGCACGCGGCGATGCGCGCCGACCAGCAGGTTCTCGAGCACGTTCATGCCCTTGAAGGGACGATTGTGCTGGAAGGTGCGAAGGATGCCGCGCGCGGCGACCTTGTGCGCGGGCAGGCCCGCGATCTCCGCATCGCGCAGGCGGATCGATCCCGCGTCGGCGCGCAGCGCGCCGGCGATCAGGTTGAAGGTCGTCGTCTTGCCGGCGCCGTTGGGGCCGATGATGCCGAGGATCTCGCCGTCGTCGAGATCGAAATCGACGTCGTCGACCGCGACCAGGCCGCCGAAGCGTTTGGCGAGGCCGCGCACCGTCAGAAGCGTCCGACCGCCCGTGCCGCTCATCGCGCCGGCTCCGGCCGCAGCCGCTTCGCGAGACGGTCCCACAGGCCGATGATGCCGTTGGGCAGGAACATCATGACCACGACCATCAGGATGCCGTAGGCGAGCAGGTGGAAGCGGCCGACGAGGTCGCCGAGATATTCCGGCAGCATGAACAGGAAGACACAGCCGACCACGGCGCCGGCATGGCGGCCGGCCCCGCCGATCAGCACCATGAAGAGCAGCACGAACATCGCGTCGATGCCGAACACGAAGGGATTCACGAAATTGTCGGCAAAGGCATAGGCCATGCCGGCGACCGCGGCGAGCGACGAGGTGAGGGTGAACACCGCGATGCGCGTGCGCGCGACGTCGACCCCCATCGCCGCCGCGGCCTCGGGGTCGTCGCGCACGGCGCGGCAGGCGCGCCCGAACCACGACCGGCCGAGCGCCGCGAACAGCGCGAGATTGGCGAGGAAGAGCGCCGAGACCACGAGCATGAAATTGGCCCCGGCGAGGCGCGCCCCGAAGATCGTCGGCGCGTCGAAGCCGAACAGCCCGTCCGGGCCGCCGGTGAAATCGCCGCCCTGGACCATCACGACGACGAAGAGCTGCGCGAAGGCGAGCGTGGCGAGCGCGATGTAGAACCCTTCCAGCCGGTTGGCGGGGATCGCGACCATCAGCGCCAGCAGCGCACTGAGGCCTATGGTCGCCAGCGCCGCGACGGGCAGCGCCAGGCCGAAGCGCGTCGACAGGATGGTGATCGCATAGGCGCCGATGCCGTAGAACGCGTAGTGGCTGAAGGCGATCTGACCGGCGAAGCCGAACTGGAAATTGTAGCCGACCGCCAAGGTCGCGGTGAGCAGCAGCTTGCGGAACAGGTCGGCGTGATAGCCGGTGAGCGTCAGGCTCAGCGCCGCGAGGATCGCGGCGCCGGCGAGCCAGCCGATCGCCGCGGCGAGCTTCGCGTTCATGTGCGGCCCCGCGCGCCGATCAGGCCGGTCGGCCGGACCAGCAGGAACAGGATCATCAGCAGCAGCGGCACGCCGATGGCGAAGCCGGACGGGATCGGGGCGTAGCGCATGACGAGACGCTCGCACGCGGCGAGCACGAGCCCGCCGAGAATGCAGCCCTCGACGCGGCCGACGCCGCCGATCACCAGCGCCGAGAAGCCCTTGATCGCCAGCGGCAGGCCCATCAGGTAGTGCGCCGAGGTGAGCGGCGCCTGCAGCACGCCCGCCGTGCCGGCGATCGCCGCGCCGCCGGCGAAGGAGAAGGCCGCGACCAGGCGCAGGTTGATTCCCATCAGCCCGGCGGCGACGCGGTCGATCGCCACCGCCTGGAAGGCCTTGCCCCAGATCGTGCGCTCAAAGAACGCCCACGTGCCGGCGAGCATGATTCCCGACACCGCGATCACGACGGCGCTCTGCATCGGGATGGCGATCGGCCCCAGGTCGATGCGACCGAAGCCGAGCGGCGGCGGCACGCGCAGGTTCTGCGTGCCGAAGCCGAGCGCCGCCGCCTCGCGATAGACGACCACCATGCCAAGCAGGATGAGGATCGGCGTCAGGATCGGCGCGCCGCGCTCGATCATCGGGCGCACCGTCGCCTGCTCGGTCAGCGCGCCGATCGCGGCGACGCCCGCGAGCGCCAGCACGGCGCCCGGGATATAGGGCAGATTCCACCAGCCGAGCGTCGCGACGCTGAAGAACGACGCCAGCGTCGCCCACTCGCCGACGGCGAAATTGATGATTCCCGTCGGCCGCAGCACCACGAGATAGGCGAGCGCCATCAGGGCGTAGATGCCGCCGGCCTCGAGGATGCTGACGGCGAGTTCGAGGAGATCGGTCATGGGAACCGTCGATTGCTCATCGGCGGGGTGCTCCGGCGACACCCCCGCCGCAGCCCACCCCCAGCTCGGGCGGGGAGGGGACGTCCATCGTCCCCCCTCCTTGCTGGAGGAGGGGGGAGGGGGGTGGTGCCGAAGCGAACGCCCTGCCGAACCGTCACCGCGTCACGATGCCGCCAGGCCGCGCCACACCGCGTGGCCGTGCTTGTTG
This sequence comes from Alphaproteobacteria bacterium, assembly GCA_016793045.1. Taxonomy (GTDB): domain Bacteria; phylum Pseudomonadota; class Alphaproteobacteria; order CACIAM-22H2; family CACIAM-22H2; genus JAEUKZ01. The sequence goes on from JAEUKZ010000056.1 coordinate 10,500, forward strand.
TTGGCGATCGTGCGGACGACGCAGCCGTTCTCCGGGAAGCCGATGCGGCGGTCCGGCGCGAACCCGATCGTCGTGCCGCGCGCGCCGATGACGGCGGTGTAGTTTCGCGTCGCGTGCATGGCGTCGCGCAGCTTCTCGCGGTCGGGGGCTCCGGCGCGGCGCAGCGCGTCGACGGTCAGCATGATCCCGTCGTAGCCATAGGCCGGCAGCGAGAACGGGTCCTTGTTGTGGACCGCCTTGTAGCGATTGGCGAAATCGACGACCTCCGGCTTCACGTCGTCGTACACGTCGATGAACTGCACGCCTTCGAGCAGCCCGGGAACGAGGTCGAGATAGGTGGGAATCGACAGGTTGAAGGAGCCGAGCACCGGCTGGCGCAGTCCCATCTGATGATAGGTGCGGAAGAACAGCGCCATCTCGGCGCCGAGAATGCCGGCGTGGAAGATCCCCTCCGGGTTGGCCGCGCGTACGCGCTGCAGCGCGGGCGTCACGTCGGTCACGCCGCGTTCGAAGGTCTCGTCGGCGACGATCTGGATGTTGCCCTGCTGCAGGCCCTGGCGGAACGAGGTCGCGTTGACGGTGCCCAGCGCCGAATTGTCGGTGAGCAGCGCCACGCGGCGGAAGCGCGTGCCGGCATAGGCCATCAGGGTGCGGATCTGGAACGAGGCGAGCGGCCCCATCTGGAAGAAGTACGGGTTGTTGAGGCGCGTCGTCAGCGTATCCGCCGAATGCGACGGCGACATGTGCGGCACCTTGCCTTCGAGCGTCGCGGTCTGCGCCTGCTGCGCGGCAGTCGAGGAGCTCAGACTGAGGATCATGACGACGCCGTCGCCGATCAGCTTTCGCGCGCGCGTCGCGGACACGTCCGGACGGTCCTGGTCGTCTTCCCAGGCGAGCTCGATGCGGCGGCCGAGCACGCCGCCCGCGTCGTTCACCTGCTTGGTCGCGAGCTCGACGCCCTCGCCCATCAAGGTGGCCCACATCGCCGAATTGGCGACGCGGTCGGTGATGACGCCGATCTTGATCGGCGCGTTCTGGGCAATCGCCGGCGCTTTCAACGTCGCCGCGGTCGCGGCGGCGGCGGTTCCGGCAAGTAGCGCGCGGCGGGTCAGGCGGGTCTTGGTCATGGCGGTCCTTCCCTGATTGTCTTGATCTATCGAACGGAGTCGGGGATCGCTGAGGTGACGCGGGCGAGCCAGGCCGGCTCGTCGTGCAGGCTGCGCAGCTCGGCGAGCGCGTCGGCGCGATTCTGCGCACAGGCTGGCACGACGGCCTGCGCGTCGCCCTGGTCCGGCTGGCAACATGCTTCGAGGCGCGTGCCGTTGACCGGATCGTAGAAATAGATCGAGAACATGCCCGGCATCACCGGAATCGGTCCGTCGAAGGGAATGCCGTGCGCCGCGAGCCGGCGCTGGATGGCGGCGAACTTTCTGGCGGTGACCGAAAAGGCGACGTGCTGCATGCCGCCGATCGCGTCGCGGTCCGCTGCGGCCTTGGCGCCCTTCGGGATTTCGAAATAGGCGAGAGTCGAGTCGCCGCCCATGTCGAAGAAATAGTGGCGGATCTGCTCGAAGGGCGGATTGCCGCGGTTCTTCGGCCCGGTGCCGAGACCGGGCGGGACCTTCAGCGCATGGATGAGCGGCATCCCGAGTACGCCGGCGACGAAATCGATCGTCGCCTTCATGTCGTCGGTGTTGAGCGCGAGATGATGAATGCCGCGCGTCAGGCCCGGGCCGCGCGCGGCACTAGCCTCATCCGTCGCTGCCGACGGCGAATCCATCGCGTTCCTCCCGTGCCGGCCGGCCGCGCCGACCCTTGCCCTACCTGCCGGTAGCTCCCCGGCCTACAGGCGATGAAAGCGCCGTCCGCGCGTCCGGTCAACGGAAATGCTTCGCAATCGAAGCAACCGGCCCGAATTCCGCGCCGCGGATCGGCGCCCCTACTTCGCCAGCGCCGGCTCGCGCGCCGTCCGGCTAGCCGCGCGCTTCTTCGCGTTCCACTGATCGAGAATTGACCATGCTTCCTGGGCCGACTTCTCCATGTAGCCCGGCGCCTCGCTGCGCACCGACATCTCGAGCCGATGCCCGCTTGGGTCGAAGAAGTAGATCGACTGGCAGAAATTGTGGTCGACCGGTCCCAGCACCTCGACGCCGGCGTCTTCCAGCCGCTTCTTGGCCGCGAGCATCGTCGGCATGTCGGCGACCTCGAGCGCGAGGTGCTGCACCCAGCTCGGCGTGTTCGGGTCGGCCTGGGCAGGCTGCTCGTTCAGAAGATCGAAGAAGGCGATGAAGCTGCCGTCCTCCATCTCGAAGAAGATGTGCGTGTGCGGATAGTGCGCCTTGATCGACGGGACGTAGTCCTGGACGATCGCCTTGGCGAACTTGAGCCCGAGCAGCTTGGTGTAGAAATCGACGGTCTGCTGCGCGTCGGCGCAGCGATAGGCGACGTGGTGAAGCTTCTTGAGCAGCATCGGCGGCCCTCCGTGAATTTCGATCAGGGTAGCGCCGGCACGCGCGATTGGCCAGATGGCAGCGACGACGCCGATGGAGCATGGGCGCCGGTGCGCTTTCGCGCTACGCTGTGGCGATGAGCATCCGCGACCGCTCCGAAGGCATCTTTTCCGCGCGCGACTTTCGCCTGGCCGACGGCACCGTGATGCCGACGGTCGCGATCGCCTATGAAACCTATGGCCGGCTCGCCCCGGACGGCCGCAATGCGGTGCTGCTGACACACGGCTACACCAGCAGCCACCGCATGGTCGATCTCGATGCGGTGCAGGGCGCCGAGGGGTCGTGGAGCGACTTCGCCGGGCCGGGCAAGGCGATCGACACCGAGCGGCTGTTCGTGGTCGCGTCGAACATGCTCGGCTCGTCCTACGGCTCGACCGGGCCGGCGAGCGTCAATCCAGCGACCGGCCGGCCCTACGGCCCGGACTTTCCCGAGATCGGCCTGGTCGACATCGTCGCTGCGCAAAAGGCGCTGCTCGACCATCTCGGCGTGCGCCATCTCGTGGCGGTGGCGGGGCATTCCTACGGCGGCTTCCAGGCCTTCCAGTGGGGCGTCAGCTATCCGGAATTCATGACCGGCCTCGTGCCGGTGATCAGCAGCCCGAAGGGCGCCGGCGACCAGGCGGGGCTCGATGCGCTGGTCGCCCGGCTCTCTTCCGATCCGAACTGGAATGGCGGCCACTACTACGAACGCGGCGGCATCGTCGACACGATGACGGCGCTGCGCGTCGACACGCTGAAGCTCTACGGCATCGATGCGCAGCTCGCCGCTGAATTCCCGGACAAGGACGCGCGCGAAAGCGAAATCCGCCGGCGCGCGCGCGCCTGGGCGGAGATCTACGACGCTCACTCCCTGATCGTCCTGATGCGCGCCGCGATCCGCCACGACGCGACGCCCGAGCTCCATCGCATCAAGGCGCGCGTGCTCTACGTACTGTCGCGCACCGACCGCATCTTTCCGCCCGCAATCGCCCCGGGGGTCATGGCCGCGCTGGAGCGCGGCGGGGTGCGCGCCGAGTACGCCGAGATCGATACCGAGCGCGGCCATGCCTATGCCGGCCCCGACGCGCCCAAATGGGCGCCGCGGCTCGCGGCGTTCATGGCCGCGCTGACCGGCTGAGCGCGATCAGATCGGCAGGACGATCGACGTCGGCACCAGGATCGAGTCGAAAACGCAGATCTTCCTGCGGAAGCGCAGACGGCCCTCGTCGCGCACGATCTCGTCCTCGTAGCGGCCAACGTTGAGGACCCGGGTGAGCTGGTCCGGCTGGGTCTCGAACACCGCGTAGTTGGTGCGCGTCGTCACCACGCCGTCGACATGCGCGAGCAGGCGCGGCGCGGCGATGACGTGGCGGAACCAGCGCGGCACGTACATCTGCGTCTCGCGGATCGCGTGGACGCGGTCCTTGAGCATGGCGCGGCTTTCGCAGCGCACGGTGGCGAGCGGCAGGCCGCGTTCATGGTTCTCGCGCGGAATCACCGCATAGAAGCAGCGTTCGGTGAACAGTTCGGGCCAGCGCTCGTATTCGCCGCAATCGAGCGTGTCGGCGTACTCGGCGTAGAGATCGCCGATCTCCGCGCGCAGCTCGGGCGCGATCGGCCTGGCGGGGGTGGTGCCGTCCATCGTCAGATCTCCATCACCTGCCGGTAGTGCGCATAGAAGGCGCGCAGCGCCACTTCGGTGATCGTATGGTCGGCGTCGACGGTGTCGCGCCCGCCCATCTCGATCACTGCGGTCGCGTCCGGATAGGGATCGAGGCCCTGCTGGCTGATCATCATCACTTCGCTGTCGTCCATCGAGACGAAGCCCGCCGGTCCCATGAGATTGGCTTGGCGCAGGCGGCGTTCGGTCATCTCCGGCGGATCGTCGGCGTAGCCGAAGAACGTCCACAGCAGGTCGTGCGCCTCCGGCCCGCGCGGCACCATCTGGCGCATGGCGAGCGTGTTGGACTGCTGCTGCACGATCAGGTTCGGCCACAGCGTCTGCATCACCACGGTGGCGTCGCCCGGAAACTCGCGCTGCGGCTGCAGCAATGTCGGGTCGGCGAGCTTCATGTCGGCCTTGAAGGCGCGCATTTCCTGCGTCGCCTCGTTGGCCGCCTGCTCGCCCTTGCGGTTGACCAGCACGGCATGGCGGCCGGTGTCGTCCATCTGCACCGCGGATTTCTGGTCCATGCGGAACAGGCCGAAGGTCACCAGGAAGACGTGGAGCAGGGACGCGTGATACGGGTCCTTGATGTTCTCCATCATCAGCTTCCAGTTCGACGGGATGCGCTGGCGCGAGTAGCCGAGAACCTTGAGCGGGCGGCCGTCGAAGACGCGGTCGAAATAGCCGAGCATCTTGGCGCCGAGAAAGTCCTCGAACGACGGCACCGCCCGATCGAAGCTCGCGAAGATCACGCCGTGGCGCACCGCGACCTCGAGCTTGGGAAGGCCGTTGGCGCCCAGGTCGAAGTCGCCGGGCATGCCGCCGTTGCCCTTGTGGCCGCGCCGGAAGGGGATGCCGATCAGCTTTCCCTGCAGGTCGTAGGTCCACTGGTGATAGGGGCAGACGAATTCCTTGGCGTTGCCGAGATGCTCCTGGCAGAGCTGCACGCCGCGATGCGCGCAGCGGTTGGCCAGCACGTTGATCGCACCGTCGGCCCCGCGGGTGACGATAACCGGCTTGTCGCCGACGAAGCTGCGCTTGAAGTCGCCCGGGTTCGGGACCTCCGATTCGAGAGCGACGTAGTTCCAGTTCGGCCCGGCGAAGATGCGCGCCTGCTCGCGCGCGTAGATGTCCTGATCGCGGTAGATCCAGTACGGAACGTGGCTGAAGTCGCCCGCCTTCCAGGGCGTTCGCGCGGCGGGTGCGGCAGCGGGCGCGGCAGTGTTGCCATCCATCGGCGTCCTCCATCGTCGCCGCGGCGCATGCGACGGCCGGCGGCGAAATTGCATAGAAATCTAACCATTTTCGAAGGCGGCGCAAGCCGCGCCTTGCGTTCGGACATTTGGTCGCGCCGCCGCCGCTCGTCTTGGGGCGGGCTTGGAAAGCGGCGTCCGAGCCGCTATGGTCCGCAACCCATGCGCGCCCGCAAAGCCCCAGCCCAGCCGCTTCGCGCCCGCACGCCGCGCCGGCTGGCGCTTTCGCTGCCGCTCGAGACGAGCGTGGGCTACCTCGTGCGGATGACCCATCGCGCCTTCACCCGCGTGCTGCAGGCCCGCATCGAGCCGCACGGCGTCACCGTCGGCATGTGGTACTTCCTGCGCGTGCTGTGGGCGGAGGACGGCATCACCCAGCGCGAGCTCTCGCAGCGCATCGGCATGATGGAGCCGACGACCGTCACCGCGCTCAACAACATGGAACGCCGCGGCCTGATCCGCCGCAGCCGCAACCCGCACGACCGCCGCAAGATCAACATCTACCTGACGGCGAAGGGCCGCGCGCTGCGCACGCGCCTGATGCCGCTGGCGATGGAGGTCAACGCCGTGGCGCTGCAGGATTTCAGCCCGTCGGAGATCGACACGCTGCGCACGCTCCTCGGCCGCGCGCGCGGCCGCCTGGCCGCCGACGGCAGCGGCGAAGGCTAGCCGCGCATCCAGGCGGCGTGCTGGCGGCTTGACGCCCGGTCGCCTCGCTGACTACGTTACTTCGAAATCTAATGAATCGGCCGTGGTCCGGCGTCTGCCGGGCGGACAATGCGGCCGTCTGGAGGGAGGTTCGCCATGCGCAAGCTGTTGGCTTTGTTCGTGTCCGCGTTCGTCGCGGCCGCCTCATCGGCGGCGTCGGCCCAGCCCTACCAGCTCGCCCTGGGCGGCGCGTCGCCTGGCGGCTTGTGGACGCTGCTCGGCGTCGGCATCGACCGCGCGGTCAAGGCGTCCTTTCCCGGGTCGACCGTGACCTATCAGACCTCGGGCGGCGGCTTCGCCAACGTGCTGCTGCTCGAGCAGCGCCGGGTGCAGATCGCGCTCGTCCACAATGCCGAGCTGCGACTGGCGATCAACGGCGAGGAGCCGTTCCGCCAGCGCTTCGAGAACCTCGCCGTCATCGGCACGCTCTACAACTGGGCGCCGATGCAGTTCCTGCTCGCGCGCGACTTCGCGGAGCGCCACAACATCCGCAGCTTCGAGGACATCGCGGCGCGCCGCCCGCCGCTGCGCGTCGCGCTCAACCGCCGCGGCAACATCGCGGAGATGGTCGCCGAGCGGATGTTCCGCGCCATCGGCGTCAGCAGCGAGAACATCCGCCAATGGGGCGGCACGGTCGTGCTCGCGGCGTCGGAGGAGCAGTCCGACCTGATGCGCGACCGCCGCGTCGACGGGCTGCTCAACAGCCTTTTCGTCGGCCAGCGCTCGCTGATCGAGGTCGGTCAGGCGCTGCCGGTGGTGATGCTGCCGGTCGGCCAGCCGGTGATCGAGCGGGTGGCGCAGGAGATGGGCATCGAGGCCTATGAGATTCCCGCCGGCTCGTACCCGTTCCAGACCGAAGCCGTGCGCACGCTGACGCTCGGCGTCATGCTGATGGCGAACCGCAATGCGATGAGCGATCAGGACGCCTACAACCTTGCGCGCGCGCTGACCGAGAACGTCGCGGTCGTCCGCGACGTCCATCCCGCGATGCGCGCGCTGACGCCGGAATTTCTGGCGCAGCAGGGTGCCGGGACCTTCCACCCCGGCGCGCGCCGCTTCTACCAGGAACGCAACCTGATCCGCACCGGATCGTGACGCCGCTCGCGCTCTCGGTCGCCTGCCGCGCGAGCGACCGCACGCGCGCATTGTTCGACGGCAGCGTGGCGATCGAGGGCTGCGCGGCGAGCGTCGTCGATCTCGACCCGGAGGAGGCGTTTTTCCGCGCCTTCCGCCATGCCGAGTTCGACGTGAGCGAACTCTCGCTCAGCAGCACGATGATGGCCGTCGATCGCGGCAGCTGCCCCTATGTCGCGATCCCGGCCTTCGTCAGCCGCGCGTTCCGCCATTCGGCGATCTACATCCGCACCGATCGCGGCATCCGTGCGCCGGCGGACCTGAAGGGGCGGCTCGTCGGCATTCCCGAATATCAGGTCACCGCCGCGGTCTGGGTGCGCGGCATTCTCGAGGACGAGTACGGCGTCAAGCCATCCGAGCTGCGCTGGAGGTCCGGCGGCATGGAGGAGCCGGGCCGCCACGAGAAGCTTCGCTTCACGCCGCCTGCAGGAGTCGAGATGCTGCCGATCGCCCCCGGCGCGACGCTCGCGGCGATGCTGAAGGCGGGCGAGATCGACGCGCTGGTGGCGCCGCGCCCGCCGAGCTGCTTCAGAGAGGCCGCACCGCATGTCGGCCGGCTGTTTCCCGACTTCCGCACGGTCGAGCGTGAATGGTTCGCGCGCACCGGCATCTTCCCGATCATGCATGTGATCGGCGTGCGCAGGACGCTGGTCGATCGGCACCCCTGGCTGCCCGCGTCGGTCTACAAGGCGTTCCTGCGCGCCAAGCAGGCCTGCATTCCCAAACTGTTCGACCTCAATGCTCTGCACGTATCGCTGCCCTGGGTCGTGGCGGAGGCGGAGGCGACGCGGGCCGTCATGGGCGCCGATTTCTGGCCGTACGGCGTCGACACCTCGCGCAAGACACTGGACGCGGTGGCGCGCTACTCGCATGCGCAGGGGCTGACCTCGCGCGTGCTGGCAGCGGAGGATCTCTTCGCCGCCACGACGATCGAAACGGTGAAGGTCTGACCGGCGGACGCTCTGGACAGGATATCCTTAGACATCTAAGTTTCGCCGCGAGGACACGCCCGATCGGACCGTCATGAGCCGCCGCATTCCGCGTCTCGAATTCGAACAGCTCGCGCCGCCGCTGCAGGAACAGCTTGCCGCGCGCGTGAAGCGTCTCGGCTATCTCGGGGAGTTCTTCAAGTGCGCCGGGCACCAGCCGGCGCTGCTCGGCCCCTTCATGACGATGACCGAAGCGTTCAAGAAGGTGCTGCCGGAACGCCTGGTCGAGGTCGGCGCGCTGACCGTCGCCGGCGTGATGAAGAACGAGTACGAGCGCAACCAGCATGAGCGGCTGTCGTTCCGCCTCGGCTTCGGCAAGGACTGGATCGCCGAAGTGAACCGTCTCGATCCCGACCGCGCGGCGCAGATGAGCGACGCCGAGAAGGCGGTGCAGCGATTCGCGATCGCGCTGATCGAGCGCAAGGGCGGCGGCGTCGATGCGGAACTCGACGCGATGATCGACGCGATCGGCCCCGAGGCGGCGATGGCGGTGATGTTCCTGGTCGGCCGCTACGTGACCCACGCCTTCATCGTCAACGCGCTGGCGCTCGCGCCGCCGGTCAAGTCGGTCTTCGTGGAGGAGCCGCGATGACCGCCGAACCGATCTGGATCGACGAGGCCGACGTTGTCCGCCTGATGCATCTGGGCGAGGCGATTCCCGCGCTCGAGCGCGGCCTCGCCGAGGAAGCCGCGGGCCGCGCCAAGAACCTGGAGAAGACCGCGCAGCATTGGGGCAAGGGCTCCAACATGCACGCGATCGGCGCGGTCTACGACGGCGCGGGCATCTTCGGCACCAAGACCTGGGGCCATACCGAGCACGGCTCGACGCCGCTGCTCATCCTGTGGGATGCCGGCAACGGCCGCCTGCTGGCGATCGTCGAGGCCTTCGCACTCGGCCAGATGCGCACCGGCGCGATGTCCGGCGTCGGCACGCGCTGGATGTCGGCCCCGGAAGCCGACGAACTCGCGGTCGTCGGCACCGGCAAGCAGGCGACGACGCAGGTCGCCGCGGTCGTTGCGGTGCGGCCGATCCGCCGCATTCGCGTCTGGGGGCCGACGCCCGAGCATCGCATGGCCTTCGCCGAGAAGGTCCGCGCCAGCCATCCCGGCATCGAGGTCGTGACGGCGGAAAGCTGCGCCGCCGCGGTCAAGGATGCGCCGATCGTCACCCTGATCACGCGGGCGCGCCATCCCGTGGTCAATGCTGCGATGCTTGCGCGCGGCGCGCATGTCAACGCCGCCGGCGCGATCACCGCGGAGCGGCGCGAGTTCGACGAGGACCTGTTCCCGCGCGCCGACCTGGTCGCGGTCGACTCGCTGGAGACCGCGCGCCGCCAGAGCTCGGAGTTCATGGATTGGTACGGCGAGGCGCTCGGCGACGAATGGGCCGGGGTGCGCCGGATATGCGATCTCGTCGGCAAGGGCGATGCACGCCCCGCGAACTGCGACCTGACGATCTTCAAGCCGATGGGGATGGGCATTTCCGACCTCGCCCTCGGCATCGAGATCCTCGCGCGCGCGCGCAAGGCGGGCGCAGGCCGCGCCATGCCGCATCCGCAGCGCATCCCGCCGCGGCTGCACGAATAGAAGCGACGCTTTCCCGATCGGAGGAAACGACATGACGAACGTGAAGATGATCGACGTCACCGGTGCCGCCGCCGCGCCGCTCGACCTGTGGGAGCCGGTCACGGTCACACGCGAACAGATCGCGGCCGAGGCCGGGCGCCTCGCCGACCTGCCGCGGCCGGCCAATGGGCGGCGCGAGACGATGTTCGTCCATCCGCGCGCGACCGCGCCGGGCCTCGGCTTCGCGCCCGGCATCCGCGTCACGCTCAGCGTGCTCAAGCCCGGCGAGCGCTCCGAGCCGATCCGCCACAACTCGACGCAGGTCAATTTCTGCATCCGCGGCGGCGGCCACAGCGTCGTCGCCGGCAAGCGCTTCGATTTCGGCCAGTACGACGTCTGGAACACGCCGTCGTTCGCACCCTACTGGCACGTCAACGACGGCAAGGACCTGCAGGTCCGCCTCACCTACTCGAACGCGGCACTGCTCGAGAAGATGAACGTCCATGTCGTCGAGGAGAACCCGAAGCTCGTCGAGGCGGTGGAGGAGGACGTGGCGCACCGCGACGATCCGCGCCGCAAGAGCCCCTACGGCACCTTCCAGCTGACGGAGGACGGCGCCTGGATGATGCCCTACGAACGGCTGATCAATCCGCCGGCGGTCGAATCGAAGGCGCTGCACTGGCCGTGGCAGCAGGTGAAGAGCCATCTCGACAAGCTCGAGGCGCTGGGCAAGGACTATATCGGGCGCCGGCTCTACCTGCTCTACAACCCGATGACCGGCCGCACCAACGGCACGACGCCGAACTTCTTCGCGACGATGACGATCCGCCCCCCGAAGATCGTCGACCGCCCGCACCGCCACACTTCTGCGGCGATCAACTACTACTTCCACGGTTCGGGCCGCAGTACGGTGGAAAAGAAGGTCTACGAGTGGCGTGCCGGCGATCTGATGCTGTCGGCGCCCGGTTGGGGCGTCCACAACCACGCTTCGTACGACGACCATGTCTATGAGCTCACGGTGCAGGATCAGCCGCTCAACATCGCGATGGAATCGCTGCTGTGGCAGGAAGACCTGAAGCTGCCGGCGGCGGTGCTCGGCGCCGAGGTCGGCTTCGGCACCAATCGCGGCAAGCTCGGGGCGGCGGAATGATCGCGCTGAGGCCGGACGAACTGCGCGGCTCGATCCCGCCGCTGGTGACGCCGTTCAAGGACGGCGCGGTCGACATTCCGACCTTCGAACGGCTGGTCGAGCGGCAGATCGCCGAGGGCTCGCACGGCGTGCTGATCACCGGCACGACCGCGGAGCCGAGCACGCTGACGACCGCCGAGCGCATCAAGCTGTTCGAGGTCGCGGTGAAGGTGGCCAAGGGCCGCGTGCCGGTGGTCGCCGCACCGGGCGGGCAGAGTCACGCCGACACGGTGGAGATGGTGGCGGGCGCCGAGAAGGCGGGCGTCGACGCGATGCTGGTGGTGACGCCTTACTTTCTGCGGCCGCCGCAGCGCGGGCTGGTCGAATACTACGTCGACATCGGCAGGCGCACCGCCCTGCCGCTGATGATCTACCACATCCCCGGCCGCGCCGCGGTCAACGTCACCGTCGACACCGTCGCGGCGATCGCCGAGCGTGCGCCCAATCTCGTCGGCATCAAGCATGCCGTGGTCGATCTCGACTTCGCGACGCAGCTGCTCAAGCGCATGGGGATGGAGTTCCGCATTTTCGTCGGCCTCGAGGAACTGAGCTTCCCGATGATGGCGGTCGGCGCGTGCGGGCTGATGAACGCGGTCGGCAATCTGCTGCCCAGGCGCGTCGCGGAACTCTGCGAGCGCGTGTGGGCGAACGATCTGGCCGGCGCGCGGGCGATCCATTTCGAGCTCGACGAGCTCAACCGCGCGGTGTTCTTCGACACCAACCCCATCCCGATGAAGTACATGATGCGCCGCCTCGGCATCCTGCCCAACAACGAGCACCGGCTGCCGATGCTGCCGGCGACGGCCGAGCTTGAAGCGCGGCTCGACGGCGTGCTGGCCCGCGCCGGCCTCATCAAGCTGAAGCAGGCCGCCGAATAGCATTCGAGGAGGGGAGACGCGACATGGCGCAACAGCAGGACGCTTTCGTCGGCACGGCGATGCCGCAGGATTCGACGCTGCCGACGGTGCTCACCGGCCAGCATTTCGAAGGGCTGGAGAACTTCTTCCGCACCTTCTGCGTGCGCAACGACGACAAGATGGTGTTCCTGTGCGATCGCAAGCTCGATCCGCAGGTCATCGCGGCGATCTGCGGCGTGGCGCGCGCGCGCGGCGTCAAGCCGTGGGTGATCATGAGCGACACCACCCAGCACACCGCGATCCCGGACGAGGTGCGGCCGATCCTCGAAAAGGCCACCTTCGTCGTCTCGACCTGGTTCTGCTCGATCATCGATCCGTTCTGCATCGCGCTGCGCAAGAAGGGTCAGCGCTGGGTCAAGATCACGTATTTCCGTGACATCAAGCTGCTCGACACGCCGCAGGCGCGCTTCCCGATCGACATCGTGGGAGAGATCATCCGCCAGACCGCTTCGCTCTATCCCGAAGGCAGCGCGTTCGACCTGCGCTTCTCGGATTCGCGCGGCACCGACTTCACCATCCCGTTCACCGCCGACATGCGCCAGACGATGCTCAAGTCGAACCGCTGGCGCGGCAAGATGACCCCGGAGGAGCCCGGCTCCTACGTCCATTTCCTGCCGACGCACGGGCCCAATCTCTACGACCGCACCAGCGTCAACGACGACGATCAGGTGATGGTGCCGATGCATGGCACCGTCTATCCGTACTGGGCGGTGGGCTTCCCGCGCCCGTTCGAGAGCCGCATCGGCGTCGTCTTCGAGAAGGACCAGATCACCCGCGTCGACGGCTCGGGCGAGGAGGCGGAGATCCTGCGCGACATGCTGGTCGGCGGCAAGCTGATCGAACTCGGCTGCGGCTTCAACCCGAAGGCGCCGCGCCGCACCGTCTATCCCGCCGGCTCGAACTCGCCGGGGGCGCTCCATTTCGGCATCGATCTCGCCAAGCCTTGCGACTACATCCGCAAGGTGATGCCGGAATGGGAGGAGCCGCCGGTGCACATGGACCTGATCACCTTCGATTCCACCGTGACGGCGGGCAATGCGACGCTGATCGACAAGGGATTCCTGCGGGCGCTGCGCGCGCCCTCGGTGGTCGAGTTGGCGAAGCGTTACGGCGATCCGGTGGATCTGCTCGAAAGCTGGCCGAACTGACGAACGAAGACTTGGGAGGAAGACCATGACCCGGATGAACCTCGATCGTCGCGGATTCCTGGCGGTGGCGGCCGGTGCCGCGCTCGCGGGTGTCGCGCAGCCGGCGCGCGCCGCGGTCACCGACGACACGCTCAACCAGCTCGCGGCGTCGGCGGCCCGGGCGGGCTCGATCCTGTGGTACGAAAGCTCGCCGCGCGACCAGATCGACCGCGTCATAGCCGCGTTCACGCAGCGCTTTCCCGCCGTGCGGCTCGAGCATGTGCGCGACACCGGCGGCAACGCGATGGCCGGCCGGGTCATCCAGGAGGTGCAGGGCAATACGCGCACCTGCGACGTCGGCACCAACAGCGCCTCGGTGATCTGGCAGCTCGTCGGCCGCAACATGGTCGAGCGCGTCGACTGGGCGGCGCGCGGCGCCGATGCGCGGCTCGCGCCGACGCCGTTCACTCTGCTCACGACGGCGTCGACCTACGTCATCCTGTCGAACAGCCGCATGGTGTCGGATGCCGATGCGCCGCGGACCTGGGAAGACCTCGCCAATCCGCGCTGGCGCGAGAAGTTCGGCACCTGGATCCGTTCCGAGGGCCTGACGTCGCTCGCCGCCGTGTGGGGCGAGGATCGCGTCGCGCGCTATATCGAGCAGCTCAACGCCCAGCGGCCGTTCCTGTTCAAGAGCACCTTCCCGCTCGCCCAGCAGCTCGCGGCGGGCGAGGTCGCGGTGGCGCTCGGCATCTATCATACGGCCCAGCCGCCGATCCGCCGCGGCGCGCCGATCCGCGTCACCGTGCCCGATCCGGCGGCGATCTCCTCGCTGTTCAGCTTCCTGCCGACGGCGGGGCGCAACAAGGACGGCGGCCTGCTGCTGGCGCTGTGGCTGGCGACGCCGGGCGGGGCGCAGGCCTATGAGCAGGCGACCGGGCGCGGCAACTACCTGATCGAGGGCACCGAGACGGCGCGGCTGCTCGCCGGGCGCACGGTGGCCGAGTTCACGCCGGACCAGACCGAGCGCATGCTGCCCATCCTGACGCGCTTCAACAACATGCTGCAGAACGGCGGCGGCCGCGAGGTCGATTGAGCGCGGACGCAAGGCGCACGGGCGACCCGTGCGGACGATCGAGGCCTTGCCGGCGCAATCGGCGGCGCCGGGCGAGGTGAAGCGGCCGATCGCGTGGGCACGCTGGCTGCCGGCGATCGGCGCCGGCGCGGTGCTGGCCTATCTCGTGCTGGTGCCGCTGCTGCTGATGCTGGTGAGCTCGCTGCGCCCGGGCGGGTTTCCGCTCGACCCGGGCTGGACCTTCGCGAACTACGCGACGGTGTATGGCGCGGCCGGGTTCCCGCGCCTCGTCGGCACCACGATCGCTTTCGCGATCGGCTCGACCGCGCTGGCGCTTGCGCTCGGCATCGCGCTGGCGTGGCTGATCGAGCGCACCGACCTGCCGCTGCGCGGCACGATCCGCGCCCTCGTCATCCTGCCGATGGCGACGCCGCCGATCCTGCTCGCGATCGGCTGGGCGATGCTGCTGAGTCCCCGCACCGGCTTCTTCAACCTGCTGATTCGCGACGTCTTCGGCCTTGCCCAGTCGCCGTTCAACGTCTTCAGCCTCGGCGGCATGATCTTCGTCGAGGGGCTGTCGCTGGTGCCGACGACGTTCCTGTTCCTGTCGCCGGCCTTCCGCAACATGGACCCGAGCCTGGAGGAGGCGGCGATCACGTCGGGCGCCGGCATCGGCATGCTGCTGCGCCGCATCCTGCTCCCCATGCTGTGGCCGTCGATCCTGGCGGCGGGCGCCTTCCTGCTGATCGTCTGCCTCGTCGTGTTCGACATCCCCGGCACGCTCGGCATGCCGGCGCGCATCTTCGTGCTGTCGACGCAGATCTACTACCTCGCGGTCGACAGCCCGACCGGCGTGCCGCTCTACGGCCAGGTCTCGGCGCTCGCCGCGTTCTTCCTCTGCATCCTGTTCGTGCTCGGCTGGGCCTATCATCGGCTGACGCGGCAGGCGCAGCGCTATCGCACCATCACCGGCAAGGGGTTCCGGCCGCGCCTGATGCGGCTCGGAGGGTGGCGCTGGGTCGCGTTCGCCGGCGTGTCGGCCTATTTCCTGCTCGCCGTCGTGGCGCCGCTGGCGATCCTCTTCTGGACCAGCCTGATGCCCTATCAGACGCGCGTCACCTGGGCGGCGCTCGATCTCGTCACGCTCGACAACCACATCGACTTCTTCGCCAACCGCCGCGTCCTCGAGGCGGCCGGCAACTCGCTGACGGTGGCGCTCGTCGCCGCGACAGCGGTGGCGCTGATCTCCGTGGTGCTCGCCTGGCTCGTCGTGCGCGCGAAGATTCCCGGGGCACGGCTGCTCGACGGCCTCGCCTTCGCGCCGGTCGCGATGCCGGGAGTGATGCTCGGCGTGGCGCTGGTCTACGTCTATCTCACGCTCGACCTCGGCTTCGCGGTCTACGGCACGATCTGGATCATCGCCATCGCCTATGTCACGCACTACGTTTCCTTCGGCACGCGGCTGGCCAACGGCGTGATGGTGCAGCTCCATCCCGAGCTGGAGGAAGCCGGAGCCGCATCGGGCGCCTCGACCGTCAGGGTGCTGCGGCGGATCACCCTGCCGCTGATCTGGCCCGCGGTGGTTGCGATCTGGATCTGGGTGGTCGCGCATGCGCTGCGCGAGCTGTCGACCGCGCTGATGCTGCAGGGCCGCGGCAACGTCGTCGTGCCGACGCTGTTGTGGGACTATTGGTCGGGCGGCGAGCCCAATCGCGCGGCCGCGGTCGGGGTCTGGCTGGTGGTGGCGCTGGTGATCTTCCTGTCGCTTTGGCAGGCGGTCGCGCGCAGTCGCTTGGAGCGGAGTTCCTGATGTTGACGGTCAGCGGTCTGGTCAAGCGCTACGACACGCGCCGCGCCGATGCCTTCGCGGTGCGCGCGGTGAGCTTCGACGTGGCGCAGGGCGAATTCTTCACCCTGCTGGGGCCGAGCGGCTGCGGCAAGACGACGACTCTGCGCAGCGTCGCCGGGCTGGAGACGCCCGACAGCGGCGAGATCGCAATCGACGGCGTCAGCGTCTTCTCGTCCGCGAAGGGCACGGTCGTGCCGGTGGCGAAGCGCGACATCGCCATGGTGTTCCAGTCCTACGCGATCTGGCCGCACATGACGGTGCGCGAGAACGTCGCCTTTCCGCTCGAGGCGATGGGCGTCAACGGGGCGGAGGCGAAGCGCCGCATCGAATCGGCGCTGTCGATCGTCGGCCTGACGGCTTTCGCCGACCGGCCGGCGCCCATGCTGTCGGGCGGCCAGCAGCAGCGCGTGGCGCTGGCGCGGGCCATCGTCAAGCAGGCGAAGGTGCTGCTGCTCGACGAGCCGCTGTCGAATCTCGATGCCAAGCTGCGCGAGCAGATGCGCGTCGAATTGCGCGACCTGCAGCGGCGCATCGGCACGACCGCGATCTACGTGACCCACGACCAGGACGAGGCGCTGAGCCTTTCGGACCGCATCGCGGTGATGAAGGACGGCGCGATCGTCGAGCTCGACACGCCGCAGGCGCTCTACCTGCGCCCGCGCACCACCTTCACCGCGCGCTTCGTCGGCCAGGCCGATCTGCTGCCTTGCACGGTGGTCGAGCGCGGCGCGGACCGGCTGGCGCTCGACACGCCGCTCGGACCCTTGCACAGCACGGTCTTTCCGCCGGGGCTCGACGGCACGCTCGCGCTGCTCGTCCGCCCCGAGCACATCGAGTTCCGCGACGGCGAGGCGGCCTTCGGCCGCAACATGCTGGGCGGCGTCGTCCAGCGCGTGCTGTTCTCCGGCAGGCTCGTCGAATACGTCGTGCAGGTCGGCGCGGCGGCACTGCGCGTCCAGGCGACGTCGCGCAGCCTCAAGGCCGAAGGCGATCGCGTGACCCTGCATCTGCCGCCGGAACGTTGCGTCGTCGTCGCCGGCGACGCGGATTCGTGATCGCCCTCCATCCCTATTCGCTGCCGCTGGCGATGCCCTATCGCTGGGCGAAGGGCGAGCAGCACGAGCGCGTCGGGTTCCTCGCGCGTTGCGAGCGCGACGGCGCGGTCGGCTGGGGCGAATCGGCGCCGCCGATCCACCTGACGCTCGATCCGCACGCGCTCGTGGCGGCGGCGCGGCGCCTGCTCGAAGGTCTCGACGACGGTGATCCGGGCTTCCTCGCCGCCCTCGACGCGCGCGATCCAGATCCGCGCCTGCGCTGCGCGATCGCGACGGCATGGCTTGCCGCCCGGGCCGCGGCCGTCGGCATGCCCCTTGGCCGGTTCCTAGCCGGCCCGGACGGGGCAGCCGCGGCGACCGTTCCGGCCAACGGCCTGGTGACGGACGCATTGCCCGACGATGCCGCTGCGCGTGCCGCGTCGCTCGTCGCGCAGGGCCATCGCACGCTCAAGATCAAGTGCACCTCCGATCGGGCGGGGGATCGAGCGCGCGTTGCCGCGGTGCGTGAGGCGGCGCCGGCGGCGCGGCTGCGGCTCGACGCGAACGAATCCTGGGCGCCGGAATGGTCGCTCGCCCATCTCGCCGATCTCGCGTCCTTCGACATCGAGTATGTCGAACAGCCGCTGCCGAGCGATCACGGCCCGGCCGCGCAGGCTGCCTACCGCGCGCAAAGCCCGGTCAAGGTGGCGCTCGACGAATCGGCGACCGACCTGCCGGCGATCGCGGCGCTGCTCGATGCCGGCGCCGCCGACGTCATCATCCTCAAGCCGCAGCGCGCCGGCGGGCCCGACCGGGCCAAGGCGATCATCGATCTGTGCCGCGCGCGCGGCGTGCGCGTGACGGTGACGGTCAGCCTCGAGACTGCGGTCGGCACGACGGCGGCGCTGCATGTCGCGAGCCTGCTGCCCGCGCCGCTGCCGGATTGCGGCCTCGCGATGGGCCGCTTCCTCGCGCGCGACGTTGCGGCAGCGCCCGTCTTGACCGATGGCCGCATGATCGTGCCGACGCTGCCCGGCCTTGGCATCGGCGCGGTCGATCTCGACGGAGCGCTCAGCGCGCGTCCGCGTCGTTGACCATCGAGTTGTAGAGCTCGAACAGCCGCGCGTAGTCGGCCTTGCGGTCCATCGGCCATTCGGCGAGCTGGTGGTGGCGCAGCAGCCGCGCCGCCTGGGTTTCCGCGATCATCGGGTTGCCGCGGTCGGTCGCGCGTTCGTAGACGAGCGCGCCTTCGGGCGTCGCCAGCCAGGCGGCGAACAGGGCGGCGGCGTGCGGCCTGCGCGTATCGGCGACGACCGCGGAATAGATCGCGCTGATCGGCGTCGGGTCGAGGATGACGATGCGGATCGGCGCGCCGCGCCGTTGCGCCGCCAGCGCCGTGTGATGGATGCCGAGCCCGAGTGCGCATTCGCCGGCGGCAACCTGCTGGGCGAGCGGCGCGGTGCTGCGGAACAGCATCGGGTTCTGGTCGAGAAAGCGGCGATAGAAATGCAAGGTGCGCTCGGCTCCCCATACCGAGGCAAGCTCCGCGAAAGCGGCGGCGCGCACCCAGGTGCCGATGCGCCCGCGCCAGCGCGGCTCGAGCAGCGCATCCCAGCTTCGCGGCGTGTCGGCCTCGCCGATCTGGTCGGTATTGCAGATCAGGCAATAGACCGACGCCGCCGTCATCACCGCATGGCGGCCGACGACCATCATCGGGTCGATCGGCAGGCGGCCCCATTCGATGTCGCGCAACAGCCCGCGCGCGGCGAGCTGCGCGACGCCGCCGCCGCCGAGCGTGACGACGTCGACCATCCGCCCGCCGACCTGATGCTCCTGGCGCACCCGGCCGACGATGCCGACGCCGCCGGCGATCGATTCACCGCGCACGCGCAGGCGCGGAAAAAGCTGGGCAAAGGCGAGGGCGATGGCGTCGAGCTGGTCGCGGCGGCTGCTCTCGTACCAGACCAGGTCGCCGTCCTCCGCGACGAGGGCGTACGACTCCAATGCCGCCCGCCGCTCGTCGCCTTGCTGCGCTGCGGCAGCGCGCGGCGCAAGGGCGAGCAGCGCGGCGGCCAGCGCCTGCCGGCGCGACAAGGTGAGCGAGCCCCGCACGAAGGCGATCTTGCGTCGCTTGACAGCGGCCGACAAGTCGCAATCGCCCGGCCCTGATGGGACGCCGGGCCGGCTTGGTGCGAAACCCCAAAGCGCCTAGAGTTCGCGCCGGGCCACAATGGTCCGTCAGCCTGGGAGGGTCCATGCGCCCGATTTGCCGCCTCATCTGTGCCGCCACGCTCCTGTGGGTCGCCCTCGTTCCCGCCGTGCCGGCGCGCGCGGACGCGCTGAGCGAACTCAACGACAGCTTTCGCCGCGCCTACGCCGACACGCGAGCGGGCGTTCTTGCGCAGACCGCGCCGGTGATCGTCTGCGCCTTCGAATCGCTGGTGCTGATCGACGGCGCCACGCGCCGCGAGGAAGGGTTCACGCCGCGCCTCTATCACGACCTCAAGGCGGTCGCGCATCTTGTCTTCGCCGTGCAGCTCCTGGTCGATCCGGCGCTCGGGGCGGGCCCGCTGTCGCCGGCCAGCCGCGCCCGCCTCGAAGAGCTCGCCGTGCGGTCGCGCGCGGTCGCGGCCGGGCTGGACGGCTTCGGCTTCACCCCGGCGCAGGCGGAACGCCAGCGCGCGCTGATCGCCGGCGCGCAGGCGATGATCGCGCGCGCGCTGGCGAACGGCCGGCCGTCGCCGGCGGAGCTGCTGGCCTGGCTGCGTCCGCTGGTGCCCGCGGTCATGGCCAATGTGGATGACGCCGCCGCGGCCCAACTCGACGGGCTGCACGCCGTGATGCAGCGCTGGCGCGCCTCGCTGGGAGCGGAGCAGTGGGCGCGGCTCAACGTCGTCGTGCTCGGCGTGCGCCAGGCGCGCCGCGGCAACCTGCAATACGCCTACTTCGAGCGCCTGCTGGGCGCCGATGCGGTCGAGCGCCGGCTCATCTACGCCGAAAGTGTCTTCGCGGTCGATCCGGCATTGGCGCTGCTGGGCACGATCCTCACCGATCGGCCGGCCGGGGCGGCGTTCTTCGACGATCCGCTGCGCATGGAACGCGACCTGCTCGCCGACGCCGCGCAGCGCCACATCGCGCGCCTCTTCGGCGGCTGAGCGCCGTGGTCACGGGTTGATTCACATCAAAGCAAGGGACGGGAGGGGTGGGGACATTGAACCTGCGGCCACGGTGGCCGGGAGAGTCCGAAATGCGCGCCAAAGACATCATGACCACCGACGTGGTCACCTTCACGCCAGACATGACGGTGGTCGCGGCTGCGGGTCAGCTTACCGCGCGACGGATCTCCGGCGCGCCGGTGCTGGGGGCCGACGGCACGCTGCTCGGCATCGTGAGCGAGGGCGATCTGCTGCGCCGCACCGACATCGGCACCGAGCGCCGCCGCTCGTGGTTCCGCTCGCTGTTCGGCGATGATCGCGCGCTGGCGCAGGAGTATGTGAAGTCCCACGGCGCGCTGGTCGGCGACGTGATGACGCGCGCGGTGATGGCGGTCAGCGAGGATACCGAAGTCGCGCGCATCGCCGATCTGTTCGAGCGGCGCGGCATCAAGCGCGTGCCGGTGACGCGTGCCGGCCGCCTCGTCGGCATCGTCAGCCGGGCCGACATCGTGCGGCTGCTCGCGGCATCGAGCACCCCGCCGGCTGCGGCCGGGCAGCCCGCCGACCTCGAGATCCAGCACATGATCGTCGAACGCCTGCGCGCGGAGCCGTGGGCCGATACGGTGTTCATGAACGTGACCGTCCATGACGGCACGGTCGAGCTGTGGGGCCGTATCGACAGCGAGGACCAGCGCCGCGCGCTCAACGTCCTCGTACGCGCCGTCCCTGGCGTGCGCAGCGTCAACGACAATCTCACCCGCACCCCGTCGGTCCAGTCGATCGGAACCTGAACGCGGTGCGCGGGCGAACGCGGGCTGCAACCGGTCGGTAACGCCGCTAGAGTAGCTTTTGCCGCCCCACGCCGGCGCTTGCGCGCCGGCGGCGGCCGGATCTCGGCGGAGCCAGCACGATGTCGATTCGCAATCTCGAATTCCTCTTCAAGCCCCGGTCGATCGCCCTGGTGGGCGCGTCGAACAAGCCGCATTCGGTCGGCGCGGTGCTTGCCCGCAACCTGCTGCGCGGCGGCTTCGCCGGACCGATCATGCCGGTCAACCCGCGGGAGACGGCGATCGAAGGCGTGCTCGCCTATCGCGACGTCGCAAGCCTGCCGATGGTGCCGGATCTCGCGGTCGTCGCGACGCCGCCCGACACCGTCGCAGCCGTGATCGCCGAGCTTGGCCGTGCCGGTACGCGGGCCGCGGTGGTGGTGACGGCCGGCTTCGGCGAAGGCGGCAGTGCGACAGGGCATGCGCGGCGCCAGGCGATGCTCGACGCCGCGAAGCCCTATCTGCTGCGCATCGTCGGGCCGAACTGCCTCGGCGTCGCGATGCCCGGCGCGGGCGTCAACGCGACCTTCGGCAATGTCGAGCCGAAGCACGGGCGCATCGCCTTCGTGACCCAGTCGGGCGCAATGGCGGTCGCGGTGCTCGATTGGGCGGCGCCGCGCGGCATCGGCTTTTCGACCATGATCTCGATCGGCGACATGGCCGACGTCGACTTCGGCGACCTGCTCGACGTGCTCGCGACCGATCCGACGACGCAGGCGATCCTCCTCTATGTCGAGGCCGTAACGAACGCGCGCAAGTTCATGTCGGCGGCGCGAGCGGCGGCGCGGCTCAAGCCGGTTCTCGTCGTCAAGGCCGGCCGCCACGCCGAGGGCGCGAAGGCCGCGACCTCGCATACCGGCGCGCTTGCCGGGTCCGATGCGGTCTATGACGCCGCCTTCCGCCGCGCGGGCATGCTGCGCGTGGGCGACATGGAGGAGCTGTTCGACGCGTGCGCGACGCTATCGGCAATGCGCCAGCAGCGCGGCGACCGGCTCGCCATCCTCACCAATGGCGGCGGTCCGGGCGTGATGGCGACCGACGCGCTGATCGCCGAAGGCGGGCATCTGGCGGAGCTTGCACCGGCGACAATCGAGCGTCTCGATGCCGTTCTTCCCGCGACGTGGAGTCACGGCAACCCGGTCGACATCATCGGCGACGCCGACGGAACGCGCTATGCGCGGGCGCTGGAAGCGATGTTGAGCGACCCCAACTCCGATGCGGTGCTGATCGCCAACTGCCCGACCGCGATCACCTCGCCGTCCGAGGCGGCGGACTCGGTCATCGCCGTCGCCAAGGGACCGCTGGGCGGCAAGCTCAACATCCTCACGTCATGGCTCGGCGATGCGGCGGCGCGCCCGGCGCGCGACAAGCTCGCGGCGGCGCAGCTTGCCCACTACGAGACGCCGGAGCGCGCGGTACGCGCCTTCATGCACATGGTGCGCTATCGCCGCAATCAGGAACTCCTGATGGAGACGCCGCCGTCGGCACTGCAGGACTTCGCGCCCGACGTCGCCCGGGCGAACGAAGCCATCGCCGCATCGCTCGCAGACGGGCGCGAATGGCTGGCGCCGGAGGAAGTCAACGCCGTGCTCTCGGCCTACGGCATCGCGGCGCCGCAGACGCGCATCGCGCGCAATTCCGCCGAGGCCGGCCGCTTCGCGGCGGAAATCGCCGCGCCCGTGGCGCTCAAGATCCGCTCCCCCGATATCACGCACAAGTCCGATGTCGGCGGCGTGGCGCTCAACCTGCGCAATTCCGAGCGCGTCGTGCAGACCGCGGAGGACATGATCGAGCGCGTGCGCGCGACCCATCCGAAGGCCCGGCTCGACGGCTTCCTGGTGCAGGAGATGGTGGCGTGGCCGGGCGCGATCGAGCTGATCGTCGGGCTGGTCGACGATGTGATCTTCGGGCCGGTGGTGCTGTTCGGCCAGGGCGGCATCGCGGTCGAACTGCTCGCCGACAAGTCGCTCGAGCTGCCGCCGCTCAACCTCGCGCTCGCCGGCGCGATGATGGAGCGCACGCGCGTCTGGCGCCTGCTGCAGGGCTACCGCAACCAGCCGCCCGCGGCGGTCGAGGACGTGGCGCAGATCCTTGTCCGCGTCTCGCAGCTTGCCGCCGACCACCCGGAGGTCAAGGAGCTCGACATCAACCCGCTGCTCGCGCACCCTCGGGGCGCGATCGCGCTCGATGCGCGCATCCGGGTGAAGGCGGCGCCGCAGCGCGGCGCCGAGCGCTTCGCGATCCGTCCCTATCCGCGCGAATACGAGGACACGGCGACGCTGCCGGCGGGTGAGACGGTGAAGCTGCGTCCGATCCGGCCCGAGGATGCGCCGAAGCTGCAGACCCTGGTCAGCCGCACCGATCCCGAGGATGTCCGCATGCGCTTCTTCGCGCCGCTCAAGGGCCTGCCGCAGAGCATGGCGGCGCGGCTTTCGCAGATCGACTACGAGCGTGAAATGGCGCTCGTGGCGGAACAGGGGAACGGCGACGGGCTGCTGCTCGGCGTCGCGCGGATCGCGGCCGATCCGGACCGCCGCAGCGCCGAGTACGCCATCCTCGTCCGCTCCGACTGGAAGGGGCGCGGCCTCGGCTATCTGCTGCTCTCGCGCATCGTGGCGCTGGCACAGGAACGCGGGATCGGCGCGGTCTACGGGGACGTGCTCAAGGAAAACGACGCAATGCTGCGGATGTGCCGCGAACTCGGGTTCAGGGTCGACCCGCACCCGGACGAACTGACCCTGGTGCGGGTCACCAAGACCCTGTCGTGACCGCGACCGCGACCGCGGCGCTACGCGCTACGCGCCGGGCGCGTTGACGATGCGGCGCGGCGCATTGGTCGGCGGGAAGGCGACTTCGCGGGCGAGCAGCGCGGGCAGCTCGTTGGTCGGCGTCTTGGTCAGGTCCTTCGCGAGCTCGCAGGTGATCTTGTCCTGCACCGCGCGCGTGAAATCGCGGCGGATCTCGCCGAGCACGTGGCCGGGCGCCACCAGGATCAGCGCGTCGAACTCCTTGCTCCGGCACGCCGCTTCGATCTTGTGAGCGACCTCGCGCGCGAAGTCGATCTTCGCGCGGTTCTGCGGCGACGACTGCGGATCCTTGGCATGGCGCGCATGCGCCGCGGCGGCGTGGCCATGGCCGACATGCTCGGGGTGGACGTCGGCGGGCGATGCGTGGGCGCCGGGGGCGAGCCATTCGTTGTGCGGCCGCAGCACCGTGTCGTGTGCGCTGTAGGTCAGGACGCGGGCCCGCTGTCCGTCCGCCACCACGACCCAGGTCAGCTGCCGTTCCGCCATCGTGCCTTGCGCTGTCATGCTCAACCTCCGTTGGGGCGGCGGCCATGCGCGCGCCCGTTCTGCTCAGGGGTGTACCATTGTCGGCCGGGGCCGCGCCGGCGTTGATCCAGGTCAACCCGACGCTGCATGGCTCGGTCGATCTGAAGGCAACACGGACTCGCGATGGGGCGAACATGCGCGCGATGGTCTTCGACGGGGCGGGTGCGGCACTGCGCCCGGCCAGCCTGCCCGATCCAACCCCCGGCCCGGGGACGGTGCTGATCCGGGTCCTTGCCTGCGGCGTCTGCCGGACCGACCTCCACGTCGTCGACGGCGACCTGGCGGCGCCGAAGCCGGCGCTGATCCCCGGCCACGAGATCGTCGGCCGCGTCGTCGCTTGCGGGGCGGGCGTCGAGCGCTTCGCGCCGGGCGAGCGCGTCGGGGTGCCATGGCTCGGCTGGACCTGCGGCACATGCCGCTACTGCCGGGCCGGCGCCGAGAATCTCTGCGAACGCGCCCGCTTCACCGGCTACACGCTCGACGGCGGCTACGCCGAGTATGCGGTGGCGGACGCGCGCTATTGCTTCGCGATGCCGCCCGGCCTCGGCGACGCGGCTTCGGCGCCGTTGCTGTGCGCCGGACTGATCGGCTATCGCGCGCTGCGCTTCGCCGGCGACGCACGGCGCCTCGGACTCTACGGCTTCGGCGCGGCGGCGCATATCGTCGCCCAGGTGGCTCGCCACCAGGGGCGTACGGTCTTCGCCTTCACCCGGCCGGGGGACGCGGCGAGTCAGAACTTCGCGCGCTCGCTGGGCGCCGCCTGGACCGGCGATTCGACGCTGCTGCCGCCGGAACCGCTCGACGCGGCCCTGATCTTCGCGCCGGTGGGGACGCTCGTGCCCGCGGCGCTCGCCGCGGTGCGCAAGGGCGGCACGGTGGTCTGCGCCGGCATCCACATGAGCGCGATTCCCAGCTTCCCCTACGAGTTGCTGTGGGGGGAGCGCCGGCTGTGCTCGGTCGCCAATCTGACCCGCGCCGACGGGGAGGAATTCCTCGAGCTCGCGCCGCGTATCCCGATCCGCACGACGACGACCGAATATGCGCTCGATCGTGCCAACGACGCGCTCGCGGCTCTGCGCGCGGGCCGGATCGACGGCGCGGCGGTGCTGGTTCCGGGCGCCCCCGCCGCCGGCTAGTGCGACATCAGGACCGGCACGGTCATGCGGCGCAGCAGGTCGCGTGTGACGCCGCCGAGGATGAGCTCGCGCGTGCGCGAGCGGCCGTAGCCGCCGGTGACCAGCAGATCGGCGCCGAGATCGGTGATGCGGTTGAGCAGCACGTCCGCGGGGTCGAGATCCTTGGTATGCGTCTTTTCGACCGTCACGCTCACGCCGTGGCGTGCGAGATGCGCGGCGATGTCGGCGCCCGGCACGTCGCCGTGCTGCGTCGCCGCGGTCACCGGATTGACCGACAGCACAGTCACGGTCTTCGCCTTCGTGAGCAGCGGCAGCGCGTCGTTGACCGCGCGAGCCGCCTCGCGGCTGGCATTCCAGGCGACGATCACGCGCTCGCCCGCCGTCGCGAAGCGCCCGGAATGGGGCACGACCAGCACGGGTCGCCCCGCGTTCATGATCGTGTCCTCGGGCGTGATCTCCGGCACGAACTGGCTGTGATCGTCGGGGTCGATCTGGCCGATGATCGCGATGTCGGCATAGCGCGCCTGCATGACCCCGTCCTGGATCTGCGCGACGCGCGCGATCCGCCATTCGGCCGAGATGCCTTCGCGGGCGGCCACGCCGTCGAAGATCTTCTGCGCTGCGGCGGCACGCTCGTTCGCGGACTCCTCGAGCGCCTGGAACAGCTTGGCGTGCGTGGCGCCGTGCATGTAGCCGGGCAGCTCGGGGCGCGACATGACGTGGACACCGGTGAGCCGCGCGTCATGAACGCGCGCGAGCTGGGCAGCAAGTTCGGCGCGGCGTTCGCTGGCCGGCTTGGCGTCGATGAATACAACGAGATCCTTCAGCGGCATGGTCAACTCCGTCGCGCAGCGAACTTTTCTGCTAAGTTGGCGTTCCGCGATGGGCCACGGCTTGACCCAGATCAACGGGCCGGCGAACGCCGGATGCGAGAAAATAGCACAGCCGGCATGCAAGACCAGCCGGTGTCGTGATGGCGTGGGGTACGGCAGGATTCCGGGAGAGGTGAGGAACATGACCATCAGCGTGATTTTGACCCCGATCGTCGGCGAGGCCGGAGACGAACACGCCCTTGCGGCGGCGCTCGCCGTCGGGCGGCAGATGGGTGCGCATCTGCGCGTGCTGCACGTGCGCGTGCCGCCGTCGGCGGCAGTCTTTGCCGGCGCGCCGGAAGGCGCGATGGTCACCGCGGAGCTGCTGACGCTGTGGGAGAACGACGTCAAGGAGCGCGCCGTGCGCGCACGCGCGCGCTACGATTCCTGGCGCGGCGGCAGCGGCCTCGCCGAAGTGGCGGCACCGCCGGCGCGTGCGGAAACCAGCACCTCGTGGGTGGAACTCGAAGGCCAGTTCGATCCCAGCGTGGCGCGCCAGGGCCGTGTCAGCGATCTCATCGTGCTCGGGGCGCAGAACGGCACCGGCGACTCGACGCCGTTCTATGCCTGCGAAGGCGCGCTGTTCGAAAGCGGCCGGCCGGTGCTGCTGGTTCCGGCACGCGCGCCCGAAGGCCTGCTCGGCACCGTGCTCGTCGCATGGAACGGCAGCGCTGAGGCTGCGGCCGCGGTCGGCGGCGCCTTGCCGCTGCTGTCGCGGGCCAAGCGCGTCCACATCTTCGCCGCCGGCGAGCGCGGCGATTCCGGGCGTGAACCGTCGGAGCTGGTCGACTACCTCGCCTGGCACGGCATCAAGACGACGACGCGCGTGATCAATTCGACATCGCACGATGTCGGCGCGGCTCTGCTCAAGGAAGTGGCGGAGGTCGGCGCGGGCATGCTCGTCATGGGCGCCTATACGCACAGCCGCACGCGGCAGCTCATCTTCGGCGGCGCAACCAGCCATGTGCTGCGCCATGCCGGCGTTCCCGTGCTGATGGCGCATTGATCGCGGCCCGGCGGAACGGACACGTATTGGAGAGGAAGCAGGTCATGTTGAGCCGAGTTCGCCTGGAACTGGCCCGCACGCGGGAATTCCCCGAAGGCAATGCGAATTGCGGTTACGAGTTCGTCGTACCGCTCGATGCCGACGGCCACTTCGACGCCGAAGCCTGGCAGAAGGACAGGGCGCGCTGCACGGTGCGCCGCTTCTGGGCCGGCGCCGACGACGAGCAGGGGCTGCTCATCCACACCAAGGGCAGGCGCTGGGCGTTTTCCTACGCGCCGGGCGACGACGACGACGAACCGATCTTCAAGTTCGATCGCCATGCGGTGAAGCCCGGGGAGTACATCTCGATCACCGAGCATGACGGCGTGACGCGGCCCTTCCGGGTCGCCGCGGTGACGGCGCTCAAGGCGGCACGCTGACGGCTCCGCCGGTCCCGCGCCGACTCATTCGTCGAGTCGGCGCAGTTCGATCGGGACTTCGGCCAGACGCTGGAGCACGTGCGCGGTCTGTGCGGTCGGCCACCAGTCGTAGAGGAAGATCTGCAGCGGTCCCCACATCGCGACCCAGCCGAGGATCACCAAGCCCTCGGCGAGGGCGCGCGAGAATGCTTCCGTGGGCAGCGTGAGCACGAGCTCGCGCAGCGTCATGCACACGATCAGGAACACGAGCCCGATGGCGAGGCTGATGCGGCCGCGCCGGAACGACAGGCGCAGGTCGCGCTGCACGCTGCGCCGGCGATAGTCGAAGTAGTTGTGGATCGCCTCGCCCACGCGCGACTTGTCCGCCCAGGTCAGTTCATCGGCAGGCAGATGGATCACCAGCTTGATCGGCGCCTTGTGGCCGAGTTCGCGCGCCGCGCCGACGAGATAGGCGTCGGCATCGGGGTCGAGGTCCTTCTCGTGGAACGGTGACGGGTCGAGCGAATTGAAGAGCTGCGGAAGCCGGCGCAGGCTGAGCTCGATCAGATAGGTGCCGTCTTCGATCCGGTAGGGCGGACGGGGCGGGATGCGGGCGGACGGCGGCGGCCGGTCGGGTGCGAGCGGTCTCGGCGCGTCGTCCGGCCCGCTCACGGACGCGGCGCCCGGTCGAGCGAGGCGATGTAGGCGACGACGTCGTCGCGCTCCTGCGGCCACAGCCGGAACGTCGGCATCGGCAAATGGAGATCGTCCATGAAATGCCGCAGTGCGTCGGGGCGGTCGCCCCAGCGCTGGGCGATGTCCTGGAAGCTCGGCGCACCTTCGGCCGGCCGGGCGACGCGCCGCTGGCGCGGCTCGATCCTGTGACAGCTGGCGCACCAGGCCTGCGCGATCCCCTGCCCGCGCTCAGCCGAGCCGGTGACGACGACCGAGGCCGCCGGGGCGGGTGGTGCGGCGGGCCCGCATCCGGCGACCGCGACGGCGAGAATCGCCGCGAGCGCGCGCAATCCGGCAAAGGCCCCCGCCGCGTCGTGCGCGACGGGGGTCGCTGCGCGCCGGCGCCGCCCGGACGGGCGGATCACGCCGCGCGTCCGGCGCTGCCGGCCTGGCCGATCGGTATCTTGCGTTCGGCGGTCTTGACCTCCGCCGGCTTGGGCAGGCGGATGGTCAGAACGCCCTTGTCGAATGTCGCCTGCACCGCGGCGGCGTCGGCGGCAAAGGGCAGGGCGATCGCGCGTTGGAAGCTGCCGTAGGACCGCTCCATCACCTGCCAGTTCTCGCCCTTCTCGGATCTCTCCGCCTTGCGTTCGCCCTTGATCGTCAGCAGGTCGTCGGTGAGCGTGACCTCGACGTCCTTCTGGTCGAGCCCGGGCAGATCGGCGCTGACGACGATCTCGTTGGCGCTCTCCTTGACGTCGATGCTCGGCGACCAGCGCGCGATTCCTGCCGGCTCGATCGCGGCGGCGCGCGGGACGCCGCGCAGCATGTCGTCGAACAGCCGGTTCATCTCACGCTGCAGCGAGCTGAAGGGATCGTCGCGGTCGGCCTGAGGCACCCGCGATCCGAACGGCATCAGCGATCTGAACATGATGACCTCCATCGTCATGTGGGCGGCTGCGGCAACAGCCGCTGCCGCAATGATAGCAGGATGCGCAGCGGGCCGGCGCGGGTGCTTGACGTGGGTTATTGGCCGTCGATGCGCCGCGGCGCCGGCATCAGAAAAAGAAAGTCGGCGGTCCGGCGCAAGGCTGGACCGCCGACCAATCCGGGACCCGGGAGGGGGGAGGTCCCGAAACTCAGCCTGCCAGCGTCGCCCTGGTGGCGTAGAGCGGGGTTTCGGCGCGCGGCGCCACGAAAGGCCGCAGGAAGGTGCCGCCAGCACCGGGGCTGCTCGCATCGTCCGACCACGGCATCGGATCGTCTTCGGCGAAGCCCGCCTCGGCGGTGAGCTGGCGGATGTCCTGGATCTGCAGTCGTCCGGCGCGCAGCAGGACGATGCCGTCCTTGCGCAGCTCGGCGAGCGTACGGCAGACGTGGACCGAGGTGAGGCCGATCGCATCGGCGATGTGGGTCTGGGTCAGCGGCAGGGTGAACCCCTTGTCGGTGACCTTGAGGCCGGACTGGCGCGCGCGCGCCACCAGCTCGACCAGCAGATGCGCGATGCGCTCGCGCGCCGACTGGCGGCCGATCGTCATCAGGCGCTCGAGCGCGATCGCCTCGTTCTGGGCGAGCGTCTGGATCAGCCGGATGGCGAGCGACGGCACCTGAAGCAGCAGCGCGTCGAAGCGCGCGCGCGGGATGACGCAGAGGTCGCATACCGTGCGCGCCTCGACGCCGTGCGACATGATCCGGCCGGGTCCGAAGCCGAGCAGCGCGCCCGGCAGGGTAAAGTCGACGATCTGGCGGCGGCCGTCGCCAAGCGTGCGATAGCGGAAGGCCCAACCGTCGATCAGGAGATAGACGAACTCACTCGCGTCGCCCTGTTCGTAGAGCACCTGGCCGACCTGGAGCCGGCGGACCGCCGGGCGAAGCGCCTCGAACGCGGCGCGCTCCTCGGTCGAGAGGGAGGCGGCAAAGGCCGGCGGCAGGGCCGAGCGTGCAGCGGTCTTGACGGGGGTCGCGGTGGAGCCGGTTTCGCGAGCGGCGGCGAGTGAGGAATGCATGAAGCGTCTCTTTCCTGACTGCAGCGGCAGATTCAGCGCCGCGAACGGGAAGGAGTAGAACGCTTTGCCGGACCGGGTCCCAGCCGTGGCTTGTACGTACGCGAAAACCCCTACATGCCCGGGCAGGGGTCGCCGATGACCTCGCTGATCGTCGCACGCAGCACGTCGAAGGCGACCGGCTTGTCGAGAAAGGCGATGGCGCCGAGTTCGCGGGCGCGCCGCTTGGCGGACGCCTCGGCGCGACCGGACACCATCACGACCGGCAGCGTCGATCCGTCGGCCTTGAGCCGCGCGAGCACGTCCAGGCCGCTTTCGCCGGGCAAATTTACGTCCAATATCAGACACTTGCCGGCGCCGGGATCGGCGCGATCGAAGAACTCCTGGCCCGAGGCGAAATCCTCGACCGGAAACCCGAACGCCGTCAGCAGTGTACGCAACGAATCCCGCACGGCTTCGTCGTCGTCGACTACATAGATCATCGGGGCCCAGACATCGGCGAAATCGTCGACCTGCAAAAGCATTTCTGCATGTTCCCCCCACCGCGCCCCCGCGTCGATGACCTACATTAAAGGAACGTCACAGACGCGGCGCCGTCACGTAGGTATTTTCGCGTACATGTCGTCAGGTGGCGGACGGGGAGGCGATGTCGCCGGCGGCGAGGGTGACGCGCACGAGTTCGGACAGGCTCTTCACCTCGATCTTGTCCATCACACGGGCGCGGTGGATTTCGACCGTGCGCGGGCTGATCGCGAGCTCGTGGGCGATAATCTTGTTTGGCTTGCCGGCGACGAGCAGGCGCAGCACGTCGCGCTCGCGCGGGGTCAGTCGCGCGACGCGCTCACGCGCCTGCGCGGTCTCGGCGGCGTGGCGCTGGCTGGTGGCGCTGCGCGCGAGCGCCCGGCCGATGCAGTCCTTGAGCATGTCGAAGGAGAACGGCTTCTCGACGAAGTCGACCGCGCCCGCCTTCATCGCCTGGACGGCGAGGGCGACCTCCCCGAAGCCGGTCATGAAGATGACCGGAAGGCCGATGTTACGGGCATTCAACTGTTGCTGAAGCTCCAGCCCGTCCATGCCGGGCATGCGCACGTCAATCAGCACGCAGCCGGTACGGCCGGCGGCGCAGGCGGCAAGGAATGCCGGCCCCGATTCGTAGCCCTCGCTGCGGTAGCCGTTCGCCGCGAGGCTCGTGCACAACGAATCGCGCACCGCGTCGTCGTCATCGACGACAAAGATAGTCGGGGAATCAGGCGTCGGAACGTTCGCCATTGCCGTCGGTAGGGGACTCGGTTGGTGCTTTGGCGACAGGCACGGTGAAACGGAACACGGCGCCGCCGGTTGCGCCCGCTTCATACCATAGCCGGCCGCCATGCGCTTCGATGATCGAGCGGCAGATCGACAGCCCGACGCCCATCCCATCCACCTTGGTCGTAACGAAAGGCTGGAACAGTTTGGCCTCGACGTCGGGCGCGAGCCCGGGTCCGGTGTCGGCGACCGCAACCTCGATCATCCCGTCTTCGACCGTCTTCGACGAGATGTGCACTTCCCGCAGCGGCGAATCGGTCATCGCCTCGCGCGCATTGCGGACGAGGTTGAACACGACCTGCTGGACATGGACGCGGTCGATCGAAGCGGACGGCAGGTCGGCGGAGAGCGCGAGCCGAACCCGCGTATCGCGCCCGCGCGAGCCGACGAGCGCCAGCGCCAGCGCCTCCTCGATCACCTTGTTGAGGTCCTCGGCGCGGTACTCGATCGGGTGCTTTTCGATGAACCCACGCAGCCGACGGATGATCTGCGCCGCGCGGTCGGCCTGCTGCTCCACTTTCGCGAGGATGCCGTCGAGCGGCTTGCCCTGCGCGCTCGCCGCCGC
>JAEUKZ010000063.1 GCA_016793045.1 Alphaproteobacteria bacterium
TGTGCGACAAGCACGGACTGCTGCTCGCCTTCGACGAGATCCAGACCGGCTTCGGGCGCACCGGCGCACTGTTCGCCTATCAGAAGGTCGGCGTGGTCCCCGACGTCATGGCGGTCGCCAAGGCGATCGGCGGCGGCTTCCCGCTCGGCGGCTGCCTCGCCACGGCCGAGGCCGCCGCCGGCATGGTCGCCGGCACGCACGGCTCGACCTATGGCGGCAATCCGCTGGCGATGGCGGTCGCCAACGCCGTGCTCGACGTCATGCTGGCGCCCGGCTTCATGGAGCGGGTGCAGCGGCTCGGCAGCCATTTCCGCCAGCAACTCGCGATGGTCGTCGAGCGCCACGGCGACATCTTCGCTGAGGTTCGCGGCGACGGGCTGATGCTCGGCCTGCGCTGCCGCGTACCCAACACCGAGGTGGTCGCGGCGCTGCGCGCGCGCGGCCTGCTCACCGTCGGGGCCGGCGACAACGTCGTGCGCGTCTACGCGCCGCTGATCGCGGAGGACGCGCACGTCGCCGAAGGCATTGCGATGATCGAGGCCGCGAGCGAGGATCTGCGCCGCGCCGGTCCCAAGCCGGCGTAGCGGCGATGGCGCCCAGGCACTTCCTCGATCTCGACCAGATCGACGCCGCCACGCTGCGCGGCATCGTCGACGCCGGCCACAGCTTCAAGCGCCATCGCCGCGACGGCGCGAAGCCGCTGGCGGGCCGCACCCTGGCGATGATCTTCGAGAAGCCCTCGACGCGCACGCGCGTGTCGTTCGAGGTCGGCATCCGCGAGCTCGGCGGCGACGCGCTGCTTCTCACCCCCGGCAACACCCAGGTCGGCCGCGGCGAGACGATCGCCGACACCGCCCGCGTGCTGTCGCGCTACGTCGACGCGATCATGATGCGCACCGATTCGGCGGAGCGGCTGAACGAGATGGCCCGCCATGCGACGATTCCGGTCATCAACGGGCTGACCGACCGCTCGCATCCCTGCCAGGCGCTCGCCGACGTGATGACGGTCGAGGAGCGCCGCGGCGGCATCGCCGGCGCGACCGTCGCCTGGTCGGGCGACGGCAACAACGTCGCCTCGTCGTGGATCCACGCCGCGGCGCGCTTCCGCTTCCGCATGCGCCTCGCCTGCCCGGAGACGATGCGTCCGGCGCAGAGCCTGATCGACTGGGCGCGCGCCGAAGGCGCCGACGTGTCGGTGACCGCCGATCCCGAGGCGGCGGTTCGCGATGCCGACGTCGTCGTCACCGACACCTGGGTGTCGATGCACGCGGAGAGCGCCGCCGGCGGTGCTGCGGCGCGCGAGAAGCTGCACAACCAGCTCGTGCCCTACCGCGTCGACGACCGGCTGATGTCGTACGCGAAGAAGGACGCGATCTTCATGCACTGCCTGCCCGCGCATCGCGGCGAGGAAGTGACGGATTCGGTGATCGACGGGCCGCAGTCGGTGGTGTGGGACGAGGCCGAGAACCGGCTGCACGTCCAGAAGGGCATTCTCGCGTGGTGCATGGCGTGAGCGCAGGCGCCGGCCCCGGGAATCCGCCCACGATCGCCATCGCCGACGACGACGTCGTCCTGCCCTTTCAGGTCGATCCGTACGCGCTGCGCGGCCGGGTCGTGCGGCTCGGCGCCGCCGTCGACACCATCCTGTCGCGGCACGACTACCCGCGCCAGGTTGCGCGCAGCCTGGCCGAACTCGTCGCGCTCGCCGCGGCGCTCGCCGGCTCGCTCAAGTACGACGGCGTGTTCACGCTGCAGATCAAGGGCGACGGGCCGGTCCGGCTGATGGTGGCGGACGTCACCAGCGCCGGCCACCTGCGCGGCTACGCCCAGTTCGACGACCGCGTGCACGCGCTGCCGGACGCGCCGACGGTGCCGCGCCTGTTCGGCGCCGGCTATCTCGCCTTCACGGTCGACCAGGGCGAGGACACCGACCGCTACCAGGGCATCGTCGAGCTCGACGGCGCGACGCTGGCGGAATGCACGCACCACTACTTCCAGCAGTCCGAGCAGTTCCAGGCCGGCATCAAGGTCGCCGCGGCGGAGACGGCGCTGGCCGACGGAACCCGGCGCTGGCGCGCCGGCGCCATCATGGTCCAGCGCCTGCCACCCGACGGCGCGCAGGGGTCGAACGAGGGCCGCGACGCCGCGGCACCGCTCACCGCCGCCGTCGAGGCGGCGGAGGAAGGCTGGCGCCGCGCGGTCATCCTGATGAGCAGCGCGACCACCGCGGAGCTCATCGATCCCGCGCTCCAGCCGTGGGCCCTGGTCGACCGGTTGTTCCGCGCCGAGGGCGTGCAGATCTATCGGCCGCACCAGCTCGAGCATCGCTGCCGCTGCTCGCGCGAGCGCGTCGCCGGCATCCTGCGCGCGCTGCCGCGCCGCGAGATCGCGGCGCTCAAGGTCGACGGCCGGATCTTCGTGACTTGCGAATTCTGCAACCGCCGCGAAGACTTCGACGACGCCGCGCTCGACGCGTTGTTTGCGGCGCAAGATTGAACCCCGGGGCTGCCCGGCCGCCCCGTACCCTCTTCCCGCTTCCGGTTGCCCGCTCTTTATGCTACCCACGCCCGCGTTTTGACGCGAATCCATCGGGTCGGACGGCGCTGCCTTTACCGTCGACGACCACCCGATGTTAACCGGAGGACAGGATGAACAGGACCGTCAGCTTTGCCCTTTTGGGCATCAGCGCGATTGCACTTGCCGCCTGCGCGCAGGCCCAGCCCGCACCCCAGCTCGGCCAGGTGCCGATCCTTGACAGTCTTCCCGGTTCGCCCTCGCAGCGTCAGGATTCGCCGCGCATCACGCCCGCGCCGACCGCCGGCTGCCAGGTGCCGCGCCGCGGCCAGTACACGATGCGGACCGACCAGATCGCCCGCGACGGGACGTTCCAGATCCAGTACCAGGGCCGCGACCTGACCTATCGCACGACGCCCTACGTCTACAATTTCCAGTCCAACGCCACGCTGCTCAATCGCGACGGCACGGTCCGCGACAACGCCAACTTCTCGCTCTGGCAGGGCCAGTCGCAGGAGATGCGCGTGTGCGGCCAGGCGCTGTCGGTTGACCTCGTCCGCGCCTCGGACAGCCAGGTCGTCGTCAACATCCGCAACCGCTGAGCCCGATCGGCGGCGCCGTGCCCGCGGTCGACCCCGGTCGCACGCGGGCATGGCGCGGCCGGGCGCGCCGCGGGCCATGGCGCCGCACGACCCTGGCGCTGGCGCTCGCCGCCGCGGTCGCCGGCTGCGCCACGGCGCCCGACCCCGTCCGCTTTCCCGAACTGACCTATGCCCATCTCGGCCGCACCCGGCTGGCGGTGGGGCGCATCGACATCGTCGACGCCTATCGGCCGCCGCTGGCGCCGCCGAACGTCGACCATCGCATGCCCGCGAGTCCGGCCGCGACCATGCGCCGCTGGGCGGAAGACCGTCTGGTCGCCGCGGGGGGCGACGCGACGGCGCGCTTCGTCATCCGCGACGCGCGGGTGACCGAAACCGAGCTGCCGCGCGACACCGGCCTCGCCAACGTGCTGCGCGACCAGCAGGCGCAGCGCTACGACCTGGTGATGGACGCGGCGCTGGAGATCGTCGACGCGCGCGGCGCCCGCCTCGCGATCGCCGCCGCGCGCACGACGCGCAGCCGCACGGTCAGCGAGAACATCTCCGCCAATGATCGCGAACGGGTCTGGTTCGAGATGGTCGAACGTGCGGCCGCGGATCTCTCGGCCGAGCTCGACCGCCGCATCCGCGCCAATCTCGGCCGCTATCTGCGCTAGGCCGCCGCCCAGTCGGCGAGGCGCATCAGGAAGGCTTCGCAGGCACCGAGCTGCTGCGGCGCGATGAACTCGTCGGGCTTGTGGGCCTGGGCGATGTCGCCCGGCCCGCACACGACCGTCGAGATGCCGTGCTGCTGGAAATGCCCCGCCTCCGTCCCGTAGGACACGGCAATCGCGCGGTTCGAGCCGGTCAGGCGCAGCGCCAGCGCCTCCGCGACCCCGTTGGTCTCCGGCCTCAGCGCCGGCGAGCCGAGCAGGAGCTGCGTCACCAGATCGCCTTCGGGTGCCGCCGCCTTCACGGCGGCGCGGATCGGCGCCATCGCGGCCTCGACGTCGCGCACGATGGCGGCTGCATCGACGCCGGGCAGCGGCCGGAACTCCCAGTCGATCCGGCATTCGCGGGCGATGATGTTGATCGCCGTGCCGCCCTGCACCGTGCCGACGCTGAGCGTCGTCCACGGCGGGTCGAACTCGACGCCCGGCACCGCCGCGCGGTCGCCCTGCTCGCGCAGCCGCTCGGCGAAGCGCTCGAGCTCGCCGAGCACGCGCCCCATGAACAGGATCGCGTTGGCCCCCGCGGCGGGACGGCTCGAATGGCCGTCGCGACCGGTCACGATCGTCGACAGCGCGTTGATGCCCTTGTGCGCGGTGGCGACGCGCATCGAGGTCGGCTCGCCGATGATCGCGATCGCCGGCTGCGGCAGGTCGCGGCCGAGCTGCGCGATCAGCGACGGGATGCCGATGCACCCGACCTCCTCGTCATGCGAGATGCAGATGTGGATCGGACGCTTGAGCGCGCGGCGCTTGAATTCCGGCACCAGCGCAAGCGCGGCGGCGATGAAGCCCTTCATGTCCGCGGTGCCGCGGCCGTAGAGCAGGCCGTCGCGCTCGACCATCGTAAAGGGGCTTGCGGTCCAGGGCTGGCCCTCGACCGGGACGACGTCGCTGTGGCCCGACAGCACCACGCCGCCTTCGGCGTTCGGGCCGATCGTCGCGTAGAGATTCGCCTTCCGGCCGGTCTCGTCGTGGACGAGATGCGCGGCGATGCCGTGCCCGGCCAGGTAGTCGCGCACGTAGTCGATAAGCGCAAGATTGGACTTGTGCGAGACGGTGTCGAAGCCGATCAGCCGACCGAGCAGATCGAGCGTGGCCGCGCGCGGCGCGGCATTGGTGGGCAGCGTGCCGGTCACGTGTCGCTCGCCGAGCCCGAGGCCGGATTGCCGATGATCGACAGGAATTCGCGGCGCGTGGCGTGATTGTCGCGGAAGGCGCCGAGCATGCGGCTCGTCACCATCGACACGCCGGTCTTGTGGACGCCACGCGTCGTCATGCACTGGTGCGAGGCCTCGATCACCACCGCGACGCCCTTTGGCAGCAGCACCTCGTTGAGCGTATTGGCGACCTGCGCGGTCATCTTCTCCTGGATCTGCAGGCGCTTGGCGAAGACGTCCACCAGCCGCGCAAGCTTCGAGATGCCGATCACGCGCCGGTCCGGCAGATAGGCGATGTGGACCCGGCCGATGATCGGCGCCATGTGGTGCTCGCAGAACGACTCGAAGCGGATGTCGCGCAGCACGACCATCTCGTCGTAGCCGTCGGTCTCCTCGAAGGTGCGCCGCAGCAGCTCGACCGGATCCTCGGCGTAGCCGGCGAACCATTCCTCATAGGCTCGCGCGACGCGCTCGGGCGTGCCGAGGAGCCCTTCGCGGCCCGGGTCCTCGCCGATCCAGCGCAGCAGCACGCGCACCGCGCTCTCGGCCTCGTCGCGACTCGGGCGCGCGGCGGCCGCCGGCGCGGGGGAGGCAGGTTGCTGGCGCTTGGCGCTTGGACTGGATTTCAACGCTCGATCCTTCGGAGTGGCACGGTCGGGCGCGCCCCGGCGCCCGCGCGGTCAGTTGAGGCGGCCCTTGGAGAACGGGCTGTCCAGCGAGAAGGCCGGAATCGCGACATCGAAGCGCTCGCCCGATTCGGCTTCCATCTGGTAGGTGCCGGCCATGATGCCGGACGGCGTCGGCAGCGGCGTGCCGCTCGTATACTCGAAGGCCTTTCCAGGGGCGAGCACGGGTTGCTCGCCGATCACGCCGGCCCCCTTGACCTCCTGGCTGCGGCCGAGGGCATCGGTGATGCGCCAGTGGCGGGTGCGCAGCTGGACGGTGCTGTCGCCAAGGTTCTCGATCCGCACGTGATACGCCCAGACATAGCGATTGTCGCCGGGCGAAGATTGATCCTCGAGATAGACGGGCTCGACGGTCACGCGGATCGAACGGGTGGTTGCGCTGTACATCAGGGTGATTGTAGCGGCGGAAGGGGCGAAGTCCAGCCGGGGCGGGCTCGGCGCCGGGCTTCACATGGCGCACCGCGCGCCGCACATCTTCGGACCGACGCAGCGATCGCGGCTCCCAAAAGCGAAGCGGCGCCAGGTTGCCCTGGCGCCGCCCCGTCCCGACCCTTGCGGGCCGGATCTCTACCCGTGACGACTACCGGAGGGTGATCGTCGCGCGGCGGTTACGACGCTCGTCCGTGTTGTCCGGCGTGGCGACCGCGAGGTTCGTCTCGCCGAAGCCCTGCGTCGAGATGTTCGCGCGCACGCCTTCCGCGAGGAGGACGCGGCGGACTTCGTTCGCACGACGCTCGGACAGGATCTGGTTCGGACCCGGGCGACCCTGGGTGTCGGCATAGCCGGCAACCTGGACGTTGGCCGAGTTGCGAGCGCGGATCGCAGCAACCGCCTCACGGATCGTCGCCGAAGCGGCGCCGTCGAGGTTCCAGCGGCCGGTCGCGAAGTACACCGTGAAGTCCGTCGCCGTCGGCGTCGTGCCTTCGATCTTCGCCAGAGCCTGCAGGAACTCTTCCTTGCAGCTCAGGAGGTGCATCTGCGCCGGATTCGCGGCCTGGCCGGTCATCTGGCGGAAATGCGCATTCGGAGCGTAGGGCGACCACGGCGTGCCACCGAAGGTGACCGTCGAGGCGTCCTGCAGCCAGCAATCGAACGCGCGCTGCGCGATCGCCGAGTCCTGCGGGAAGCGCTGGCGAGCGTTGCCGTCGAGCGCACGCACGAGGCGGGCGCGCATTTCGGCGAGCTCGTTGGCGACTTCATGCCACGGGCCCCAGGTGCCCAGTTCTTCCGGACCGACGGCTTCGCCGGCGTTGGCGCGCATGGCCTTGGCCGCGAACCACTCGGAGCTGCTGAAATCAGCGCGCGAGTTCCACTCACCAGCCGCCATCGTGCGGTACTGCTGAGCGAGTGCGCGCGTGAAATCGGTGCCGCCCGTACCGGCCGGCGTGCCCTGGAGCTGCTGCAGATTCGTCTGGCAGGCGGCCAGCAGTGCCACGCAGCCGCCCAGTGCGAGGAGCTTGAGAGACTTCATTGGTCTTATCCCCCTTTTCAGGTACCTAGATGGACTCGACGCGCGTACCGGCGGACGGCCGCAACGCCAACTGTTTCCGACACGATCCTTAAGCTCGGTCAGTCGCGAATGTGACAGGCATCGCCAGCGAAGTCAATCGTGGCGGAAACGTGGCGCGTCACTTTTTTTCGCTGGTTCAAGCTGTTGCATTTGAGCAACATCATGCCGTCGCGCGCGTCAAATCGGCTTCGAGATCGTCCGCGTCTTCCAGCCCGACGGACAGCCGGATGACCCCGTCCGTAATGCCAAGTTCTTGACGTTCCTCAGGTTTCAGCCGCTGATGGGTGGTCGTCGCCGGATGGCAGGCGAGACTCTTGGAATCGCCCAGATTGTTCGAGATATCGACCAAATTGAGCGCATCGAGCACCGCGAATGCCGCTTTCTTGCCACCCTTCATGGCAAAAGCAAGGAGCGAGCCGCCGCTTTTCATCTGCTGCCGGGCGATCGCGGCCTGGGGGTGCGAATCGAGTCCGGGATAGTAAACGCGCGCAACCTTGGCGCGTGTTTCGAGCCGCTTCGCCAACCGCAGGGCGGTCTGGCACTGCGCATCGAGGCGCAGCGACAGCGTCTCGAGCCCCTTGACGAGCACCCAGGCGTTGAACGGGCTCATCGCCGGGCCGGTATGGCGCAGGAAGGGCTGCAGTTCGGTCTCGACGAATTCCCGGCGGCCGAGGACGGCGCCGCCCAGCGTGCGGCCCTGGCCGTCGATGTGCTTGGTCGCGGAATAGACGACGACGTCGGCGCCGAGATCGAGCGGGCGCTGCGCGCCGATCGCGAAAACATTGTCGACGACGACGCGCGCGCCGGCGCGCTGCGCGAGCGCGACGACCGCCTTGAGATCGATCACGTCGAGCATCGGATTCGACGGCGTTTCGAGGAACACCGCACGCGCCGGCTTCGTGAGGGCCGCCTGCCACTGGTCGAGATCGGTCCCGTCGACGAACTGCGTTTCGACGCCGTAGCGCGGCAGCAGGTCGCTGATGATGAA
Source organism: Alphaproteobacteria bacterium (assembly GCA_016793045.1). GTDB lineage: Bacteria > Pseudomonadota > Alphaproteobacteria > CACIAM-22H2 > CACIAM-22H2 > JAEUKZ01. The sequence continues at coordinate 8,168 of JAEUKZ010000063.1, forward strand.
ATGGCACGAGCCGAACAGCGCGCGGCTCGCGACCACGCGGTCGCCGGCACGGACCTGGCACATCAGCGACGCGAACACCGCCGCCATCCCGGTCGCGGTGGCGCGGCATGCCTCAGCACCTTCGAACATCCGCAACCGTTCCTCGAACGCGGCGACCGTCGGATTGCCGAAGCGCGAATAGACGAAGCGCGTGCTGTCCTTGGCGGCGAATGCGCGCTCGGCCTCCTCCGCCTCGTCGTAGACGTAGCCCGAGGTCAGGAACAGCGCCTCCGAAGTTTCGCGGTGCTTGGTCCGGTCGAGCCCGCCGCGCACCAGGCGCGTACGCGGGCGCCACTGCGACGGATCGGCCTTCGCGGGTTTCTTGCGGTCGCTCATGTCGTCGTCATCCCCTGTCCGCCGCCGCGTCCGCACGGGACGCCCGGCAGCGGCGCAAACAAAAAAACCCCGACCATCGGGTCAGGGTTCATTCCGACCCTTTTAGCGGTTTCGAGATGCGAGCCCGCAACGCATTGCGTGCCGCACGTTCGTGGCCCGCAAGCCGGCCGGCCCAAATCACCACGAACCGGCGCAGTAAGGCGGCCGGCGCGCCATCTGTCAAGCGCCACGCGTCGGCCCGCCGTCCCCCGGCACGTGCCGACACGCCGGAAATCATTAAGAAATCTCGCTGAAAATACAGAAGCCAGAGATTGCAATCCCGACCGCCGTGGCGCACATAGCGCCTATTGCGCACCGCACCAGCGAGACCGATGTTCACCGTCACCCCCACCGCAATCCCGGACGTGATCGTGCTGACGCCGAAGCGATTCGCCGACGCGCGCGGATATTTCTGCGAAACGTTCAACGCGCGCCGCTTCGCCGAGATCAGGCCGGGCGTCGACTTCGTCCAGGACAACCTGTCGCATTCGGCCGCGCGCTTCACCGTGCGCGGCCTGCACTTCCAGGCGCCGCCGCACGCGCAGGCGAAGCTCGTCAGCGTGCTCCGGGGCGCGGTGCTCGACGTCGCCGTCGACATCCGGGTCGGCTCGCCGAGCTACGGCAGGCACGTCGCGATGACGCTCACCGCCGAGCGCGGCGAGCAGATGTTCGTGCCGCGCGGCTTCGCGCACGGCTACTGCACGCTCGAACCGGACACGCTCGTCGCCTACAAGGTCGACAATTTCTACGCCCCGGCGGCGGACGGCGGGATCTTCTGGGCCGATCCCGCGCTCGCCATCGCCTGGCCGGCGACGCCGGCACAGGCGCTGCTGTCGGACCGCGACCAGCGCCATCCGCCGCTCGCGGCATCGCCTTCGCCCTTCGCCGCCGCGCCGTAGCGAACCCCGAGACCGTGATCCACCGATGAGCCAGTTCGAAACCATCCTCGTGACCGGCGGCGCGGGCTTCATCGGCTCGGCGCTGTGCCGGCACCTCGTCGCGACGACCGGATCGACCGTCGTCAACGTCGACAAGCTGACCTACGCGGCCAATCCCGCGGCGCTCGCCGCGCTCGACGGCCATCCGCGCTATCGCTTCGAGAGGGCGGACATCTGCGACGGCGGCGCGATGGCGCGCATCCTCGCCGCGCACCGGCCCGACGCGATCGTCCATCTCGCCGCCGA
>JAEUKZ010000088.1 GCA_016793045.1 Alphaproteobacteria bacterium
ATGATGGGTGGTCGGTATCGCCGCGATGAGCTGCAGCGAGGCCGCCTGCGCGACCGCCGAGCCCCAGACGTGCGGATTGACCTGCACGCCGTGCGCGTGCGCGAGCGCGACGATGTGCCGGCAGGCGGTGAAGCCGCCGGCCGAGCCGATATCGGGCTGCGCGATGTCGACGCATCCTTCCGCGAACAGCGCGCGAAAGCCGAAGGCCGTGTGCTCGTTCTCGCCGCCGGCGATCGGCATCGGCAGGACCTCGCGCAGTCGGCGGTAGCCCGCATGATCTTCGGGCGCCACCGGCTCCTCGTACCAGCGCAGATTGTCGCCGGCGAGCGCCGAACCGAGCCGGCGGGCATCGGCGAATCCGTAGGCGTGGTTGGTGTCGATCATCAGCCCGACGGAGCGGCCCGCCAGCGCGCGGCGGATCGCGTCCATGACCGCGAGATCGTCGTCGACCCCGAAGCCGAGCTTCACCTTCATCGCGCCGAACCCCGCCTCGGCGTGCGCGACCGCCTCGGCCGCGAGGCGCGCCGCCTCGCCCTGCCCGGCCACGCGGTAGAAGCCCGTGGCATAGGCCGCGACCGACGTGCGGAATGCGCCGCCGAGCAGCTGGCAGACCGGCACGCCGTAGGCCTTGCCCGCGATGTCCCACGCCGCCAGATCGATCGCGCTGATCGCGGCGACGACGCTGCCGGTGCGGCCGTAGTCGCGCGTGGCGTGGTACAGGCGATGCCACAGCACCTCCGGCGCCAGCGGATCGGCGCCGACCGCGAGCGGCGCGAGCGCGCTGGCGATCGCGGCCGCCGCGATCTCCGGCGGCTCGAGCCCCTGCGCGAACGCCTCGCCCCAGCCGACGAGCCCGGCATCGGTCTCGACCTCGACGAGGGTCGCGACACGCTGCCGGACCCAGCCTTGCGAGAACGCGAAGGGCTGTGCGAGCGGGCTCTTGAGGACGTGGACGCGGACCGCGGTGATCTTCATGTCAGGGGCGCGCCTCCAGATCGCCCGGCCGAATATTGCTGCCGGCGTCGCGCAGCACGAACGCGGCGCAGCGCTCGCCGATCATGAAGGACGGCGCGTTGGTGTTCGACGACACCATCGTCGGCATGATCGACGCATCGGCGACGCGCAGGCCGGCGACGCCGCGCACGCGAAGCTGCGGATCGACCACGGCCATCGCGTCGTTGCCCATCTTGCAGGTGCCGATCGGATGGTAGGAGGTCGCGCCGAGCTTGCGGATGTGCTCGATCAGCGCTTCGTCCGACTGCGCCTCCGGTCCGGGCCGGGTCTCGCGCACGATCAGCGCCTTCAAGGCGGGCTGATCCGCGATCCGGCGCGCGAGCCGCAGCGCCGCGATGCTGGTCGCGCGGTCGCGCTCGTCAGCCAGGTAGTTGGCGACGATCGCCGGCGGCTGCTCGGGATCGGCCGATCCGATGTGGACGGTGCCCTGCGATTCCGGACGCAGCATGAAAGTTCCGATGCCGAAGCCCGGGAACCGGTCGAGGCGAAGCTCGGTCGGGTGGCGCGGATCGTCGGCGCTGATGTTGTGCATCTGGATCTTGACGTCGGGCCGGTCGAGCGCGGGATCGCTCTTCGCCAGGGCGTGGACCATCGCGGTGCAGGCGCTCATCTGCCCGTCGCGCCGCAGCAGGTAGCGCAGGCCCATCATCGCCTTGCGGACCGGGTTGTTGAGGATGTCGTTGAGCGTGATCGGCCGCACGCACTCGAAGGAAATGCGCGTGTGCAGGTGGTCGCGCAGATTCTCGCCGACGCCGGGCAGGTGGGTGACGATCGCAAGCCCGTGGCGCTTCAGGATCTCGGCGTTGCCGATGCCCGAGAGCTCGAGCAGCTGCGGGCTCTGGACCGCGCCGGCGCTGACGATCACCTCACGCGCGGCGCGCGCGTACGTGACCGTGCCGTTGACCCTGAACTCGACGCCGACCGCGCGCCCGTTCTCGACGCGGATGCGTTGCGCCCGCGCTCCCGTGCGGATCTCGAGATTGGCGCGGCCTTTGGCCGGCCTGAGATAGGCCTCGCGCCCGCCGAACCGCATGCCATTGCGCGTGTTGCTCTGCAGATGGCCGACGCCGTGGTACTGCGCGCCGTTGTAGTCCGCCGTGGCCGGGATGCCGGCCTGGACGCAGGCGGCGTGGAAGGCGTTGTCGAGCTCCTCGCCCGCGTAGCGGCTGATGTGGATCGGGCCGTCATGGCCGCGCAGCGCCGGGTCGCCGTCGGCATAGCTTTCGATGCGCTTCAGGTACGGCAGGACATCCGCATAGCCCCAGCCTTCGTTGCCGAGTTCGCGCCAGTTGTCGTACTCGGCCGCCTCGCCGCGAACCCACAGCATGCCGTTGACGGTCGACGAGCCGCCGAGGATGCGCCCGCGCGGCCAGTACATCTTGCGCCCGCCCATCCGCGCCTCGGGTTCGGTGTGGAAGCGCCACAGCCCGCGCTGGGTCAGCAGGATGTAGCCGGCGCCGAGCGGCACCTTGAACCAGATCCACGGATCGTCCTCGCCCGCCTCCAGCAGCAGCACGCGATGGCGCCCGCTCTCGCTCAGCCGGCTGGCGATCGCCGACCCGGCCGACCCGGCGCCGACGACGATAAAATCGAATTCCGGCCCGCTCGCCGCAGTGGCTGCGTTCATGGCGTCCCCTTGCTGTGCTCGCGACGGAACACGATCTCGTCGCGTCGATCGGTGATGCGCGCCCGGATGTCGTGCAGCAGATAGGCAACGCGGCTGCGCGTCCATGGCTGTCCGGACTCGGGATCGTAGGCTTCGGGCATCGCCTGGCCGGCCGGCATCCAGGCATCGAAGCCCGCGCGCCGCGTCACGTCGATGCAGCGCTTCGCGTGATCGCGGAACGCCACGACCGCGACGCGCCCGCAGGCGCGCGGGTCGCCGACGATCGCGCGCACGGCCGCGGCGACGCCGCCGGTGCTCAGATAAACCGGCTCCGCCATCGCGTCGCGTGCGGGATTGATGGCGATGAGCTGGTCGGCGCCCATGCGGTCGCCGATTGCGGCGGCGACCTCCCACTGCGCGAAGACGCGCGCGCCCGTCCGGGCATGAAGCGCGGCCGCGACGTCGGCGAGCGCCTCGTTGACCGGTCCGGGCTCGCGGTTGCCGTTCGCCTGCATCCGGTTGCCGAAGGTGTAGGCGACGATCAGGCCCACGCCGTCCGGCGCCGCTTCCGGCGCGCGCCACGTCAGCGCGTCCTCGAGAAGAATCGCCGCGAGCTCGCGGGCGACCGCCGCGTCGCCGAGTTCGCCGCGCAGCATCGATTCGAGCGCGTCCCCGCCGCCCATCGCTCAGCCCTTGCCGGCGTAGCGCACCTTGATGCCGGCCTGCTCCTCGCGCAGGCGCACGACGCTCGCGATGTCGTCGGTCGCGTAGCCGCGCGCGCAGGTCTCCTGCAGCGACTGGTAGAGGCCGGCGCCGAGCGGCGTCTCCACCCCGGCCTGCTTGGCCATCGCGAGCGCCAGCCGGACGTCCTTCACCGCCAGCCTGGTCATGAAACCGCGGCTGAAGTCGCCGACGAAGCTCTTGCCGTGCTGGATCTTGAGGAGCTGGGCGCTCGACGCGCCGGTGTTGCCGACCAGCTCGACGATCTTCTCGAGCGACAGGCCGGTCTTCATGCCGAACGCGAGCGCCTCGGCATGCAGCGCAAGGATGCCGCCCGAAATGTAGTTGTTCACGAGCTTGAGCGCGTGGCCGTTGCCGAGCGGCCCGGCATGGACGATGAAGTTCCCGAGCTTGTCGAGGACGGGGCGGACGGCCGCGACGTCGCCGGGCTCGCCGCCGACCATGATCGCCAGCGTGCCGCGCTCGGCATCCTCGACCGCTCTCGCGACCGGCGCATCGAGCATGCGCGCGCCCTTCGCCGCGATCGCCGCGCCGACGCGGCGCGTCGTGCCGGGGTCGATGGTGCTCATGTCCATGTAGATCGTGCCGGGCCGGATGCCCGCGACGATGCCGTCCGGCCCGGTCGCCACCGTCTCGACGTCCGGCGAGTCCGGCAGCATCGTGATCGTCAGATCGCTTTCGGCGGCGACCGCGGCCGGGCTGGCACCGACGCGCGCGCCGGCGCGCGCGAAGGCCTCGGTGGCCGCCGGGTTGGTGTCGAGCACCGTCAGCGCGTAGCCGGCCTTCAGGATGTTGCGCGCCATCGGCGCGCCGATCGTGCCGACGCCAATGAAGCCCACGTTCATCGCCATGTCGCCTTCTCCTTCCGCCGCGCCCGTCCGCGGGGCGCCGTTCTGCGTTTGCCTTCGATCGGTCAGTCCTTGACGCCGCCGGCCGTGAGGCCGCGGATCAGGTAGTTGCGCACGAGCATCGAGAAGACGACGACCGGCAGCATCACCAGCGTCCCCGCCGCGGCGATGCGGCCCCATTCCCAGCCCGTGTACTGGATGAAGTTCACGATCGCGACCGGCGCGGTGGACGCGTTCGTCCGCGTGAGGATCAGCGCGAAGAAGAAGTCGTTCCACGACAGGATGAAGCAGATCACCGCGGTCGCGGCGAGGCCGGGCGCCGAGAGCGGCAGGGTGATGCGCAGGAACGTCTCCCACACGCCGCAGCCGTCGATCCAGGCCGCCTCCTCGAGCGCGCGCGGCACGCCCTCGAAGAAGGTCTGCATCATCCAAATGACCAGCGCGAGGTTGAAGGTGAGGTAGATGATGATGAGCCCGAGCTGCGTGTCGAGCAGGTCGACCCAGCGATAGGCGAGGAAGAAGGGAATCGTGAAGGCGATCGGCGGCGCCATGCGCGTCGCGAGGATCCACAGCGCGATCATCCGCCGGCGCTTGAAATCGGCGCGCGCCATCGCATAGGCGGCGGGCACGCCGAGCGCGAGCGCGAGCGCCGTCGAGGCGAGGCTCACGACCACGCTGTTGGTGAACGACTGCGCGAAGATGCCGGTCCACAGCGCGCGGTAGTGGTCGAAGGTCGGCGAGAACGCGAGCTGATAGCCGAAGATGTCGTCGTTCGGACGGAACGACATCTGGACCAGCCACAGGAACGGGAACAGCACGAGGATGAGGACGGCGACGGTGACCGCGTCGCCGATCTGGCGGCGGTGGCGCGCGATCCAGCCGGCCCGCGACGGCGTGTCCGCCGCGGGCGCGACGGCGGGCGCGTCAGTCGTCGCGTGCATCGGCGGCCCCCGTGAGGCGGTCGATCGCCCAGCTCAGGACGAACGTGCCGGCGACCATCAGGGTCGCGATCGCGCTCGCATAGCCCCACAGCGAGAAATTGAACGCCTGGATGAACGCGTAGTAGTTCGTGACCTGGGTCACGTCGCCCGGCCCGCCATTGGTGAGGACGTAGATCAGCGGGAATGCCTTGACGCTGTCGATCAGGCGGAACAGCGCGGCAACGACGAGCGCGTGGCGGATGTAGGGAAAGATCACGAAGCGGAAGAGCTGCAGGCTGCCGGCGCCGTCGATCCGCGCCGCCTCGATCGGCGAATCCGGGATCATCTGGAGGGCGGCCAGCATCATCAGCATGGTGAAGGGGAACCACTCCCACGTCTCGACCGCGACGATCGCCCACAGCGCGGTCGAGGGATCGGTGATGAGCGAGCCGATCGGCAGCCCGACGAAGGCCATCGCGCGGTGGAACGGGCTGACGTCGACGGTGAACATCACCCGCCACAGGATGCCGACGACGATCGGCGGCAGCACCATCGGGATCAGGAAGCCGCTGCGCGCGAGGCGCCGGATCCGGGTGGAGACGTTGAGCAGCAGCGCGATCGCGAGGCCGAGCGCGAGCTGCAGGACGACCGTCGTCGCCGACAGCTTGGTCTGGATCCACACCGAATTCGAGAAGCGCGGATCCTCCCAGAGGTCGAGGTAGTTGTAGTGCGGCTCGCTGAAGTCCCACGCCGTCTGCGGCATGGTGAGGTTGAGCGGCGTGAGCGAGGTGGCGAAGAGATAGACCGCCGGCGCGATGGTGAGCAGCGCCATCACCGCGAGCGCTGGCGTCAGGCCGGCGAGGAATGCGCGGCGGCGCCGCGCATTCCAGCCGACCGCCATCGCGCCGGTCGTCATCGCGCGATCCTTCCCGTCACTGGAGCCGGACGCCGGCGCGCCGCAGGTCGGCGATCGAGTTCGTCTGCGCCTGCCGCAGCGACTCGCGCGCCCCCATCTGGCGCGACACCACGCGCTCGATCGCCTGCGTGATCTGCGTGTTGACCTGCGGGTAGACGTGGACGGTGCGGTAGCGCATGTATCCCGCGGCGGCGAGGTTGATCGTGTCGGCGTAGATCTTGGCGATGTCGACGCCGTTGATCGTCATGCGCTCCTTGAAGAACGGCGCATCGAGGATCGACTGTCGGGTGATCGCGCCGTAGCCCTTCTCGCGCACGATGCGCGTCAGCAGCTCCTTCGACATCGACCACTTGATGAACTCCCACGCCGCGTCCTTGTTGCGCGAGCCGGCCGGGATGCCCCAGCCGTGGACGCCGACGCCCGGGAACCGCCCCGCCGGCCCCTTCGGGAAGATCGAGTAGTTCGACGTCGCGGCGACGCGGCTGCCCGCCTCGCCCATCTGCGTGAGGAAGGCCTGGTTGTTCGACGAATAGTTGACGCGCCCGCCGCGCAGCGCCGCCACCACGGCATCGTAGTTGTACGAGAGCGCGCCCTCGGGCCCGTAGTCGCGCACGAGCTTGGCGAAGAATTCCGCCGCCGCGACCGCCTCGGGCGTGTCGAGCGTCGGCATCAGGTCGTCGGGCGGATTGCGGAAGACGTTGCCGCCGAAGCCCTGCAGGAACGCGATCCATGTCCAGCCGAAGTGGTTCTCGGTCACGAAGGCCGGCACGCCGTCGCGGTTGTGAACGGTCGCGCACATCCGCTCCAGCTCGTCGAAGGTGTCGGGCATGCCCATGCCGGCCGCGCGGATGATGTCGAAGCGCGAACAGCCCGACATGAAGGCGTCGGCGATCCACGGCACGCCGTGCACGACGTTGTTGCGGTCGCGCAGCGGCGCCACCGCGCCCGCCAGGAAATCGCTGAAGTCCCAGCCGGCGGGCGTCTTGTTGCGGTCGTTGATGTAGGGCTCGAGCGGCGTGAACCACCCCGCGCCGATCCAGCGGCTGGTGAAGATGAAGGTGATGTTGAGGACGTCGAAGGCGCTGCCGCGGGTCGACAGCTCGAGATCGACGCGCTGGTTGTAGATCGGGAAGCCCGGCGTGTCGTAGTTGACCCGGATGCCGGTCTGTTCGGTGAACTCCGGGATGTAGTCCGCAAGGAATCGCGGATAGGGCGCGCTCCAGCACGAGACGTTGAGCGTGGTGCCCTGGAACGGCCGGTTCTGGCCGACCTGCGCGGGCGCGGTGCCGATGCCGAATACCAGCGATGAGCCGGCCGATGCCGCGGCAGCGGTCAGGACCGTGCGCCGCGAAATGCGTCCGCTTCGTGGGGTCGTTTCCTTCGCCATTGCTTCCTCCTCGCACTTGATTGTGATTCTTGTGACGACGAACGCGGGATCCGGCGTCGCCGGCCCGCAAGGCCAGTCATGTGCAATCGAAGCAGCCGCGTGTTCGGCTGGAGTCCTCCCGTCGTGAAGCCGGCACGTCGCACGCGCCGGATCGTTGTCGAAACCCTGACACAGGCACACTGCAGCGGCAATTATCGTTGGGTATGCCTGCTATAACTTCGAGTTATCGTCGTCCGGCGCGGTCCTCCCGTCCGCATCAAGTGCTGCCGCGCACCACGAGTTCGAAGCCGAGATCGAGCACGCGGCGCGCGATCTTGCGGCCCGCGAGGGCGTCGCGGATCAGCAGGCCGGCATCGCGGCCGATCTGGTAGCGCGGCACGCGGATCGTCGTCAGCGCCGGCAGGAGCTGGCTCGCGAACTCGAGATCGTCGAAGCCCGCGATCGCGACGTCGTCGGGCACGCGGACACCGCGACGATTGCATTCCTGGAGCGCGCCCATCGCCAATACGTCGGATGCGCAGAACACCGCGCGCGGGCGCGGATCGCCGGCGAGCAGCCGCGCCATGGCCGCGGCACCGGCGTCGATCGTCAGGTCGGTGGCGATCGACCATTCGGGCCGGATGCGCAGCCGCGCGGCCCTGAGCGCGGCGGCATAGCCGCGATGGCGGTCGCGCATTCGGTCGTTGTTGCGCTCGTGCAGGCCGACATGGGCGATCGCGCGGTAGCCGCGCGCGATCAGGTGCTCAGTCGCCGCGCGCGCCGCCGCCTCGTTGGAGAAGCCGACGACGAGGCCGATCGGGCGATCCGGAAGGTTGTTGCCCTCGACGACCGGGATGCCGGCGCCGGCGAGCGCGGCGACGGTTCCCGGCGCGTGGGTCGTGCCGGTGAGGAACATCGCATCGACCCGTCGCGACAGGAAGGCGCGCACGAGCGCCTCCTCCTTCTCCAGCGAGAAACCGGTGGCGCCGACCAGGATGTGGTTGCCGTCTTCGGCAAGCACGTCGGACATGCCCTGGATGGTGTCGGTGAAGCTCGAATGGCCGAGATGCGGCACGAGCACCGCCACGACGCCGGTCCGGCTGATGGCGAGCGAGCGCGCGACGAGGTCGGGCGTGTAGCCGGTCCGGCGCAGCACCGCCTCGACGCGGCTGCGCGTTTCCTCCGCCACCTTGCCCGGCTCGCGCAGCACGCGGGCGACCGTCATCGTCGACACCTTCGCCATCGCGGCGACGTCGCGGATGCGCGCCCGCCGCGGGCGCCCGCTATCCCTTGAGCGCACCACCGACCAATCCCTGCACGAGATATCTCCGTATCAGCACCGTGAACGCGACGATCGGCGCCATCACCAGCACCGCGCCGGACGAGACCAGTCCCCAGTCCGCCCCTTCATAGGCGAGGAAGCCGACGATGGCGACCGGCAAGGTGCGCGCCTCGCGGCTGGTGAGGACCAGCGCGAGGAGGAACTCGTTCCACGCCATGATGAACGTGAGGATCGCGGTCGCCGTGAGCCCCGGCGCCGCGACCGGCAGGATCACCCGCAGGAAGATCTGCCAGTGTCCCGCACCGTCGATCCGCGCCGCCTCGTCGAGCTCGCGCGGCACGTCGTTGAAGAAGCTCCACAGCGACCACATCACCAGCGGAATGTTGAGATTGGCGTAGGCGACGATCAGCACCCACCAGGTGTCGTTGACGCCGAGCAGCCGGGCGCCGAGGAAATAGGGGATGATGAAGACCGTCGGCGGCACGATGCGCACGAACAGCGAATAGGCCAGCGCGGCACTGCGGAACTCGCGCCAGCGCGAGCGCGACACGACGTAGGCCGCGGGCGCGCCCACCGCGAGCGATACGACCACCGTGCCGATCGCGACGACGACGCTGTTGAGCAGGTAGTGGAGAAACGTGCCGTCGGCGAGCAGGCGCCGATAGTTGTCGAGCGTCGGCAGGAAGATGAAGACCTGCGTGCGGTCGAAGGACTGCAGCTGCGTCTTGAGCGACAGCAGCACGATCCACAGCAGCGGCACGAGCGCCAGCGCCAGGAATCCAACGGTTACCGCCGTCATCACGGCAACCGGCAGCGGGCGGCGGACGATCATCGCGCGATTCCGCTCACGTCTGGAGCTGGGGACGGACCAATGCGCGATAGAGCGGCGCGCAGATCACGGCCATCATCAGCAGGATCGCGACGAGCAGCGCCGCGGAATAGGCGAGGTCGAAATAGCGGAATCCGGTCAGATAGGCGTAGAAGTCCATGTTCTCGGTCGCATTGCCCGGCCCGCCGCCGGTGATCGTGAAGATCACCGGAAAGACCTTCGTGCTCTCGATGATGCGGAAGAGAAGCACGACCAGGATCGTCGGCATCAGCATCGGCAGCGTCACGTAGCGCAGCACCTGCCAGGATTTCGCGCCGTCGATATGCGCGGCGTCGAAGACGTCCTGCGGCAGCGACTCGAGGCCGGCGAGCAGGAGGAGCATGACGAAGGGCGTCCACTCCCAGGTCAGGGTCACGATCAGGGCGCCCATCGCGCCCTCCGCGGTCTCGAGGAAGCCCGGCGCGCGCAGGCCGAACAGCGACATGAAGTAGTCGAGCCCGCCAAGGTCGGGCAGCAGGAACGCCTTCCACAGCACGCCGACGACCACCGGTGGCAGGACCATCGGCAGGATGAACAGCGGCCGAAGGACGCCGACCGCGCGGATCCCTGCATGCAGCAGCAGGGCGAGCACGAGGCCGATGACCATCTGCAGCGCGGTCGGCACGACGATGTAGACGAGGCCGTGGCCGACCGAGGTCCACCAGCGCTCGTCGGACGCGAGGCGCAGGTACTGGTCGAAGCCCGCCCAGTTCCAGCGCGCCAGGCGGTTCAGCCGAAGATCGGTGAAGCTCACCGCGACCGCGAAGACGAGCGGCAGGATGGTGAGCAGCAGCAGCGCCGCGCCGAGCGGCGCCACCATCGCGATCTGGCTCAGGCGGTCGCGCGTAAGCCGGCCCATGCGGCGCTGCTCAGCGATAGTAGCCGGCCTGCCGCAGGATCCGGTCGACCTCCCCTTCGGCCTGCCGCATGGCGTCGGCAGCGCTCTGGCGTCCGATCGTCGAACGGCTGATGGCGTTGCTGATCATGTCGCCGACCTCGCCCCATTCGGGAATCGGCGGCGTGTAGACCGGCGAGCGCTCCTCGAGCATCTGCCGGACGACGGGGAGATACTGCCCCTCCGCGAGATTGTTCTTCTGCTGATAGCGGGGGTCGTTGACGGTGCTGCGCCGCGGCGAAGCGACATAGGGCGTGCGCAGTGCCATGTCGAGCAGGACGCTCTTGCTCGTCGCCCACTTGATGAACTCCCACGCCGCGGGCTTGTTGCGCGCGTTCTTCGCCATGCCGATGCCGTGCTCGGCGAAGGCCGGGAACCGCCCGGCGGGCCCGCGCGGCACCGGCGCGATGCTCGTCTTGCCGTGGGCCTGCGAGCGCTCGGCGCTGAGGAACAGGTTGGCGAGCGGATGGCCGTCCATGACCATCGCGACGCGTCCCTGCTGCATCGCGACGATGACCTCCTCGTGGGTCGCGTTGACCGCGCCGGGGAAGCCGTACTGCCGCACCAGCGTCGACCACATCTCGACCGCGCGGACCGTGTTGGGGTCGGTCAGTGCGGGACGCATGTCGCGCGGGAAGTCGCGGAAGAACTTGCCGCCCTGGGCATAGAGCAGGATCGGGAACGGCCACAGATTGCCCTCGAGCCCGGCGGCGCCGCGCAGCCCGATCGGGGCGATGTCCGGCACGCGCTCCTTGAGGACGCGGCAGGTCTCCATCATCTCCTCGAAGGTCTCCGGCGCCTTGGTCAGCCCCGCGCGCTCGAAGATGTCGCGCCGCCAGTAGAGAAGGATGGTCGCCGAGAAGATCGGCAGGTCGTAGCGGCGGTTCTCGGTGACGCCCTGCGCGACCGAGATCGGGAAGAAGTCGTTGAACTCGAACGCCGGCGGCGTCAGCGCCGGGTCGTTGAGGAAGGGATCGAGCGGCGCCAGCCATTCGGAGCGATGATAGGCCGGCCGGTTGAACGGCGGAATCTGGTAGACGTCGTAGGCGCTCGAGCCCGTCGACAGCTCGAGCTGCTGCTTCTGCAGATTGTCGAGCGTTCCCAGCAGCTCGAAGTTGACGCGGATGCCGGTCTGCTCCTGGAAGGCCGGAAGAACCGTGCGCAGGCCGGTGCTGTAGAGATAGTTGAGGCTGATGAAGTTCAAGGTCGTTCCGCGATAGGGCTGACCGGGCCGGAGCACCTCCGCGCCGACCGGCGCGCCCTGCGCGCCCGCGGATGCGCCGGCGCCCGCGACGATCGCGGCGCCGGCGGCGGTGTTGATGAAGTCACGACGGGAGAGACTCATGGGCGTTTCCTCCTCAGTGATCGTTCGTTGTTCCGTTCACCACGCGCCGTGGCCCACGACGAAGTCGTTGCGGCCGCAGCGGTCGATGCCGCGCACCAGCCAGATCGGGCGGTCGTGCCACGGCACGCTCACCTGTTTCGAGCCCTGGTACTCCGGCAGCGTGCGGTCGAACACGGACGTCGTCGGCATGTACCGGATTGTCATGCCCGCCCGCCGCCGCGACGAGCGGTTCGGCCGGGAGCCATGCGCAATGTCGACGTGGTGGAGCGAGACCTGACCGGGCTCGAGCGCGACATCGCGGGCGCCGGACACGTCGAAGCGCGGGTCGCTCACGAACGTGTTGAGCACGAGGTCGTCGGCGTCGCTGGCGACGTGGGTCAGCAGCCCGGCGCGGTGCGAACCGGGAATCACGCGCATGCAGCCGTTCTCCGGCGTGCTCGCATCGAGCGCGATCCAGAACGTCACCGTCGCGCGCGGACGGATCGGCCAGTAGCGCCCGTCCTGATGCCAGGGCACTTCGCGCCCCAGCCCGGCCGGCTTGCCGAAGACGGCGGTCGCCCACAACGCGATGTCGGGCCCGATGAGCTGTTCCGCGACGTCGAGCATCTCGGGGTCGACGGCAAAGTCGAAGATCGCGCGCGAAACGGGATGATCCGCCGGATCGGGGCCGGGAATGTGCGGCAGCGCGATGAAGTCGGTTTCGCCGGGGGGACGCGCGGCGATCAGCCGGTCGACGGCATCGCGCAACCGCGCGAGCTTCTCCGGCGCGGGCCGCCAGGCGGGCGTAACCTGGCCGTCGCGATGATAGGCGCGGATCTCGTCGGCGCTCAGCCTTCCGGCGCCGGCGATTGGGCGTTCGATCGACGATCGCTCAGCGCTCACGGCCGATCCTCCCGTATTTTCCTTATGTGACCGCATACATTAGCAAGCCTTCCCACGCCCGGCAATGACGGCCGTCGGGGTCAGAAGAAGGCGCCGTTCACCGGCACCATCGCACCGCTGACATAGCCTGCGTCTTCCGACAGCAGCCACACGATCGCGCGCGCGACGTCGTCGCCGACTCCGACGCGGCCGATCGGGATCATGGCGCCGAGGCGCTGGTTGCGGCCCTCGTTGTCGAAGTCGTCGTTGAAATGCGTGTCGATCACGCCAGGCATCACGCCGTTGACCCTGATGCCCTCCGGCCCCACCTGCTTCGCCAGCCCGTAGGTGAAGGTGCGCCGCGCGCCGTTGGTCGTCGCGTAGTGGACGCGCGGGCCGATGCCGCCATTGTCCGCCGACATCGACGCCACGTTGACGATCGCGCCGCCCCTGCCGCCGCGCTTCGTCGACATGCGGCGGATCGCTTCGCGCGCGCACACGAAGTACGACACCACGTTGACCGCCCACAGCCTCTGCATGGTCGCGACGTCGAAATCCTCCACCTTGTGCTCGTCGCCGAGATAGCCGGCATTGTTGACGAGGCCGCCCAGGGGGCCGAGTTCCGCGTCGCTGCGCGCGAACATCGCCACGATCTCCGCCTCGTTCGCCATGTCGGCCTTGACCGCGACCGCCTTGCCGCCGCTTCGCCGGATGCCGTCGGCGACGGCCTGAGCCTCCGCCGCGTGCGAATTGTAGTTGATGCAGACCGCCCAGCCCGCGCCGGCCGCGATCCGCGCCGTCGCCGCGCCGATGCCGCGGCTCGCACCCGTGACCACCAATGCCCGCATCGCATCCTCCCGTTGCCGTTGTTCTCGGCTGGCGCTTGCGCTCGCTTATGTTACCGGTAACATATGGGGGTTCTCGCGACAAGTCGCGCGCCAGACATCGGAGGCAGGAATGACCAACGTAGGATTCATCGGGCTCGGCATCATGGGCGGGCCGATGGCGAGGAACGTCGCCAAGCGCGGCCACCGCCTGACCGTGTTCGACCTCAATGCCGAGGCGGTGGCCGGGCTTGTCGCCGCCGGCGCGCAGGCCGCGCCGTCGCCGCGCGCGGTCGCGGCGGCCAGCGACGTCGTCATCACGATGCTGCCCGATGCGCCCGACGTCGAAGCGGTCGCGCTCGGCAAGGACGGCATCGCCGAGGGCATCCGGCCGGGCGCGGTCTACATCGACATGAGCACGATCGATCCCGGCACCAGCCGCAAGGTCGGCGCCGCGATCAAGGCGAAGGGCGCCGAGATGATCGACAGCCCGGTCGGCAAGGCGGCGGAGCATGCCGTCACCGGCACGCTGACGCTGATGGTCGGCGGCGATGCGGCGGTGATCGCCAGGGTGCGGCCGATCCTCGACTGCATGGGCACCGACTTCATCCATTGCGGCGGGCTCGGCAACGGCCACGCGATGAAGATCGTCAACAACCTGCTCGCCACGACGCTGGTGGCGGCGAACGCCGAAGTGCTCGCGGCCGGGCTCAAGGCCGGGCTGACGCTCGCGACGATGCTCGGCGTCATGGAAAAGACGATGGCGTGGAACGCGCAGCTCGCGGTCGCCATGCAGTCGCGCCCGCTGGTCGGGGATTTCTCGCCTGGGTTCATGCTGAAGCTCGCGCACAAGGACTGCCGCCTTGCGCTGACGATGATCCGTGCGCTCGGCCTCGAGGCGCCGGTCGGCGAGGCGACCCTCGCGGCCTGTGCCGACGTGATCGCGAGCGGCTACGGCGCCAACGATGTCGGCGTGCTGCTCAAGGTGCGCGAGGAGGCTGCCGGCGTCAAAGTGCGGCTGCCGGCGAAGCGGTGAGGCCAGGCCGCTTCGCGGCCTGGCCCCGCCCCGGTCCGTCTAGCGCCGCGCCATGATGCGGCGCGCCTCGCGTTCGGCCTGCGCGAGCTCGCCGGCGGCGTCCGCGCCCTGGATGACGCGCTGCAGCGCCACCACGATCGGGTCCATCGCCGCCGCCCAGCGCGGATGCTTGAGCGGCACCGACGTCGTGCTGTCGAGCCCGCGCACGAACGCCTGGGTGAACGGGTCGGCGCCCTGCGTGCCCGAAGTCAGCAGGTCCATGCGCGCCGTCGCCATGACGCCCGAGGTGGCGAAGATCCGCTCGACCGCCGCGCGGTCGCCGGTGATGAAGCGGATGAACTTCGCGGTCAGCTCCTTGTTGCGCGCCTGGCGGGTCATCGCGAGCGTGCCGTGGTTGCCGAACTGGCGCGAACGCCCGCTCGGGTCGGCGGGCATCGGCGCCACCCAGATGTCGCCGTCGGCGGCGACGCGCAGGCGGCGGTTGGACAGCGCGTCGACGAGGCCCTTGATCCACGGGCCTTCGAAGATGAAGCCGGCGCGGCCCTGGGCGAACAGGTTGCGCGTGTCGGCGACCGTGGCGCCTTCGGGGCTGGCGCCCGCGCTGACGATCTGGCGGTACCAGCTGAAGGCGGCGACGGTGGACGCCCCGGTGAGGGTGAGCTGGCCGCTCGCATCCGCCACGTCGCCGCCGTGGCCCCAGATGACCGGGATCGTCCATTGCGCCGCGATCGGCTGGCGTTCGGTGCGCAGGACGATGCCGTAGACCCTGCCGCCCTCGCGCGCGGGCAGCGCCGCGATCTTCCGGATCGCCTCGGTGAACTCGGGCCAGTTGCGCGGCGGCGCGTCGGGGTTCAGACCGGCCTCGCGCATCAGCGTGCGGTTGTAGACCATCATGATCGGGCCGGGATTGTTGGGCAGGCCGCGCACCGCGCCCTCGATCGTGACGTCGTCGCGCACGCGCTGCGGGATCTGACCGAGTTCGTCCGCCGGCACGTGGGGCTCGAGCGCCTCGAGCGCGCCGATGCTGTGGAGCTGGGGCATCCAGATCGGATTGACCACCACCATGTCCGGCGCGTTGCCGCCGGTCACCGACACCGTGATCTGGTTCAGCGTCTGGTCGAAGGCGGTCGGGATGTCCTGGACCGTGACGCCCGGATTCTGGCGCTCGAACTCGCGCTGCACCCACGCCCAGCCTTCGCGGAACTGCACGAAGGTCGACAGGTAGCCCATCACGCGGATGGTGCGGTCGCCGCCCGCGGCGGGCTGTTGCGCCAGCGCGCGCGGCGCCGCGGCGGTGAGCGCGCTCGCGCCGAGCAGCCCTGCAAAGTCTCGCCTCGTGATCGACATGGGTTTCCTCCTGGTTTGATTCGTCGTTGATTCGGCGAACGGTCAGCTCTTCACGGCGCCGGCCGTGATTCCTTGGATGAAGAAGCGCTGGAAGAACACGAACAGCGCCATCACCGGCAGCGTGACGAGCACGGCCACCGCCATCGCGTCGCCCCAGCGGTACTGGAATTCGCCGAGGAACAGCAGGCTGATCGCCGCCGGCAGCGGGCGCATGGTCGAGCTCGACGTGAAGGTGAGGCCGAAGACGAATTCGTTCCACGACGTCACGAAGACGAAGATCGCGGCGGCGGCGAGGCCCGGCGCCGCCATCGGCAGCACGATCCGCCAGAAGGTGTAGAGCAGCCCGGCCCCGTCGATATACGCGGCCTCCTCGACCTCCTGCGGCAGGACGTCGAAGAAGTCCTTGAGCATCCACACCACGACCGGGAGCGTGATCGCGGTGTGGCCGAGGATCAGGCCGAGGTAGGTGTCGAGGATGCCGGCGCGCGAGAACATGACATAGAGCGTCAGCATCAGCAGCGGGATCGGCAGGCCGAGCGTCGCCAGCATGACCGCCATCAGCGCGCCGCGGCCGCGAAAGCGCATGCGCGACACGCCATAGGCGCACAGCGCGCCGGCGCCGGTCGCGAGCAGCGCCGATCCGGCGGCGACGACGAGGCTGTTCAGCAGCGGCACCAGCACGGCGTGGCTGAAGGCGACGCGGTAGCCGTCGAGGGTCGGCGTGCGCGGGATCCAGCGCGGCGGCGGGATGAAGATCTCGTCGCCCGGCTTGAACGAGGTCGAGATCATCCAGCCGATCGGGAACAGCATCACGACGAGCGAGGCGAACACCAGCAGGTAGAGCGCGCCGCGCGCCAGCCGCGGCCCCGGCCGGGGCGAATCGGCGGTGCCGGTCATTGCTTCGCCCCGCGCTCGACGATCCAGACGTAGAACGCCGAGATCAGGATGAGCAGGCCCGACCAGATCGAGCCGACTGCGGCGGCCAGGCCGAAGTCCCAGCGCTCGAACGCGAGCTTGTAGGTGTAGAGGCTCAACGTCGTCGTCGCGTTGATCGGGCCGCCCTGGGTGGTGACCAGCGGCAGGGTCAGCTCCTGGAACAGCCGCACCGATTGCAGCAGCGCGGCGACGATGATCACGCTGCGGACGAGCGGCAGGGTGACGAAACGCAGGCGCTGCACGTAGCCGGCGCCGTCGATCCGGGCCGCCTCGTGAAGGTCGCTCGGCACGCCCTGCAGTGCCGCAAGGATCATCACCATCATGAAGGGGATGATGCGCCACACGAACCCGGAGATGACGAGGACCTTCGCCAGCACCGACCCGGCGAGCCAGTTGAGCGGCCGGTCGACGATGCCGAGCGTCACCAGGATATGGTTGACGATCCCGTGGTCGAAATTGAACAGCCAACCCCACAGCACCGCGATGGTGATCCACGGCACGACCCAGCCCTGGAAGATCAGCGAACGGTAGAGCCGCGTGCCGGCGAGGCCTTCGTTGAGCAGCAGCGCCAGGAGCAGCCCGCAGAACGCCGCGATCGCGACGCTGAGGCCGACGATCACCAGGCTGTTGGTCAGCACCTCCCAGAAGGTGCGGTCGCTCAGCACGTAGTCGAAATTCTCGACGCCGACCCAGGCCCATTCGCGCTGCGTCGGCGTCGCATCGGTGAACGCCATCACCACGCCGTTGAGGAACGGATAGATCATGAGCGCGCCGGCGATCAGCAGCGCGGGCGCGAAGATGGCGACGCTGGCGACGCGGTGCGAGCGGAACAGCGCCGACATTCACCGGGCTCCGCGGCGCCGACTGCGCGACTGCCGGCTCACAGCCGGTACACCGCGGCGGCGGTGCGCCGGAAGATCCAGTCCAGCGCGTCCGCCGGCAGCGGCGCCAGGATCTCGTCGAGCACCGCGATCTGGCGGTCGACCGGGCACATGAGCTTCTCGATCGGCAGGTTGCTGCCCCACATGCAGCGCGGCGGCCCGAACCTGTCGACGACAAAGCGGACTTCCGGACCGAGCCGCGCCGGCGACCAGGACCGCTCGAGCGGCCACAGCCCCGATATCTTGACGAAGACGTTCGGCGACGCCGCGGCGGACTCCATGCCGTCGCGCCAGGTGCGGGCGGCCGCATCGTCGGGCAGGAACGGCATGCCGAGATGGTCGATCACGATCGTCGTGTCGGGAAAGGCGCGCGCCAGCGCCGCGACCTGGGCAAGCTGGCCCGGCATCACCACGACGTCGAAGACGAGGCGGCGCGGCGCGAGCAGACGGAAACCGCGCGCGAACGCCTTCGATTCGAGAATCCGCGGGTCCTCGACGAAACGCCACTTCGGCTGCTCGTGCCAGCCGAGCAGCATGCGGACGCCGCGCGCGACGGGATGGCTGCAATGCTCGTCGAGGTCGCGCTCGACCTCGGGATCGGCGAGGTCCGCATGGCCGACGGCCGCCGCCGGCGTGCCGGTCGCTGCGGACAGCGCCTGCAGCCAGGCGGTCTCCTCCGCCGGGCGCGCGGCGCCGCTGTTCGCCTGGACATGGACCGAGCCCTGAAGGCGCAGGCCCGCGCAGTCGCGGCGATAGTCCGCCACCAGGTAGTCGCGCTTGATTGCCGTGTGGTCGCCGAACGGCCGCGGCGGCGCCTCCGGCCGCAGCCAGCGGTACGGAAACCGCGACAGATCCCAGAGGTGATGATGCGAGTCGATGATGACCCGGTCAGCCATGGACGGGCTCCGCCTGGGCGAGAAGATGATGATGGAGACGGTCCAGCGATGCGAGAACGTCCGCCGCCGCGGCCTCGCCGCGCAGATGCTGGCCCACGATCTCGCCGCCTTCGTTCTGCAGCGTCATGTAGCCGCGATAGCGCGGCCTGATCGCAGCCGCCTCCATCGTCGCGAGGGTGGCGCGAAAGAAATCGCCGGAGGCCGCGTTGAGCCGGTCGTCGCGCCACGCGGAACGACGCGCCGGCTGGCCGCCGTCGAGGCCGGTCTGCAGTTGCGTGTCGGGCCGGACCAGGAAGGCCGCGAGGCGGAGCGCGGCGTCCGGCGCCGCGCAGCGCCGCGAGATCGCGAGGCCGGTGCCGCCAATGGTCGAGCCGCGGCACGATCCCGAATCGTCGGCGGACGGAATGTCGGCGAAGGCGAGGGCCGCGCGGCCGCCCGCCGGCCGGGCATAGGGAACGTAGCCATAGACATAGGGGCAGTAGACGAGATCGCCCGGCGCCGCCATGGCCTCGTGCAGGTCGATCGCGTTCCACGACAGCGCGTCGGGGCACCAGGCGTGGAGCGCGCGCAGGCGGGCGAGCGCGACTTGTCCCGCGGCGTGATCGACCAGCGGCAAACCGCGCCGGCTCGACGGAACCGCGCCGAGATTGCTGCACATCGTGAAAAACGTCATCAGCGCGTGGACGTTCTTGAGCGCGACGGCCACGCGGCCTCGCGCCGCCAGCGCCTCGACTTCCCGCCAACGCCGCGGCGGAACGGCCCCGAGCGCCGCGATGCGATCGGCGCGATAGACCGCAATCTGGCAGGCCGCGTCGATCGGGACGGCCCAGTGGCCGCCATACGCGTAGGTCGCGAAGCTCCGGCCGACGGTGTCGGCGCGCAGATCGTCGAGGCCCAATCGCGCGCCGTCGGCCGAAAGATCGAGAAGGCAGCCGCTCGATGCGACGTCGCCCATGAAGGGATGATCGAGGACGATGAGGTCGTAGCGCGCCGCCAGCTCTTCGATCGGCGTCGACTCGAAGCCGCGCAGCGGATGCGTCTCCCAGCGCACGTCGATGCCGGGATTCGCGCGCCGGAACGCGGCCGTCGCAGCGTAGAGACCGTCGGTGGCGCGCGGATGGTCCCAGGTGAGGCCGAGAAGCCGGGTCATCGTCATGCTCCTACGCCGCGACGAGCCGGTCGCGCGCATGCGCCGAGAGCCGGTAGGCTGGTGTCCGCACGTCGTACGCCACGCGGCCGTCGACGACAGCGGGACCGCCTTCGAACAGGCCGTGGAGCAGCGATCCGTCGCCGCGGTCGACGGTCTCGATCTCGGTCTCGCCCTCGAGCGCGGCGCTCATCGTCACGGCCCAGGGCTGCTCGGCGGCGTTGTGCAGGATGACGGGCACGCCGCGCACGGCAGCCGTGGCGGCGATGCGCCGGCATTCGGTGAGGCCGCCCGCCCACGCGACATCGGGCTGCAACACGCCGACGACGCCGGCATCGAGAAGCTGCAGGCAGTCCCAGCGCGTGAAGCAGAAATTGCCGAGCGCCAGCGCCGTCTCGCCGGCGAGGCGCCGGTGCAGCCTGACATAGGCGTCGATGTCGGTCGGCGGCAGCGGGTCCTCGATCCAGCGCAGCCGGAACGGGCGCAGCGCCTCGGCCATGCGCAGCGTGAAGTCGACGTCCCAGGCCATGAACACGTCGATCGCGACATCGCGCTCGGGGCCGGCGGCGGCGCGCGCCGCGGCGACCGCGGCGACATTCGCCTTGACGCC
Organism: Alphaproteobacteria bacterium; assembly: GCA_016793045.1. Classification (GTDB taxonomy): domain Bacteria; phylum Pseudomonadota; class Alphaproteobacteria; order CACIAM-22H2; family CACIAM-22H2; genus JAEUKZ01. The sequence continues at coordinate 20,340 of JAEUKZ010000088.1, forward strand.
GTCCTCGCCGCCTTCCGGGCCATAGGGCATCGGCACCTTGATGCCCTTGAAGCGGCTGGCGGCGAAGGCCTCCGGCCGCATCGTCG
>JAEUKZ010000111.1 GCA_016793045.1 Alphaproteobacteria bacterium
CCGAATACGCGGCCTCGAGTTCGTCGAAGAATATCCGCCACGATTCGCCGTCGCCGAGGATGTGGTGGCTTATCCGATAGAAGATGTGGTCGTCCGCGGCGATGCGGACGAGGGCGAAGCGCAGCAGCGGCAGGCGCGCAAGGTCCGTGATCTCCGCCGCCGCTTCGGCGGCGAACGCCTCCGCGCGGTCGAGCGGGCGCTCGGCGCCGGCGGCGTCGAGGAACGGCAGGTCGGCCGGCACCGCGTCCGCGATCGCCGCGCGCGGCATGCCGTCGACATCCGGGTAGCAGGTGCGCAGGATTTCGTGGCGGGCGATGACCGCGTCGATCGCGGCGCGCAGCGCCTCGCGGTCGAGCGGCCCCATCAAGCGGTGGCGCCGCACGTGCCGGTAGCCGGCGAAGGCCGCTGGCGACTGCGAGTAGGCCCACAGGCGCCGCTGCGTGCAGGACAGCGGCAGCGCGCCCTCGCGTGCGATGCGGCGCAGGGGCGGTTCGACGATGGCCTCCCGGCGATCGATCCGCCGGGCGACCTCCGCGGCGAAGCGCGCGACCGTCGGGTGCGCCGCGAAGGCGGCGAGCTCGATGTCGACGGCAAGGGCGTCGTGCACCTGCATGGCGACGATCGCCGCGGTCAGCGAGTCGCCGCCGAGGGCGAAGAAATCGTCGTCGCGGCCGACCGCCGACGACTCGAACACCTCCGCCCAGATCGCCGCGACCCGCCGTTCGATCGCGCCCTGCGGCGTTCCGCCGGCCGATGGCGGGGCGGGAAGGGGGTGGCGCGCGACCAGAGCCGCGCGGTCGATCTTGCCGTGCGGCGTCAGCGGCAGCACGTCGACCGCGACGAAGGCGGTCGGGACCATCGCGCGCGGAAGCGCCGCGCGCAGGCATCGGCGCAGCCGGGCGATCGTCGCCGTGGAGTCGGTGGGGGCGACGATATAGGCGACGAGGCGCGCGTCGCCGTCCGCCCGGGGCACCGCGCACGCCGCCGCCTGCTCGATCCCCGGCACCTCCAGGATCGCCGCCTCGACGGCGGCCAGCTCGACGCGCTGTCCGCGGATCTTCACCTGCGAATCGCTGCGCCCGACGATCGCCAGTCGGCCCGCGGCGTCGAAGCGGCCGAGATCGCCGCTGCGGAAGCTGCGCAGCCCGGGAACGCCCGGCGCCGGCGCAAAGCGCTCGGCCGTCAGCGCCGGCTCGCGCCAGTATCCCGCCGCGAGGTGACGCCCGGTGACGACGATCGTCCCGACCTCGCCCGCAGGCAGCGGCCGCCCGCCCTCGTCGACGACGGCGACGGCGAGGTCGTCGGCCGGCAGGCCGACCGGCAGGCGCCCCGCTTCGACCCGTTCGCCGGGCGAGACGACGTGCTGCGCGACGTTGCCGACTTCGGAGCAGCCGTAGGAGTGCACGAAACGCGCGCTCGCCGGGAAATGCCGCCGGAAGGCCTCGAAGTCCTCCGCCGTCGCCGTCTCCGAGGCGATGCGCACGGCGCGGATCAGCGGGAAGCGCCGGTCGGACGGCAGCGTCCTGGCGAAGCCGCGGAACACCGATGCCGACGAAATGAAGGTGGTGGCGCGGTCCGCGTCGAGCCGGTCCGCCAGCGCCGCGAAGCCGCGCTCGGCGATCGGATACGGGCAGAGCGCCGCGCCTGCCAGCAGCGCCGTCCACATCACGCCGATGCCCTGCCCGCCGCTCAGCGACGCCAGCAGCGTCAGCCGGTCGTCGGCGGCGATGCCGACGCCGCGGCCGTGGCGCGCCGCGTTCTGCCGCAGCAGCGCATGCGTGCGCATGATCGCCTTGGGCCTGCCGGTCGATCCGGAGGTGTAGACGAGGAACGCGGTCTGTTCCGCCGGGATCGCGAGGTCGGGATCGCGCGCGCTGCCAGCAGCCAGCGCCGCTTCGTAGTCGACGATCGCGCTTCCCGCCGCAGCCGCAAGAGCGCGCCGGGCACGGTCGGCGATCACCAGCGTCGGCTGCGCGTGCTCGATCGTCGCGCCGATCGACGCCGGCGGCTGCGACGGATTGAGCGCGACGCCGATGCATCCCGCCTTCAGGACGGCGAGCGCCGCGGCAATCTGCGCGCCGTCGTGGTCCATCAGGATCGCGACGCGGTCGCCCGCCACGGCGCCGCGTTCGATCAGCGCACCGGCGATGCGGTTGGCGGTCGCGTCGAGTTCGGCATAGCTGGGCCGCCAGTCGCCGGCCGCGATCGCCGGCCGCGCGCCATGAGCTGCGACGATCCGCGCGAAGCAGGCGGGAAGCGAAAGGCCGTCTTCGATGGTGTGGTGCGATGATGCCGTCGGAATCACGTCGCGTCGGGTAGGCGCAGCTGCGTCTGCCATGCTAGGGAAGTTATTGGACGAGGTGGGGGCATGTCCATGAACCGAACGCTGTCGCGCCGAGCGTTGCTTGCGGTAACCGCGGCGGCCGCAGGTGCTGGTCTCCGTCCGGCGTCCGCACAGATGCGAAGCCTCGCCGTCGGTCTCGCGGCGGTGCCAACGAGCATCGATCCGCACTACCACGATTCGCAGGTCAATCGAGGGCTGAGCGCGCACGTCTTCGACCGGCTCGTCCACCAGGACGCCGCGCAGCGCCTGGCGCCCGGCCTGGCGGAGTCGTGGCGCATGCTCGACGACGCGACATGGGAATTCGCGCTGCGCCGCGGCGTGCGCTTCCACGACGGTTCGCCGTTCACGGCTGCGGACGTCGCCGCCTCGCTGCGCCGGCCGCCCGAGGTGCGCAACAGCCCGGCCTCGTTCGTGCTCTACACCCGCGCGATCGAATCCGTGTCGGTCGTCGACGCGCATACGCTGCGCATCCGCACGACCGGGCCGTGGCCGCTGCTCGCGCACGATCTTGCGGCAGTGTCGATCGTCCCGCAGTCGGTGGAGGCCGCCAGCACCGCCGACTTCAACAGCGGCCGCGCGATGATCGGCACCGGGCCGTTCCGCTTCCGCAGCTGGGTTCCGGGCGAGGAGGTCGCGCTCGAAGGCAATCCGGAATGGTGGGGCGGCCCGGTGCCGTGGCGGCAGACCCGGCTCGCCTTCCTGCCGAACCCCAACACGCGGACGGTCGCGCTCACCACGCGGCGGGTCCAGCTCATCAACGTCGTGCCGCCCAGTTCAGTCGAATACCTCGCGCGCAACCCTGCGGTCGCGCTGGCGCGGCGGGTCTCGAACCAGGTCATCTACCTGCAGCTCGACGTCGCGCGCGAGCAATCGCCCTTCGTGACCGCGCGCGGTGGCGGCGCGATCGCCAATCCGCTGCGCGACCGCCGCGTGCGCCGGGCGCTGTCGCTGGCGATCAATCGCCAGGCGCTGATCGACCGGCTGCTCGACGGGCTCGGCGTTCCGGCCTCCGGCCTGCTGCCTGACGACCGCCCGGCCGCGGGTGGCCGGCTCGGCGCCCCGCGCTTCGACCCCGATCGGGCGCGCGCGCTGCTGCAGGAGGCGGGACACGAGGCGGGCTTCGCGCTCGTTCTCCAGGGGGCGAGCGACAACATCGTCGGCGCCGACGACCTGCTGGCGGCGGTCGCCTCGATGCTGTCGCGCATCGGCGTCGAGGCGCGCGTCGAACTGCAGCCGCGCGCGATCTATGCCGCGCGCACGGCGCGTCGGGAGTTTGCGGTCGCGCTGTTCCAGCGCAGCTTCCCCACCGGCGAGCCGTCGAACGCGTTGCGCGCGATCCTCGCGACGCCGGATGCGGGGCTGGGGACCGGTTCGCTCAATCGCGGCGGCTATTCCAATCCCGAATTCGACGCCCTGGTCGGCCGCGCGATGGCGACGATGGACGAGGCGGCGCGCGAAGTCCTGCTGTTCGAGGCGACGCGCCTCGCCATGGACGACGGCGCCCTCATCGCGCTCTACCATCCGGTCAACGTCTGGGCGATGACCCGCGATGTGACGATGGAGGTGCGCGCGGACGACTACACGCTCGCGCACGACATCCGGCCGGCCGGATGACGCGCGGGCGGCTGACCGCCGGCGCGTCGCCGGACGGTCACCCGCCGTCGCGGCGCGGGCGGGGCGCGCGATCGCATCCGACCGCACGCGCCTCGACGACGGCAAGGTAGGCGATCTGTGCGGTCCACCGCATGGCGTTCCAGGCCTGGGCGTCGTCGCGCGCGACGGCCGGAGCGGGCGAGACCGCGACGTAGCCGAGTTCGTTGGTTCCCGGGTAGACATGGGCGCCGAGCTCGGCGCTGAAATTGTCGCCCGGGCGCAGGCGCGCGAAGACCGCCCTGTCGCAGCGCAGCAGCGGATCGGACGACGGCAGCGCGCCGCGGGGCAGCCAGACATACGTGGCCGTCGCGGCGGCGGGCGAGGCGACATGGCGGTACGTGCAGGTCGCCCGCGCGGCGCCGTCGCGTGCCTCGATCGTCCCGGGCGGCGGTCCGGCGGCATCCTGCGCGAGGGTCCAGCGCGGCCCGGCGGACGGGCACTCGATCTGCTCGGCGCCAGCGGATGCAGGCCCGAGGACGGCGGCGATGCAGGCGAACCGCGCCGCACGGCGAACGTCCTTGAAGCCGGTCCGGGGGCGGGCGGTGCGCGAACCTGCGGCGTGAGGCTGCATGATCGAACGCTCCGGCGTCGATCGCCGCCGCGCAAGGCCGCGTCTGCGGATCGACGGTCAGAAAGCCGACGATATGTCCATGATTCTACGCGCTCTGCGAAGCCGTTGCCACGGTTCGGCGGCGGTCAGGCGACCGCCGCGCATCCGGCCGTCCCGGCAACGAAAAAGGCCGCCGGCGCTGCCGCCGACGGCCTTTCTGCGAAATGGCTCCCCGGGTCTGATTCGAACAGACGACCATCCGGTTAACAGCCGGATGCTCTACCGCTGAGCTACCGGGGAATGAAAACGGCGCCCTTATACAGCCCGCGCCCGATCATGCCAAGCGCGGCGGAAGGGCAGTGGAGGCCGGGGCCGGAATCGAACCGGCGGATGCGGGATTTGCAGTCCCGAGCATTACCACTTTGCTACCCGGCCGCCGATGCCCCCGTCGCCGCAGGGCTGGACGGCAAGCGCGCTTCTATAGTAGCTCGCCCGACCGGGGTCAACTCTCGGCGACGGGCCGCGGATTCGGCTTCGGCGGCGCTTCGCGGTCCGCACGCGGCGCCGCGACACCGCGCTGGGTGCGGGCCAGGGATTGATCGATTGTCATCGCCCCACGCCGCCGGTATATCTCACGGTCTGGATTTTGCTTCGCGGGCGCAGCATCGCTGCCGCGATCCGTCGGGGCGCCACACCACCAGGTCGACTGCCATGGATTTTGCCGCCGCCCGTCTCAACATGGTCGAAAGTCAGGTCCGCCCGAACAAGGTGACGGACGCCGCCGTCCTGCTGGCTATGCTCGACGTGCCGCGCGAACGCTTCGTGCCGGAGGCGCTGCGGGCGGTCGCCTATGTCGACGACGATATCGCGATCGGCGGCGGCCGCCGGCTCATGGAGCCGATGGTGCTGGCGCGGCTGCTGCAAATCGCGGCGATCCGGCCCGGCGAAACCGTCCTCGAGATCGGCACCGGCACCGGCTACGGCGCCGCGGTGATCGGCAAGGTCGCCAAGCGGGTGGTGGCGCTCGAATCCGATCCGGCGCTCGCCGGCGCGGCGCGGCGCGCGCTCGCGGATGTCGGCGCCGCCAATGTCGAGCTGGTCGAAGGTCCGCTCGAGGACGGCTGGCCCGGCGGCTCGCCCTATCGGGTGATCATCTTCGGGGGCGCGGTCGAACGCATCCCGCACACGATCGAATCGCAGCTCGCCGAGGGCGGGCGCCTGCTTGCCGTCATCGCGGCGCCGGGCGAACCTGGCCGCGCGGTGCTCGCGCAGAAGATCGGCTCGGTGATGTCGCGCCGGACGATCTTCGATGCGGCGGTCGGCCGGCTGCCGGGCTTTGCCGTCGAACCCGGGTTCGTCTTTTAGCAACCACCCGCCTGTCCCGAAGGGGCCGCCGATGAACATCCCGCTACGCGCGCGCCTTGCCACCGTCACCGTCGGCGCCCTTGCCGTTGCAGTGGTCTGCGCCGGCGCCGTTTCCGCACAGTCGCTCGAACAGGCGATGGCATCGGCCTATCGCACCAACACGCAGCTGCTGGCGCAGCGCGCGAGCCTGCGCGCGACCGACGAGAACGTGCCGCAGGCGCTGTCGAACTGGCGCCCGCAGGTCTCCGTCAGCGGGCAGATCGGCGTCGCCGCCGACAGCCAGACCAGCAACGGCGGTTTCCAGGGCGCCAACTCCGGCTCCCGGGTGCCGCGCCAGGCGCAGCTCACCGTGACGCAGCCGGTCTATCGCGGCGGCCGCACGGTCGCGCAGACCAGCCAGGCGGAGAACCAGGTGCTTGCCGCGCGCGCCCAGCTCGACGCGATCGAGCAGTCGGTGTTCACCGACGTCGTCACCGCCTATGCCAACGTGCTGACCAATCAAGCCGTGCTCGAACTCAACCAGAGCAACGTCCAGGTGCTGACGCGCCAGTTCGAGGCCGCGCGCGACCGTTTCCAGGTCGGCGAGGTGACGCGCACCGACGTCGCCCAGTCCGAATCGCGCCTTGCGCGCGCGCGCGCCGACGTGATCCAGGCCCAGGGCAACCTCGACGTCGCGCGCACCAACTTCTTCCGCGTCGTCGGCGAGCAGCCGGCGCGGTTGAGCGCGATCCGCCTGCCGCCCAACCTGCCGGGAACGCTCGACGCCGCGGCGACCACCGCGGCGACGGCGAACCCGAACGTCGTCGCGGCGCAGTTCAACGAAGTGGCGGCGCAGGACAACGTGCGGCTGATCCTCGGCGAGCTGCTGCCGGCGGTGTCGGTGCAGGGCCAGCTCACCCACGGCGAGGATACCCAGACCCGCAACGTCGTGCGCGACACCGGCCAGGTCGTCGCGCAGGTGACGATGCCGCTTTATTCGAGCGGCAGCGTCGAATCGCGGGTGCGCCAGGCGCGCCAGGTCGCCAACCAGCGCCGCATCGAGACCGAGAATGCGCGCCGCATCGCGCGCGAGCAGGCGACGCAGGCGTTCCTGGCGCTGACGACCGCGCGCGCGCGCGTGCGCGCGCTGCTGACCCAGATCCGCGCGCAGGAGATCGCGCTCGACGGCGTCGAGCAGGAGGCCCGCGTCGGTTCGCGCACCGTGCTCGACGTCCTCGACGCGGAACAGGAGCTGCTGAACGCCAAGGTGACGCTGGTGCAGACCCAGCGCGACGAGGTGCTGGCGAATTTCCAGCTCGCGTCGGCGACCGGGCGGCTCACCGCGCGCGAGCTGCGCCTGCCGGTCGATCTTTACGATCCCACGCAGAACTACAACCAGGTGCGCACACGCTGGTTCGGCTTCGGTATCAACCCGGGACAGTAGCGGCACACCTGCCAGCCTTTTTCGGCTGGAAAATAGGCAGTTGATCGCTTACCCTCCCGCAAAAGATCAAGGATTCGATGGCGGACCCAAAGAGCACCGGCACGCAAGAACCGTCAATGGAGGAGATTCTCGCCTCCATCCGGCGGATCATTTCCGAGGATGGAGACGCCAACAAGGCGGCGCCCGCGGCTGCCCCCGCGGCGCCGACACCGGCTGCGGCACCGCCGCCGCCGCCACCCCCTCCACCTCCACCGCCGCCACCTCCACCGCCGGTCGTGGCCGCGCCGCCACCCCCGCCGCCGCCTCCACCACCCCCGCCGCCACCGCCACCGCCACCCGTCGCGGTCGAGGAGCCGGTGCTCGAACTGACCGAGATGGTCGAGCCGCCGCGTGCGGTCGACGAGGGCATCGCCTCGGCGGCGACCGTTGCGGCGAGCGCGTCGGTTCTCGCGGGCCTTGCCGCGGCGACCCGGCCCGCCGCGGACATCCGCATCGGCGACGGCAGCGTGACGCTCGAGCAGATCGTGCGCAGCGAGCTGCGTGGCCTGCTGCAGGGCTGGCTCGACGCCAACCTGCAGGGCATCGTCGAGCGCCTCGTCCAGAACGAGATCAAGCGGATCACGCGTCAGGCCGGCGACGGCTGACGTCCGGGCTGCAACCATGACGGAGCAGAGGACCCAGGCGGCGGCCCCCGAGGCCGCGCCCGACAAGACCTATCGCCCCGCCGACGTCGAGGCGCGCATCGCTGCGCGCTGGGAGGCGGCGGGCGCATTCGCGTGCGGACGCAGCGCCGGCGCGCCTTACTCGATCGTCATCCCGCCGCCGAACGTCACCGGCAGCCTGCACATGGGCCACGCGCTCAACAACACGCTGCAGGACATCCTCGTGCGCTATCACCGCATGAAGGGCTACGACGTGCTGTGGCAGCCCGGCACCGACCATGCCGGCATCGCCACCCAGATGGTGGTCGAGCGCCAGCTCGCGGCGAAGGGCATCGCGCTGGCGCGGCCCGGCGCCGTCGCAGGATCCAACCAGACGCTGATCGGCCGCGAGGACTTCGTCGCCAAGGTCTGGGAGTGGAAGGCCGAATCCGGCGGCACGATCGCCAACCAGCTGCGCCGCCTCGGCGCTTCGCTCGACTGGTCGCGCGAACGCTTCACCATGGACGAGGGCCTCTCGGCCGCCGTCCTCAAGGTGTTCGTCGAGCTCTACCGCAAGAAGCTGATCTATCGCGACAAGCGGCTGGTCAACTGGGACCCGCACTTCAACACCGCGATCTCCGACCTCGAGGTCGAGCAGCGCGAGGTCAAGGGCCATCTCTGGCACTTCAAGTATCCGATCGAGAACAGCGGCGAGTTCATCGTCGTCGCGACGACGCGGCCCGAGACGATGCTCGGCGACACCGCGGTCGCGGTCCACCCGACCGACGCGCGCTGGCGGCACCTGATCGGCAGGCACGCGGTCCTGCCGCTGGTCGGGCGGCGCATTCCGATCGTCGCCGACGAATACAGCGACCCCGAGAAGGGAACCGGCGCGGTCAAGATCACGCCCGGCCACGACTTCAACGACTTCGAGGTCGGCCGCAGGCACAAGCTGCCGGCGATCAACGTCTTCACCGCCGACGCGAAGCTCAACGACCAGGCGCCGGAGGCCTATCGCGGCCTCGACCGCTTCGAGGCGCGCAAGCGCATCGTCGCCGACATGGAGGCCGCCGGGCTGCTCGAGAAGATCGAGAACCACGTCCACATGGTGCCGCACGGCGACCGCTCGGGCGTGCCGATCGAGCCGTGGCTGACCGAGCAGTGGTACGTCGACGCCAAGACGCTCGCCGAACCGGCGATCGCGTCGGTCGAGCAGGGCAGGACCGTGTTCGTGCCGGCGCAGTGGGAGAAGACGTTCTTCCACTGGATGCGCAACATCGAGCCGTGGTGCATCTCGCGCCAGCTCTGGTGGGGCCATCAGGTGCCGGCATGGTACGCGCCCGACGGCACGGTCTTCGTCGACTACGACGAGGCCGGCGCGAGGGCCCAGGCGGCAAGGCATTTCGGCGCGGACGTCGCGCTCACCCGCGACCCCGACGTGCTCGACACCTGGTTCTCCTCGGCGCTGTGGCCGTTCTCGACCCTCGGCTGGCCCGACAAGACCAAGGAGCTCGCGCGCTACTACCCGACGACGACGCTGGTCACCGGCTTCGACATCATCTTCTTCTGGGTCGCCCGGATGATGATGATGGGCCTCCATTTCATGGAGGAGGTGCCGTTCAGGAACGTCTACATCCACGCCCTGGTGCGCGACGCCAAGGGCGCCAAGATGTCGAAGTCGAAGGGCAACATCATCGATCCGCTCGACCTCATCGACCGCTACGGCTGCGACGCGCTGCGCTTCACGCTCGCGTCGATGGCGGCGCAGGGCCGCGACATCAAGCTTTCGGAACAGCGCGTCGAAGGCGGCCGGAATTTCGCGACCAAGCTGTGGAACGCGGCACGCTACTGCCAGATGAACGGCGTCGCGCCGGTTCCTGCCTTCGCGCCCGCCGCGGCCGCGCTCACGGTCAACAAATGGATCCTCGGCGAGCTCGCGCGCGCGACCGCGGAGACGTCGGCCGCGATCGACGCCTTCAAGTTCAACGAAGCCGCGAATGCCGGCTACCAGTTCGCGTGGGGCACGTTCTGCGACTGGTACCTCGAATTCACCAAGCCGATCCTCAACGGCGGCGACGAGGCGGCGAAGGCGGAGACGCGCGCCACCACGGCCTATGTCCTCGCGAACCTGCTCAAGCTGCTCCACCCGGTGATGCCGTTCATCACCGAGGAGCTGTGGGACCGGTTCGGCTTCGCCACGGGCGCGATGCTGCTGACCGCGCCGTGGCCGGACCTGCCGGCCGCGACCGGCGACGCCGCGGCGAGCGCCGAGCTCAACTGGATCGTGCGTCTGATCACCCGCATCCGCTCGCTGCGGTCCGAGTACGATGTGGCGCCGAGCGTCCAGGTGGCGCTCGAGGTCGTCGGCCTCGATGCCGCGCATCGTGCTGCGCTGGCGCGCAACGAGGCGCTGGTGCGCCGGCTCGCCAACGCCAACCTCGCGACCGACGAGGGCGCGCTCGCGCAGAAGGCGGTCGAGGACGTCTTCGACGAGGCGCGGCTGCGTCTGGCGGTGGAGGCGGTCGACCTCGCCAAGCAGCGCGACAAGTTCGCCAAGCTCATCGCGAAGTCGGAGAAGGAGATCGCCGCGCTCGACGGCCGCCTCGCCAACCCGAACTTCATCGCCAAGGCCGACCCCGAAGCGGTCGAGGACCTGCGCGAGCGCCGCGCCGCCGAGGCCGCCGCCCGCGACGGCTACAGACAGGCCGTGGAGCGTCTCGCGAAGCTCTGAGGCCGCGTGCGGGCGCCGCCGATCAATCCTCGAGGGCCACGAACTCCGCCGCCTGGCGCACGGTCCGGCGCACGTGCTTGCGCTTGGGCGGGGTGTTGAGGAAGCGGTTCACGGCGGCGAGCGTCACCGTCTCGATCTCCGGCGGCAGGCCCGCCGCGACCTCGTCGCGCGCCGCCAGGAAGGTCTTCAGCAGGTGCGCTGAGCGGATATAGAGGTCCTCGCCGTGGTCGACGATCCGCGCGACCGACGCCGCCTCGAAAGCGGCGCGATCGCCGACGCGCCATTGCGCGAGATGGTCGCGTTGGTCGGTGAAGGCGGCATTGCGGCCGAGGAAGCAACCGACCTGCAGCAGCGCCGCCGGCCACAGCTCCGGGAACTTCGCGCATTGCAGCCGCGCCGCATTGGCGAAGGTGATGACGTGGGTGAAGTCGAGCCAGCCGACGTTCTGTGCGATCGAGCCGTCGGTCTGGTTCTCCCAGCGCGTGTCGAACTGGAGCAGGTCGGCGGCGCCTGCGCCGAACAGCGCGCGGTGCAGCGCCGGCGCCGGCGTCGCGCGGGCGGCGACGATCGCGGCGAGCGTGTCGGGCACCGGGCGGCCGCGGAAGGCGCCGGGCCCGGAAACGTCCGGCGCGGGGCAGGGCACGCCGTTCCAGGCGGCCAGTGCCGGCGCGTAGCTGCGGAATTCCGGGATCAGGTCTTCGCGCGACGCGTAGACGAGGCTGCGTACCAGGGCGAGGAGGACGGGCAGCGCGACGCGCTCGCCCAGCCGCGCGATCAACGCGCCGGCATGGACGACGTAGATCAGCGCATGGCCAAAATCGGCGTAGTGCGCCAGCGCCGCCGTGCTGAGCGCGCGCTCGACGCCGGCGAAGCCAAGCCCGGCGTCGAGCGCGCCGCGCAGCCTTGCGACCGCCTGCGCTTCGTCTTGCGCCTCGATCGCGGCAAGGAACGCCGGTTCGTCCCACGGCGCCGAGGCGGTCGGATAGGGATGCTCGGCTTCGCGCAGCCCGTCCCAGGCCATGTGGCCGATCGCCTCGACCAGGCAGGCGAGACGCAGTTCCGGGTCGCTGCTTTCGTCGTGCACGCGCAGCCAGCACGCGGCGGCGGCGAGCGCATGGGTCATGCCGAACTCGAGCCGGTCGTGCGACCATATCGCGGCATCGGCCACCGCGCCGACCGGGTCGTCGCCGGCCTTGGCGAGCCGCGACAGCTCGCGCGCGATGCGATCGTATTCGTGGTCGTCGAAGGCGGCGCGCAGATTGGCGCGCGCCCTTGCGGCCCGTTCGGCGGCGGGCGGATCGGTGATGTCGACCCAGACCGCGCCGTCCTCGACCCGCGTGGGATAGACGCGCAGCGCGTCGCCGCCGAGCAGGTTGGCGCCGGTCCGCAGATCGAATTTCCAGTTGTGCCAGTTGCACGTCAGCACGCAGTCGCGATCGAGCGTGCCTTCGCGCAGCGGGTAGCCTTCATGCGGGCAGCGGTTGTTGCAGGCGAGGATGTCGGCGCCGGCGCGGAACACCGCGACCTGCCTGCCGCCGACCTTGGCGACGGCGGCGCCGTCGCGCGCGAGGCGTTCGAGCGGCATCGCCTTGGTCCAGGCCATCATTCCCTCCGTCGGCTCCTCTGCGCCGCCGATGCTCGCAATCGCCCTGTAATTAGTCAAGTAATTGCTTTACAAACTAGCGGGCGGCCGGCCGGTCGCGATGCTGGAGGCGATGGCGCATGCAGGCGACGACCGCGGACCGAATCCTGTTCCTGCTCAAGACGCGCGGGCCCGCCGCCGCCGCATCGCTCGCTTCGGCGCTGGCAATGACCGCGATGGGGGCACGCCAGCACCTGGCGGCGCTGGAGCGCCAAGGGCTGGTCGCGCACCGGGACGAGCGGCGGTCGGTCGGGCGGCCGAAGCGCATGTGGAGCCTGACGGCGCAGGGCCATGCCCGGTTTCCGGACGGCCATGCCCAGATGACGGTGGAGCTGCTCGATGCCGTGCGCGCGGTGTTCGGCGAGCCGGGCCTCGACAGGCTCATCGCGAAACGAGAGGCGGAGACGCTGTCGCGCTATCGGCGGTCGCTGGCGGGCGTGGCATCGCCGGCCGCGCGGCTGAGGCGCCTCGCGAAGCTGCGCAGCGCCGAGGGCTACATGGCCGAATGCCGCGCCGACGCGGCAGGGGGATTCCTGCTGGTCGAGAATCACTGCCCGGTCTGCGCAGCGGCGCGCGCGTGCCAGGGGCTGTGCCGATCGGAGCTCGCGCTGTTCCGCGCCCTGTTGCCGGACTGCGCGGTCGAGCGGGTCGAGCACGTCCTCGCCGGCGCGCGGCGCTGCGCGTACCGCGTCCAGCCGCCCCGCCGATCCGGCCCGGCGCGCTAGGCGCGAGCGGCTGCCGCCACGGCCCGCGCCGGCGCGTGAGCCGGATGTGCGGCGACGGGGCGCGGCCGCGGGCTGCGATACTCGTGGATCTGGTTGGCGATGTCGCCGATCAGCACCGAGGAGGCGACGCAGGCCCAGAACACCATCTCCACCGTCGCCCATACGAACGGCTCGTCGAGGCCGGTGACGCCGAGGATGACCCGGATCTCGAGGAAACCCAGCGCAACCGCGTAGCTCCGCGTCATCCACTGGCGGTGCTGCGCGATCATGCCCTTGAGTGCGAAGAACAGGCCGAGCCCGGTCGTGGTCATCAGCAGGCCCGCGAAGACGATCGTCCCGACCGTGAAGGAGCGCGACGCGCCCTGGCTCTCGACGAGGTACTGGATATAGGCACCGAGCGGTGCGGCGATGAACACGCTGGCGACGTACACGGCGCCGGTGATGCGATGGAACGTGGTGAAGCGGTTGCGCAGCGAATCCCAGAACTGCAGCGGGGCGAGAAGCAGGGTGCAGGTGCCGGCGAGGATGTGCGGCAGCAGCCACCACTTGAACGGCTCGTAGTGCTGCCAGGCCGGGTTGTTGGGTTGAACGACGAAGCGCTCGTTGTGATAGAGCACATAGGCCGCCATCGCGCCGATCACGATGAAGGCGAGCGTCTTTGCATGGGGCCACTGGCGCGGCTGCGCGCGGGTCGGGTCGTTCATCACACACTCGCTGGCAATTGCTGATTTCGGCGTCGGACCGCGTCGGCTGCCGGCGCGCGGCCGGCGGCAGGCAGGATTCGGCGTCCCGATGGAAACCCGCTCCCCCCGGGCTCCACTGTTGGGCAAAACCCTTGAGTGTTGGTAAACGCCGCGGTTCAGCGCGTCGCCCGGCGGCGAAAGATCTGCTCGGTGCCCTCTTCGCCGATGCAGGCAAGCTCGGTGTCGCTGACGCGGCGGCAATCGGTGCCGTTCATCTCGCGCGTGCCCCAGTTGACGTT
>JAEUKZ010000168.1 GCA_016793045.1 Alphaproteobacteria bacterium
CCGCCGCCGCCGGGATTGTCGGCGACGTCGGCGAACAGCAGCGGCTGGCCCTCGCCGCGGCCGGCGGCGAGCGCCATCGCGGTCGCCCGCTCGATCGGCGTCAGATTGGTGGTGAAGCGCGCGCGCTGGTCCCATGCGTACTGCGCGACCTCGCGCGCGACCGCCGCCGCGCGGTCCGGCGACGTCGCGGTGACGATCACCGACATGCCGTTCTTCGGCGTGTCGCCGAGCGAGAACCCCGACGACACCGATACGTCGATCACCCCGTCATGCACGCGCGCCTGGCCGAACGCGATGATGTCGCCATAGGGACCGGACTTGGTGCCCTGCGCCGTCGACGGCGGGATCAGCGGCAGCTTCTGGAATGCCGTGAACGTCTTGAGGCCGTCCAGCTTGGCACGCAGATGACGCGCGCAGTCCGCGCCGCGTTCCGCCATGTCGACATGCGGGTTCGTGCGATAGGCGACGAGCACGTCGGTCGCGGCGACCATCGCGGCGCTCACGTTGGCGTGCAGGTCGAGCGTCGCCAGGATGGGAACGCCCGGCCCGACGATGTCGCGCACCGCCTTGAACACGACGCCGTCGGGATCGGCTTCGACCGTCGCACTGGCGGCCCCGTGTTCCGACAGGAACACCGCGTCGACCGGCCCGGCGGCGCGGAGAAGCGTGCGCATGCGCTCGACCACCCAGTCGAAGAATTGCTGGTCGACCGGCCCCGAAGCGCCGACCGCGGCGAGGATCAACGGCACGCGCGTCCACGGCCCGATCGCATCCATCGCCTGGACGAATCCGGTCAGCGTGCGCGGACTCCTTGGGTTGGGCGTGGCGAGGTCGGCGAGCAGCGCGTCGCCTTCCAGAAGGACATTCTCCGCGAACTCCTCGCGGGTCGAGACCGGCGCATGGCCGTTGCTTTCGAGCATGAAGCCGCCGATGGCGATGCGCGGGAGCTTGAGCATGGGATCGATTGACAGATGTCGTGAACGGTGCAGAACATCGTAGACAACCAGTCGGGCGAACGGAAGGAATGACGATGGGCGGTCTCTCGCGTCGAAATCTCATGCTCGGAACCGCTCTGGCGATTGCCGCCGGCGCATCGCGCCGCGCCGCGGCGCAGAGCGATGCCTTGACGCTCGGCACGAAGCTCGAGCTCAGCACGCTCGATCCGCACTTCTTCAACGGCTTTCCCCAGGCCTCTTCGCACTCCTGCGTCTTCGATTCGCTGACGCTGCTCGACGACCGGCTGGCGCCGACGCCCGGCCTGGCGACCGAATGGCGCAACATCGACGACCTGACCTGGGAGTTCAAGCTGCGGCGCGGCGTCAAGTTCCACGACGGCGGCGACTTCGTCGCCGACGACGTGATCGCCACCCTCGAGCGCGTGCCGAACGTTCCCAACAGCCCCAATTCCTTCGGCCAGTACACGCGCACGATCGCGCGCGCGGAGAAGATCGACGACCACACGGTACGCTTTCGCACCAGCGCGCCAAGCCCGATGCTGCCCAACGATCTCGGCCGCGTGTTGATCATCGCCCGGCGCTTCGCTGCCGCGACGACCGCAGATTTCAATTCCGGCCGCGCCATGGTCGGAACCGGGCCCTACAAGCTCGTGGAATGGGCGAATGGCGAGCGGCTGGTTCTCGATCGCCACGCCGGCTATTGGGGCGGGCCGGCCACCTGGGCACGGGTGACGGAGCGCGTCATCAAGACCGATCCGGCGCGCATCGCGGCGCTGCTGACCGGCGCGGTCGGCGCGGTCGACGAGATTCCGTCGGCCGACATGCCGCGGCTGCGCCAGGACAGCCGCTTCACCCTGAGCAGCGGGCCCGCCGCCGTCGTCCACTACATCGCGCTCGACAGCGCGCGCGACGACAGTCCCTTCGTGGGGGCCAAGGACGGCCAGCCCCCGTTGCGCGGCAATCCGCTGCGCGACAAGCGCGTCCGCAAGGCGCTTTCGCTGGCAATCAACCGGCAGCTCATCGTCGAGCGCCTGATGGAAGGCTCGGCGACTCCTGCATCGCAGTTCCTTCCCTCGACCTTTGACGGGACCAGCCCGCGCCTGCAGCCCGATCCCTTCGATCTCGACCGGGCGCGCGCGCTGCTGCGCGAGGCGGGTGTCGGCGACGGTTTCAAGTTGACCCTGCACGCGACGAGCGACCGCTATCCGAAGGACCGCGACATCGCCCAGGCGATCGGTCAGACCTGGACCCGCCTCGGCCTCCAGGTCGCGGTCGAAGCCGTGCCGGGGACCGTGTTCTTCGGCCAGGCGAGCACGCAGCGCTATTCGGCCTTCATCGCGCAGTACGGCACCGACGACGCGTCGCAGGGTCCGCGCGCGCTCGTTCACACCTTCGATTCGGCGCGCGGCCTCGGCACGGCCAATCGCGTGCGCTACAGCAACCCCGCGGTCGACGCCGCGATCGTCCAGGCCCTGACCGAGATGAATGCCGACCGCCGCCGGGCCCTGCTCCAGGCCGCGACCGAAGCGGCGATGGAGGATCAGGCCGTGATTCCCGTGTTCTATCCGAGCTGGGATTTCGCCGCGCGGCGCGACCTCGTGGTCGCGCCCCGACCGGAGCGCCGCTTCAATGCCCTGATGATCCGGCCGCGCGGGTGACGGACGCCCGGCGGCGATCGTCGAAAGGACGGTTCGTCGCCCGATGGATCAGATCCTCTCGACCCTGCGACTGACGTGGCAGTGGCGCCGGCTGTTCGCACGCGCGCTCGTCCTGCCGCTGCTGGGCATGGCGGCGTTCATGGTCTTCGACTGGACGTCGCCTGTGCTGATCGACCTGACGATCGCGCTCGGCAGTCTGCTGCTCGGTGATTCCGAGTCGGCGCTCGCCTATACGATCGTGCGCAGCGCCTATGGCACGCTGTACTCGGCCTGCATCGCGGTCGCCACCGCGACGATCGTCAACACGATCACGACCGGTCCGGCCGCGGCCGCAAGGTGGCTGCCGCCCGAACGCACCGTGCCGTTCATCGCTGCGCTCGCCGTGGCGAACTTCGCCGCGACGCTCGTCATTTTCGGCGGGCAGCAGATGGTGCGGGGTGCGATCGCTTCGTCCATCGGTTCGTCGATTAACGACGATGCGTCGATGCTCGCCGCCCTCGACCAGGCGCTGGACACGATCGAGTTCGCCGCACCGGTCGTGACGGTCGTGGCGATCCACGCGGCGCGTCGGGTCTTCATCGCGGCGGCGGCAACGACCATGCCGCCGCAGATCGCGCACTTCCTGAATGCGGCGGTTATCGCCATCGTCGCCGCGACGGCGACAGAAGTCGTCGCGACGGCGCTGCGCACCCAGTTGTCGCTGGAAGGGCAGCTGCCCTTGGTCGACACCGTGATCGGTCTTGCCACCTATCTGGCACTGGACTCCGTCTGGATCGCTGTTTTCGCGACGACCATCGCGGTGGCGGCTTTCGGCCGACCGCGTGCGGCCAGGTCCCACGTCAACGGTTAAGTTCCACGCAGCGCAAGTTTACCTTTCGCACCTGCGGCAATTGACTTTGCAGGGGCGAAGTTCCACCCTTCCGGCGCCGTGAGCAGTGCCACTCAGATCCATGCCACGTGCGTCGAAGTTGCAGGGGCGGGAGTCCTTCTGCTCGGCGGCTCAGGCGCCGGCAAGTCGGACCTCGCTCTGCGGCTGATCGATGCCGGAGCCAGGCTCGTCGCTGATGACCGTACCGATCTGGTCCGGCGCGATGGAGAGGTATTTGCTTCGGCCCCCGCCAGCATCGCCGGCGCGATCGAAGTGCGCGGGCTCGGTATCGTTTCCGTTCCGGCGGTTGCTCACGCACGCGTGCGGCTGGCCATCGAGCTCGTGCAGCCGGAACAGGTCGAGCGTCTGCCGGACGCGCAGACGCGCGAGTATCTCGGCGTGCCGATCCGGGTGGTGATGCTGGCGCCCTTCGAAGCATCGACGGTCGCCAAGGTTCGGATTGCAGCGCGCGACGCCGGCGCCATCGCTGTCGCCGCAAGGCCGCAATGAACGCCCATCCCGCGAACGCCAATGCCGCGCCGGTGCCGCCAATGGCGCCCAAACGGCGGATCGCCGTCGTCACCGGCATGTCGGGCGCCGGCAAGTCGACCGCGCTCAAGGCGCTCGAAGACGCCGGCTACGAGGCCGTCGACAATCTTCCCCTGTCGCTGCTCGGAGCGCTCGTTCCGGCGGAAGGGGCCGGCATGCGCGCCGTCGCGATCGGCGTCGACAGCCGTACGCGCGATTTCGATGCGCGCACCCTGATCTCCGCCGTCGATCGCCTCGCCGCCGAAGCGGATTCGGAGGTGAAGCTGCTGTTCCTCGACTGCGAGGACGAAGAGCTGCGCCGCCGCTTCACGCAGACGAGGCGCCGCCATCCGCTCGCCGCCGACCGGCCGGTCGTCGACGGGATCAAGGCGGAACGCGTGCTGCTGCGCGACTTGGTCGAACGCGCCGACCAGGTCATCGACACGTCGACGATCGGCCAAGCCGACCTGAAGCGGATCATCCAGGCCGAGTTCGCACTGGCGGAGCGGCCGGCGCTCGCCGTTTCTGTGGTGTCATTCTCGTACCGCCATGGCCTGCCCCGCGAGGCCGATCTCGTCTTCGACGTACGGTTCCTCTCCAACCCCCACTACGACCCGGTACTTCAGCCGCAGACCGGGCAGGATCCGGCGGTCGGGCGGTTCATTCAGCGTGATCCCGGCTTCACTTCGTTCC
This sequence comes from Alphaproteobacteria bacterium, assembly GCA_016793045.1. Lineage (GTDB taxonomy): Bacteria > Pseudomonadota > Alphaproteobacteria > CACIAM-22H2 > CACIAM-22H2 > JAEUKZ01. Next base: position 4,704 of record JAEUKZ010000168.1, read on the forward strand.
TCGACGGGCTGACCGGGATGCTGGCCGGCCTGTTGCCGCGTTATGAGAGCGAGGGCAAGAGCTACCTCACCGTTGCCATCGGCTGCACGGGTGGCCGCCACCGTTCGGTCTATGTCGCAGAGCGTCTGGCGCAATGGCTGCAGGAGCGCGGAAGGTCAGTAAATTTGACCCATCGCGACCTTGGCAGACCATCGGCAGGCGCGTAGAAACTCCGGCCTTCATTGACCAGGGAATTGTCATGATCGGTATGGTCCTCGTGACCCACGGACGCTTGGCGGTCGAATTCGTTTCCGCCCTGGAGCACGTGGTCGGCGCGCAGCGCAACATCTGCACCGTCTGCATCGGTGCCGAGGACGACATGGAGCAGCGGCGGCGCGAGATCCTCGAATGCGTCGGTCGCGTCGACGACGGGTCTGGCGTCGTGGTCCTGACCGACATGTTCGGCGGCACGCCCTCGAATCTGGCGATCTCGATCATGGACAAGGCGAAGGTCGAGGTGATCGCCGGTTTGAACCTGCCGATGCTGATCAAACTCGCCAGCGTCCGCTCGACCAAGACGCTCGAGGACGCCGTCGCCGCGGCGCAGGAAGCCGGACGCAAATATATCAACGTCGCGTCGCATCTCCTGAGCGGAGAGGTCAAATGAGCGACGCCGCGCCGCAACACGGCGCGGCGACGCAGGCCGCGGACGGCCAGGGCGGCGACTCGATCAGCCGCACGGTCACGATCGTCAATCGTCGCGGCCTCCATGCGCGGGCCGCGGCGCGCTTCGTCAAGCTGGCGGCGCAGTTCGACGCCCAGATCTCCGTCACCAAGCGGGACTCGAGCGTCTCGGGACTGTCGATCATGGGATTGATGATGCTTGCCGCAGGGCCGGGCTGCGAAGTCGTGCTCGCGGCGCGCGGCCGTCAGCGCGAGGAAGCGATCGCAGCACTGGTCAAGCTCATCGCCGCCCGCTTCGACGAAGAGGAATGAGATGGCGAAGCGCGCACCGACCGGAGGGCGGGACGGAGCGCGCCCGCGGTCGACGCGCCGCCGCCGAGCCGAGCCGACCGAACGCGTCGTCGAGGGCCTGGGCGTTGCACCCGGGATCGCGATCGGCCGCGCCTACCTGCACGGCGCAGCGCCCGCGCAGATCCCCGAGTACACGATCGACCCCGACGGCATTCCCGCGGAGTTGCGCCGCTTCGAAGAGGCTGTTGCGCAGTCGCTGCGGCAGCTCGAGAAGCTGAAGGCCAAGACCGCAGCGCTGCCGCCGGACGTGGCCGAGGAGGTTTCGGTTCTGCTCGAAGCGCAGGGCCTGATGCTCCAGGGATCGCGGCTGGTTCGAGGCGTGAATCAACGCATCGCGCACGATCGCATCAACGCGGAGGCGGCGACGGCAGCCGAGACCGCGGTCGTCGCGGAGGGCTTCGCCGCGATCGAGGACGCCTACCTGGCGGCGCGCGCGCAGGAGGTTCGCGAGGTCGGCGCCCGGGTAATCCGCAATCTCACCGCGACGCCGTTCCAGAGCTTCACCAGCCTGCCGGCCGGCTCGATCGTGATCGCGGAGGAGGTCACCCCCGCCGACACTGCGTTGATGAATCCCGACATCGTCGCCGGCTTCGCCGCCGTGGTCGGGGGAGCGGAGAGCCACGCGGCGATCATGGCGCGCGCGATGGGCCTGCCCGCCGTGCTCGGCGCGACACGCCTGCTGCAGACGATCCGCGACGGCGACTTTGTCATCGTCGACGGTAGCGCCGGGCGCGTCATCGCGAATCCGACGCCGCAGACGATCGACGCCTACGAGCGCCGGCAGGTCGAGCTGGCACGGGTCGAGCGCCAACTTGCGCGCATCTCACGCCTGCCCGCGGTCACCAAGGATGGGGTCGCCATCACGCTCGACGCCAATATCGAGCTGCCGCGCGAACTGGAGACGGTGCGCGCCGTCGGCGCCGACGGCATCGGCCTGCTGCGCAGCGAATTCCTGTTCATGAACCGCAACGACATCCCGAGCGAAGAGGAACAGTTCCAGGCGCTCGCGGCGATCGTCACCGGCATGGCCAACCGCCCGGTCACCGTGCGCACGCTCGACATCGGCGGCGACAAGCTCGCCTCCGCGCTCGGTGACCGCATCGCGCCCAGCGCCAACCCGGCGCTTGGCCTGCGCGCCATCCGGCTGTCGCTGCAGCAGCCGGACCTGCTCGAGCCGCAGCTTGCCGCAATCCTGCGAGCCGGCGCGCTCGGCCGCGTCCGCCTGCTGCTGCCGATGATCGAGACGGTCGACGAGGTCAAGGAAGTGCGCGAGATCCTTGCCCGCGTCGCGCGGAGGCTGGTCCGCAAGGGCGTCGCCATCGCTGACCCGTTCCCGCCGGTCGGCGCGATGATCGAGGTGCCGGGGGCGGCGCTGTCGGCCGACGCGCTCGCGCGGGTCTGCGACTTCTTCGCCATCGGCACCAACGACCTGACGATGTACACGCTGGCGATCGACCGCGGCGACGAGCAGGTGGCGCATCTCTACAATCCGCTCCACCCGGCGGTGCTGCGGCTGATCCAGTTCACGACCGAGGCGGCGCTGCGCAACCGCATCCCGATCAGCATCTGCGGCGAGATCGCGGGCGACCCGCGCTTCACGGCCCTGCTCATCGGCCTCGGCATCCGCGACCTGTCGATGTCGGCGATCAACCTGCCGCGGGTGAAGGAACGGGTGCGGGCCATCGACCTGTCGGCCGCCGCGGTCCGCGCGCGCCAGATCATGGATCAATCCGATTCGGCGCGGATTTCGGCTCTGCTCGACGGCTTCAATGCCGAACTGTGATCGTTCGTTCTTTGTTCCGAAATGAATACTCCGGCGACCTCGTCCGTTGCAGGCTGCGGCGCGGTTCGGAAATAGCGATTGATGGCCCGCCGGGCCGCTGCTATTAGCCCCACCCGCCCGCCTCGTCGCCAGGGGCCCTCCCGAGCGCGACGCGTGGACGAATCTCGCTTTTTCCCGAGGAGCATGGAATGACGGCTGGAACCGACTACAAGGTCGCGGACATCAAGCTCGCCGACTGGGGTCGGCGCGAACTCGCGATCGCCGAGATCGAGATGCCCGGACTGATGGCGACGCGCGCCGAATACGGCAAGTCGCAGCCGCTGAAGGGCGCGCGGATCGCCGGTTCGCTGCACATGACCATCCAGACCGCGGTGCTGATCGAGACGCTCAAGCATCTCGGCGCCGACATCCGCTGGGCGTCGTGCAACATCTACTCGACCCAGGACCATGCGGCGGCGGCGATCGCGGCGGCGGGTATTCCGGTCTTCGCCTACAAGGGTGAAAGCCTCGTCGAGTATTGGGAGTACACGCACAAGATCTTCGAGTGGGCCGACGGCGGCACGCCGAACATGATCCTCGACGACGGCGGCGACGCGACACTGCTCGTCCATCTCGGCAGCCGCGCCGAGAAGGATGCGTCGGTGCTCAACAACCCGACGAGCGAGGAGGAGGAAGTCCTCTACGCCGCGATCAAGGAGCGCCTGAAGAGCAAGCCCGGCTGGTATTCGAAGCTCGCCGCCGCGATCAAGGGCGTGACCGAAGAGACGACGACGGGCGTGCACCGCCTGCAGCAGATGGCCAAGGAAGGCAAGCTGCTGTTCCCGGCGATCAACGTCAACGACTCGGTCACCAAGTCGAAGTTCGACAATCTCTACGGCTGCCGCGAGTCGCTGGTCGACGGCATCCGCCGCGGCACCGACGTGATGATGGCCGGCAAGGTCGCGATGGTCGCGGGCTTCGGCGACGTCGGCAAGGGCTCGGCCGCGTCGCTGCGCAACGCCGGCTGCCGCGTCATGGTTTCGGAGATCGACCCGATCTGCGCGCTGCAGGCGGCGATGGAAGGCTACGAGGTCGTGACGATGGAAGAGGCGGCGCCGCGCGCCGACATCTTCGTCACCGCCACGGGCAATGTCGACGTGCTAACCGTCGACCACATGCGCAAGATGAAGGACCGCGCGATCGTCTGCAACATCGGCCACTTCGACAACGAGATCCAGGTGGCGGCGCTCAAGAACTTCAAGTGGCACAACGTCAAGCCGCAGGTCGACGAGGTCGAGTTTCCTGACGGCAAGCGCGTCATTCTGCTCTCCGAAGGCCGCCTGGTGAACCTCGGCAACGCCATGGGCCACCCGAGCTTCGTGATGTCGGCGTCGTTCACCAACCAGACGCTGGCGCAGATCGAGTTGTGGACGAACCCCGGCAAGTACGAGAAGCAGGTCTACACGCTTCCCAAGCATCTCGACGAGAAGGTCGCCGCACTGCACCTCGCGAAGGTCGGCGCCAAGCTGACCAAGCTCACCAAGGCGCAGGCGCAGTATATCGGCGTCGCCGAATCCGGCCCGTTCAAGGCCGACCAATACCGCTACTGAGCCGACCCCGCAAAGCCGAAGCGTCGAACGCCCCCGCCCCGACCGGATCGGTCAGGGCGGGGGTTTTTGTTTGCAGAGCGCCTCGGCGATGGCCGCGGCGATGCGCGCATTGTTGACCGCGAGCGCCACGTTGGCGGCGACACTGCGCCCCTGCGTCGACGCCTCGATGCGCGCGAGCAGGAACGGCGTCACCGCCTTGCCGTGAACGCCCTGGCGCTCGGCGTCGGCCAGCGCCGATTCGATCGCATCCTCCACCAGGTCGCGCGGCAGCGCGTCGGCGGCGGGGATCGGATTTGCGATCACCGCCCCCGCACCGCCGAGGCGCCAATGCGCGGCGAGCGCCGCCGCGACCTGGGCCGGATCGTCGCAGCGCTTCTCCAGGCGCAAACCGCTCGATTCCGACCAGAAGGCCGGGAAGACGTCGGTCCCGAGGCCGATCACCGGCACGCCCAGCGTTTCCAGCATCTCGAGCGTCTTCGGCAGATCGAGGATCGCCTTCGCGCCGGCGGACACCACCGCGACCGCCGTGCGCGCGAGTTCCGCGAGATCGGCCGAAACATCGAAGGACAATTCGGCGCCGCGATGAACGCCGCCGATCCCGCCGGTGGCGAAGACCGAGATTCCGGCGCGCGCCGCGATCGCCATCGTCGCCGCCACCGTCGTCGCGCCCGACACGCCGCGCGCCGCCGCGAAGCCGAGATCGCGCGTCGAGAGCTTGCGCATCGCCGCGCCGTCGCGCGCCAGACGTTCGAGTTCGCCCGTGTCGAGGCCGACGCGAATACGCCCGTCGAGAACCGCGATCGTCGCCGGCAGCGCGCCGCCCGCGCGGACCGTGCGCTCAAGCAAACGCGCGGTCTCGAGATTGCGCGGATAGGGCAGGCCATGCGCGATGATCGTCGATTCGAGGGCGACGATCGGGCGGAGATCGTCGAGGGCCCCGCGCAGCTCGGGCGCGATCACGAGGTCGCTCATGTGAGATGCTCCAATGCGAGATAGTCGGCGCTCTGCATTTCGAACAACCGCGACGCGGTACGGCGGAACGCGGCCGCATTGGGGCCATCCGGATGAAGCGCATCGGGTGCCGCCGCCGCCGCGCATATCAGCGTCACGCGGTGCTCGTAGAGCGCGTCGACCAGCGTGATGAACCGCACCGCCGCATTGCGTTCGTCGGCGCCGATGACGGGGATGCCGTCGACCACGAGCGCATGGAGATGCGTCGCCAGCGCCAGGAAATCCGCCGGGCCGAGCGCAGCCCGGCAAAGCGCGTCGAAGCTCATCCGGCCGACGCCGCGCGCCGCCTTCGGGACGACGAGGATCCGGCCCTGGACGACGAGGTGCATCTCCGTGCCGGGCTCGTCGTCGGTCATCCGCGCAAAAGCCGCATCGAGGGCGCGACTTGCCGCAGGACCGAGCGGCGAATAGTAGACCTGCATCCCCTTGAGACGCTCGCGGCGATAGTCCTGGCCGCTGCCGAGATCGAGCACGTCGAGCTTCTGCTTGATCAGCGCGATCGAGGGCAGGAACAGTTCGCGCTGCAGGCCGCCTTCGTAGAGCCGGTCGGGTTCGGTGTTGGACGTCGCGACGATCACGACCCCGCGCTCGAACAGGGCCTGGAACAAGCGGCCGAGGATCATCGCATCCGCGATGTTGGTGATCTGGAACTCGTCGAAGCACAGCAAGGTCGCTTCGTCGGCGATCTTGCGCGCGAGCGGGGCGATCGGATCCTTGCCCTCGCGCTCGCCGGGCGCCTTCTGCTGCCATTTGTGGATGCGCGCGTGAACCTCCTGCATGAAGGCGAGGAAGTGGACGCGGCGCTTGGGCACCGGCACGGCGCCGTGAAACAGATCCATCAGCATCGACTTGCCGCGGCCGACCGGGCCGAACAGGTAGAGCCCCTGCGGCGGCTCCTCGGGGCGGCCGATGCCGAACCGCGCCAGCCAGCCCTGCGGCTGGCCGGGCCGGTAGGCCACGAGCGCGTGATGCAGGCTCTCCAGCTTCTCGGCGGCGAGCGCCTGTGCGGGATCGGCTTTCAGCAGGCCTTGGGCCAAACGGGCGCGATAGGCCGCAATCGGCGTGGCGATGTCGGGGGTCTGATCGGGCATCGGGCGTGATTTGCTGCCGCACTCTAGCCGAGGCCCCGACGGACCGCCACAGCAGCGGCGACACGCTCGCATCCGCGGCGCCGGGCCGCTACGATGCGCGCGCGTCCGCCAGCGGGGAACCGTCGCATGCAAATCGGGCTTCTGCTTTTTCCCAACCTGACCCAGCTCGATCTCGCGGGTCCGTTCGAAGTCTTCGCGCGCACGCCGGGCGCCACGGTCCACGTCGTGTGGAAGACCGCGGATCCGGTGCGGACCGATCGCGGGCTCATGCTCACGCCGACCACGACCTTCGCAACGTGTCCGCAGCTCGACGTGATCTGCGTGCCCGGCGGCCCGGGTCAGATCGACCTGATGGACGACGACGAGACTCTCGACTGGCTCCGCCGGCAGGCGAAAGGCGCGCGCTGGATCACCTCGGTCTGCACCGGCTCGCTCGTCCTCGCCGCCGCAGGGCTGCTCGACGGATACAAGGCAGCATGCCACTGGGCCTCGCGCGACCAGCTCGCCCTGCTCGGGGCTGTCCCGGTCGATGCCCGCGTGGTCATCGACCGCAACCGGGTCTCGGGCGGCGGTGTCACGGCGGGAATCGATTTCGCGCTGAGCCTGGTCGCAGCCATGCTTGGCGAGGACGCTGCAAAGGAGATCCAGCTCGGGATCGAGTACGACCCCGCACCGCCGTTCAATGCTGGCTCGCCCCATCGCGCCGACGCGGCCCTGGTCGCCAGCACGCGCGGCAAGATGGCGCCGATGCTGGCACGTCGACGCGAGGCGACGGACCGCGCCGCCGCTCGGCGGGCCTCCGCTGCGGGCGGTTCGGACTGATCCGCTGCCGCTCGCCCGCCGGCGCTTGCCATCACCGCATTGCCACCCCATGCTGCGTCGAAACCGGCTGGTCTGAATGGGTTCGTGCCTGACCCTCGGCGACTTCGATCGTCTCGATCCGCGCTTCGCGTGGATGCGGGACTACCTCGCCCGCGTGGCGCCACCCGGGCACCTGCCGGGCCGCCGGCACGTCGACCCGCTCGCCTTCAAGGCGCTGCTCGACTTCGTGAATCTCGTCGACGTCGAGCACGTGGACGGCGCGTACCGGTTTCGCTTCCGCCTCGTCGGGGTGCATCAGACGATCGCCGCTGGCCGCGAAATCACCGGCCGCTTTCTCGAGGACGCGGTCCTGCCGGCGTTCGTCGAGCGGATCGGTGCAAACATGCGGACCGCCGCGGAGAGCCGCCAGCCCGTCCACGACGCATTTCCGATGCCGCATCCCGGCCGCGATGCCATCGCCACGGAGCGCGTCTATTTCCCGCTCGCGAGCGACGGGACGAACGTCGACATGCTGCTGATCGTCAATGCCTATCCCGGCGATCCGAAGCTCAACACGCTCGTATTGCCCCAAATGCCGCTCCCCGCAGGCGGTCTGGCGGCGAACTGAACCTGAGGCGGTAGCCTACTCGGCCGCGGCCCTGCCTGCGACCGCCGCGCGCGCCGCCGCTTCCATCTCGCGGCGGATGCGAACGGCTTCCGAGGTCGCGTCGATCGCCACGTCGGTCCAGCGGACCGGCGCTCCGGCGGCGACCGGCGCCGTAAGCTTGACGTTGTGCGCGAGCCCGATCGGCAGGCCGCCGAGCGCAAGCGAATCCGCCGCCGGCATGAGCTTGCCCCACACGGTGTAGCCGCCTTCGCCGTCGAGCGTATCGCCGGCGCGAAGGTCGCGCTTCGCAGTCGCGACGACGTCGCCGCGAAATCCGGTCGCAGCCCCGGTCGCCTCGCGCCGCAGCGCCGCCGAGGCGACCGAGATGCCCAACTCCAGGCCGATGAGATGGAACGGCTTGTACATCGCCGAATAGCGACCCGACGGATCGGTGATCAGCCCGTACTCGGCAAAGCAGCGCGCGGCATAGTCGGATGGCGCCTCGAACACCGCGTAGACACCCCAGCGCAGATCGCGGAAGACCGGCCGGCCGTCACGCTCAAGCGACGAGACCACTTCAACCTGACCATGGTGGTGAAGCTGGCCGCCGACCGCGGACGGGCGCAGCACGCGCGGCAAGTCGTCGACGCCGCAAGGCGGGAACGCGAGCCCATCGGGGGCCGGTGTCAGACCGGTCGCGTTGGCGATCGCCGCCATCTCTATTCCCGACTTGGTGCCGTCGAGGAAGGAGTTGAACATCTGCGGGTTCATGCCGCCGCTGGCCGCCGCCTCCCGTGTCAGGCCGTAGTGGCCCCAGACCGTTTCAGGCGTGGAGGCATGATATGCCGGCAGGTACTTCGTGCCCTTGCCGGCGGCCACGACCGCGAAGCCGGCCGCGCGCGCCCAGTCGACCATCTCGCAGACGAGCGCCGGCTGGTCGCCATAGGCGAGCGAGTAGACCACGCCGGCCTTGCGGGCGCGCTCCGCCAGCAGCGGTCCCGCCAGCACGTCGGCTTCGACATTGACCATGACGATGTGCTTGCCGGAGGCGATCGCCGCCAGGGCGTGGCGGATGCCGGCCGGCGGGCTGCCGGTCGCGTCGATCACCACTTCGACCGCCGAATGCGCGATCAGCCGCGCCGCATCGTCGCCGACATGGGTGGCGCCGGAGCGCGCCGCGTCGTCGAGCGTCGCGGCGCCGCAGCGCTCGACGGGCCAGCCGATCCGCGCCAGCGATTCGCGTGCGCGCGCCGGCGCCAGGTCGGCGATGCCGACGACGTGCAGCCCCGGCGTGTGCGGCGCCTGCGCGAGGAACATCGATCCGAACTTGCCGGCGCCGATGAGGCCGACGCCGACCGGTCGGCCGGATGCCGCGCGCTCGGCCAGCATGCGATGGAGGTTCATCCGCGCTACTCCGCGGCGCTCTGTCGCGCCAACTGCCGCAGACAATCGTCGCCGAGCGCCTCGAGCGGCGTGAAGTCGCGATGCGCGATCCAGTTCGGCCGCTTGAAGCGGCGGATCGCGTTGTCGCAGCGATTGAGCGACAGGTAGACGATCCAGCGCGACCACGGCGTCAGGTTGCTGCCCGAGGCATGCACGATGTTGCCGTGGAACATCAGCACGGACCCCGCCGGCCCCTTCGGCGCGACGATGCCGCCTTCGTCGACCAGCCTGGTGATCGTCGCGTTGTCGATTGTCCACAGCGGATAGCTTGTCGTGGTCGTGTCGTGACCGGCCTGCAGCTTGCCGCGCCGGTGGCTGCCCGGGATGAACATCAGCGGACCGTTGAACTCGTTCGCGTCGGCGAGGAAGACGGCGACGTTCATGGCGCGCGCCTCAGGCATGTCGTCGTCCTCGGCCCAGGTCGCGTAGTCCTGATGCCATTGCCAGACCGCGCCGTCGAACGCCGCCTTCGCGTTGATCTTGAACTGATGCAGGTAGAGCCGGTCGCTGCCCAGAACCTGCGCGCCGGGCCCGATCAGCCGCGGATGCAGAGACAGACGGCGGAACGGCTCGCTGTAGGACTGGACGTAGAACGCCGAGCGCACCGCGTCGGTGCCCTTTTCCTTGATCACCTCCGGGCGGTCGAGCGCGAAGAGGCGCGGCACGTCCGCATTGAGGACCGCGATCTCCTCCGGCGCGAACAGGCTGGGGAAGAAGAGGTAGCCGTCCTTTTCGAACTGGGCGATCTGGGCCGGCGTGAGCTCCATCTGCGTTTCTCCTGGCTCAAGGGTTCGTGCGATCGGCGCGCGGCTGCCGCCGTTCGGATTTCATGGCCGCAACCAGCTTGTTCGCAGCGCGATCGGCGTGCTCCTGGGCCAGACGCTGGGCACCGATGCCGTCGCCGGCGACGATGGCGTCGAGCATCGCCTGGTGCTCGTCCCAGATCGCATCGCGTGCGCTATAGCGGCGCAGGAATCCGCCCATCGCGCGGCGGATGTGCTGCCAGTGCAGCGCGGCCGTGCCGGCGATCAGCGGATTGCCCGACAGATCGTAGAGGAACGCATGGAACTGCATGTCGGCGTCGATCATTGCCCCGACGTCGCAGGACGAGACGGCGCGGCGGCCGTCGGCGATCAGCGCCGGCCCGCGCCGCGCGGCCTCGTCCGCCGCGCGCATTGCAGCGGCGCGGCAGGCAACGCCGTCAAGACCGCTGCGCATTTCATAGAGATGCGCGATGGTCGCCGGCTCGAGTTCGGCGACGACCACGCCACGGCGGCCGGTGTCGCGCACGAAACCTTGATTGCGCAGCAACAGCAACGCCTGGAGGACCGGCTGCCGCGAGACGTTCAGGCGCTCGGCGAGCTCGTCCTGGCGCAAGCGCTCGCCGGGCGGCAGCTGTCCGTCGCAGATCGCATCACGGATGGCGCAATAGACGCGGTCCGCGAGAGGGGCCGAAACCGCCAGTTGCTCCACGGGCGCTCCCTGAAATTTTGCATACGGTATACGAAATCACGCGGACCAGCAAGATCCGGCCGGAATGAAACGGGCGGCCTCGGTCTGACCCGGCCGATGCCGCCCGCCCTCACCCACGACCGAGCGTCAGCGCCAGCCAGCGCGATCCATGATCCGCAGCGCCTCGGCGTTGTTCTGCGCGAAGACCTGGGCGTTCAGGCGGTCCTCGACGAAGTTCCCGTATTCGCTGACCCAGGGTGGGGAAGCGACGCCGGCGACGACCGGATATTCGGAATTGCCCTCGGCGAAATAGCGCTGCGCGGATGGCGACACGAGATATTCGAGGAAGCGCACGGCATTGGCCCGGTTGGGCGCGTTCGCAGCGACGCCGCCGCCGCTGATGTTCACGTGCGTTCCGCGATCCCGCTGATTGGGGAAGAACACCGCGACCTTGCCGACGGTCTCGCGCTCGCGGGCCGGCGCGTTCGGGCGCGCCATGTTGAAGAGGTAGTAGGTGTTGGAGATGGCGATGTCGGCCTGTCCGGCGGCAACGGCGGCAATCTGATCGCGATCTCCGCCCGCCGGCGGGCGCGCGAAATTCGCGACAAGGCCGCGGCAGACCGCCTCAGTGCGGTCGGCCCCGAGCGCCGCGAGCATCGAGCCAACCAGCGACTGGTTGTAGACGTTGTTCGACGAGCGCACGACGACCTTGCCGCGCCACTTCGCGTCGGCGAGGTCCTCATACGTCGAAAGCTCGGACGGACGCACCCGGTCGCGGGCATAGACGAGCACACGCGCACGCTTCGAAAAGCCGTACCAAGTGCCATCCGGAGCGCGCAGATGCGCCGGAACCCGTTCGGCGAGCACGGCCGAGTTCGCCGCCTGGAGAAGCCCCTGCTCGCGCGCGCGCTCGATGCGGCCGGCGTCGACGGAGATGAACACGTCGCACGGGCTGTTGCGGCCCTCGGCCTTGAGCCGCTCGAGCAACGGATCGGCGTCGGCGTCGATCCGATTCACACGGATGCCGGTCTGCTGGGTGAATTCGCCGTAGAGCGCCTCATCGGTCTGGTAGTGCCGCGCCGAGTAGAGATTGACCACGCCGGCCGCCTGGGCCTGCACGATCGACGGCGCGGCGAGGGCGAGCGCCGTGGTTCCGGCCTGCATCAGAAATTCGCGACGGTTCATATCAGGTGCTCCCATACGCAAAGCGGGCCTGCCGCTTCAATTAAGAACCATTTGCAATAACGGCTATCACGCGGACGGCGATGATGCAAGTAACTCGCATCCTCACATCGACGTGTCCGGGCCGGCCGGCGGCGGCGAAGCAATTGATCAGAATGGACTCCCGTCCTGTCCAGGTGCGGATTTGTCGCAGCCGGATGAGGCCCGGAGTGCCCTCAGATGCGGCGGGTGCGCCCCGCCCAATAGGGCTCGCGGATCGCGCTCTTCTGAATCTTGCCGACGGCGGTCCGCGGCAGCACCTCGACGATGCGCACGAAGCGTGGACGCTTGTAGCGGGCGATCTGGCCCTCGACGAAGGCGATCAGTTCCGCCTCGCTCGCGTTTGCGCCCGGCTTCAGCACGACATGCGCCGCGGGCACTTCGCCCCAGCGATCGTCGGGCACGCCGAAGACGGCGCATTCGCCGACCGCCGGATGGAGGTAGAGCGCGTTCTCGACCTCCGCGGGGTAGATGTTCTCCGCTCCCGACACGATCATGTCTTTGACCCGATCGACGAGATGGAGAAATCCGTCGGCGTCGCGAAAGCCGAGATCGCCGGTCCACAGCCAGCCGTCGCCGGTGCGCAGCGACTGCCGCGTCTCGTCCGGATCGTCCCAGTAGTAGGAGAAGACATGAGGCCCACGCGTCGCGATCTCCCCGACGACGCCGACCGCGCATTCGCGGCCCGCGGTGTCGAGTACACGCGTCTCGACATTGTGGGCCGGCCGTCCGACCGACCCGCGCTTGTCGTGCGGATGGAAGGGCCGGCGCACGGTCATCGGGCCGGTCTCGGACTGGCCATAGTTCTCCGTGAAGCCCACGTGCGGCAGCAGCGCCTGGGCACGATCGAGCACCGCAAGCGCCATCGGAGAGCCGGCGTAGTGCATGTGGCGCAAGCTCGCGAGCCGTTCTGGCGCGAACCCGGGATCGGCGATCAGGTCGCCCAGCTGGGTCGGCACGAGCAGCGTTGCCGTACAGCCGTGGCGCTCGATCAACGCGATCGCCGTCGAGGGGTCCCAGCGCGGCAGGATCACGCAGGTCAGCCCCAGCATCACCGCGGTCTGGAACCACACGAACAGCCCGGCTGCATGAAAGAGCGGGGTCGCGACCAGCGCTACGTCACGCTCGTCGAGTCCGAACTCGACGCCGCCCGTCACCGCGGTCGCGTAGCGGGCGCGATGCGTCACGACGACCGCCTTGGGCCTGCCCGTCGTTCCACCGGTGAAGGTGATCGCAAGCGGATCATCCGGCGACGGCGGCGGAATGGGCGCCGCGGCGCCGCTCGCGAGAAATGCGTCAAACGCGCCGCCGCCTGCTTCGCCCCGATCGTCGAGCGCGACGACATGGCGGAGCGACGCGATGGCGCCGCGCGCGGCGCTCGCGATCGCGCCCAGGTCGCCGGAGTGAAACAGCGCTTCGGCGCCGATCTTGTTGAGCATGTAGGCGACATCGCCGGCGGTCGTGCGCGTTGAAAGCGGCGCCATGATCACGCCCGCGCGCGCCGCGCCGTAGAAGATGGTCGCCACGTCGCCGCAGTTGGCGGCCAGAACGCCGATGCGGGCGCCCTTGACGATCCCGTGCGCCGCCAACGCGGCAGCGAACCGGTTCGCCCGCGCATCGAGTTCCGCATAGGTCGTCCGGCGCGCGCCGTCGATCAACGCGGTCTTGTCCGGGAACCGCGCGGCCGACAGGCGCAGGATCTCACCGATCATCGACGCGTCTCTTCGGTCTCAATGGCAGAGGGGGAGGATCGGCATTTGCCAGTTGTCGCAGAAAGCCCATCAGTGCCGCGCGGTCGGCGGGCGCGAGGGTCGCCGCGATGCGGGCTTCATGGGCGGAAAGCCGCGCGAGGATGCGGGCGAATGCGGTGCGGCTGGCGCGCGGAATCTCCAGCGCGTTCGCGCGCCGATCGCCGGCACGCTGCGAGCGCTTCACGAGGTTGCGCCGTTGCAGACGGTCGATCAAGGAGACTGCGGTCGACCGGTCGATGCCCAGCGCGGCGGCGAGCGCGCTCTGGCTGATGCCCGGGTTGGCCTCGACCAGCAGGAGGGCCCCGAGCAGTCCCGGCGTGAGGCCGTCCGCCGCCATCGCTGCGGCGAAATCCTGGAACACGCGGACCTGCGCGCGCCGCAGCCAGTAGCCGAGCAGCCCATCGAGCCGCCCACGCCCCAGCGCGTCGCGCGGCGTCCCGTTCGGCAGCGAGCCGTTCGATCGACGCGACTGCTTCATCGACTTCGCGCCAGCCCCGCCGTTCCGATCGCTGTGCGCACCGCGCGCACCAATTGTTGGGCTATCAAACAGTTTGACCTCTCAGCAATCGAGACCATATCATGAGCATATCTTCCCGGGACAGGGCAACGATGGGCTTCAGCGTGACGGCGCCGCAGTTCGCGGCGCCCTTCGATGTCGAGATGGGCGAGACCATCCTGGACGCCGCGCTGCGCGCCGGTCTCGCTTATCCGCATGGCTGCCGGTCCGGGAACTGCGGCGCGTGCAAGAGCGCGCTGATCGAAGGCGAAGTCGAGATGTCGCCCCATTCGGAGTTCGCGCTCAGCCCGGCCGAACGGGCGAACGGGCTGATCCTGGCCTGCCGCGCGGTTCCGTGGTCGGACTGCAGCGTGCGCATTCTCGACGCCGACGAGACGGTGGCGCATCCGCTGCGCAAGATGCAGTGCCGCGTCGTCGACGTGGCCGACCTGACCCACGACATCCGCCGCGTCCGGCTGGCGATCGAGGAGGGCGGACCGTTCACCTTCACCGCGGGCCAGTATGCCAACATCCGCTTCGCCGATCTGCCCTCGCGCGACTATTCGATGGCCAACCGGCCCGACCAGCCCCTGCTCGAATTCCACATCCGGCTGGTGCCGGGGGGCGCGGTCACCCCGTTCGTTCGCGAGCAGGTTAAGGCGGGCGATTCGGTCCGCGTCGAAGGACCGTTCGGAACATCGTATCTGCGCGACAAGCACACGGGGCCGATCCTCGCGCTGGCCGGCGGATCGGGCCTGGCGCCGATCAAGTCGATCGTCGAGACTGCGCTGGCCGGCGGCAAGCGGCAGCCGATCACGCTCTATTTCGGCGTGCGCGCCGAACGCGACCTCTACGGAGAGGCGGAGTTCCAGGCTCTGATGGCGACGTACGGGAATTTCCGCTTCGTCGCCGTCCTCTCGTCGCCGGACGGGCCGACCGTCCGGCGCACGGGATTCCTGGCCGACGCGGTACGGGCCGATCTGCTCGCGGCCGGACCCACGGCGCTGGACGGAGCAAAGGCCTACCTGGCGGGCCCGCCGGTGATGGTCGAGAGCGCAGTTGCGGCGCTCGCCGATCTCGGCGTCGGGCGGCAGGATTGCCATGCCGATGCGTTCTACACCGAAGCCGACAAGGCGAAGATCGCCGCCGCCAGCGCGGGCTGAGCGAAGTGGCGAAGAGATGAGGATGCGACGGATGACCGACCGCAATATGAGCCTCGCAGGCCGCGTCGCGATCGTGAGCGGCGCCGCGCAGGGGATAGGCCTCGCCATCGCGCGTGATCTCGCGGCATGCGGCGCAAGGCTCGTACTCGTCGATCCGGGGACCGGGATCGACGGCAGCGGCGCCGATCCGACGCTCGTACAGAAGGCCGCCGAGGCGATCGGCGATGGCGCGATCGCCCTGCCGATATCGATCGCGGCGCCCGCCGCCGCCGCGCAGGCCGTCGAGCTTGCGACCAAGCGCTTTGGCGGGCTCGACATCGTCGTCAACAATGCCGCCATCCTGCGCGACGCTTTCGTGTTCAAGCTCGATCCGCTCGATTTCGAGGCCGTCATCCGCACCAATCTTCTCGCCGCCGTATGGCTCACCGCGGCGGCATCGCCCGTGCTGCGCGACAATGCCAAGGCCGGGCGCGGCGGCCAGCCTTATGGCTGGGGACGCATCGTCAATCTCGTGTCGACCGCGGGCCTGTACGGCAACTACGGCCAGGCGGCCTATGCCAGTGCCAAGGCCGGCCTGTTCGGGCTGACGCGCGTCACCGCGCTCGACCTTGCGCGCTCGAACGTCACCGCCAATGCGGTCGCGCCGTTCGCCGCGACCCGCGTGACCGATTCGATCAGGCCGGCCAACGACGCACAGGTGCAGTACAAGGCGCGCGCGCTCAAGGCCGATCCCGCGCATGTCGCGCGCTTCGTTTCGTTCCTGTGCGGTGCCCAGGGGCAGTCGATCACCGGCCAGCTTTTCGGCGTGCGGGCGCGCGAGATCTTCGTGTTCGGCCAGCCGCGGCCCGCCGCCCGCGCCGTCGCACCCGCCGGCGACGCCGATGACGGGGCGTTCGCCGCGCTGGTCCAGGCCGAACTCGCACCGCACTTCGCGCCGCTCGCGACCGACCTCGAGTCGTTCAACAGCGAGCCCGTCGTCTAAATCCGAAATCTTCCGAAGGAGACCGCCATGAGCGAACCCAGCAAGGTCCAGGTCAAGACCGTGGCCGAACTCGCCGAACAGCCGGAGGAGTATCGTATCGCGGTCGGCAAGCTCGTGATCAGCCACGCGATCAACGAACTCTACGGCGCGCAGGTCTTCGACGAACCGGCCGTGGCGCTCGCGCCGACGCCCTATGCGAAGTGGCTGACCTGCCGCGTCGCGATGGAGGAGTACGGCCATCACTGCCACTTCTTCAAGCTGGGCCGCGAGATGGGGATTCCCGAGGAGAAGATGATCCCGGGCAAGACCGAGAAGCGGCCGCTGTCGATCTTCGAGCACAAGCTCGAGACCTGGGAGGAGTTCGTCACCATCAAGCTGCTCGGCGATCTCGCCGAGATCCTCCAGGTCGAAGACCTGCTCCACTGCACGTTCCATCCGCTGCGCAACCTCGCCCGCCAGACGATGCCGGAGGAGCGCTTTCACGCGCAGTTTGGCATCGACTTCGGCCAGGAACTGGTCAAGACCCCCGAAGGCAAGGCGCGGCTCCAGGAGGCCGTCAACCGCATCTTCCCGAGTCTGCCCGCGTTCTTCGGCGCGGCGAAGTCGCGGAACAACGAGATCTTCCGCAAGTGGGGCATCAAGCTGCGGACCAACGAGGAGATGCGCGCGGACTACCTCAAGCGTGCGGCCGAGGTCGTCGCCAAGCTTGGCCTCACCTTGCCGAAGGTCGCACAGGCGGCCTGATCGACGGCATACGGGCGGGGCGGGAGTGGCGCCGCCCGGTCTGCCATGCCACCTTGTCGAGACGACGCCGCCAGAGCGACAGCGCGGAGGAAGCGATGCACACCCAGCCCGAGATCACCCCGGAGCGCCAAGCCTACTACGACCGCATGGCGCCGCAGCATTTGGCGCCGTTGTGGGAGCGGCTGCGCGGCCTGATCAAGAAGGAGCCGCAACCCAAGACGCAGCCCGTGCACTGGCGCTACGACGATGTGCGCCCGTTCCTGATGGAGTCCGGCCAGGTCATCACCGCGAAAGAGGCCGAACGTCGGGTGCTGATCCTCGAGAACCCCGGCCTGCCCGGCCAGTCCCGCGCGACCAGCACGATGTATGCAGGCCTGCAATTGATCCTGCCTGGCGAGGTGGCGCCGGCGCACCGTCACAGCCAGTCCGCGCTGCGCTTCGTGATCGAGGGCAAGGACGCCTATACCGCCGTCGACGGCGAGAAGACGTATATGCGCCCGGGCGATTTCGTGATCACGCCGTCCTGGACCTGGCACGACCACGGCAACGAAAGCGACCAGCCGATGGTGTGGATGGACGGGCTCGACGTTCCGGTGGTCGAGATTCTCGACTGCCAGTTCGCCGAAGGATACCCCGAGGACCGGCAGATACTGTCGCGTCCCGCCGGCGATTCGCTGGCGCGCTACGGCGCCGGCCTCATGCCGGTCGGTTTCGAGACCAGGAGCCGCACCTCGCCGATCTTCAACTATCCCTATGAGCGGACGCGCGAGGCCCTGTCGACGATGGCGAAGACCCAGGACTGGGATCCCTGCCACGGGCTGATGCTGCGCTACGTCAATCCGGTCGACGGCGACTGGGCGATGCCGACGATGGGCACGTTCATGCAGTTGCTGCCCAAGGGCCTCAAGACCGTCCCCTATCGCTCGACCGACGCCATGGTGGTTTCGCCGGTCGAGGGCAAGGGCCGCACGACGATCACGACCGCCGACGGCCGCGTCACCTCGTTCGACTGGCAAGCGCGCGATGTGTTCGTGATCCCGGGCTGGGCGTGGCACACGCACGAAGCGGCCGACGAGGTGGTGCTCTTCAGCTTCTCGGACCGGCCCGTCCAGGACAAGCTTGGCTTGTGGCGGGAGATGCGCGGCAATGCGTCCTCCGCTGCCGCTTCATGACGGGCGGCGTGGCCGCAGGATCCGGCGCGTTCGACGCGCTCGCCGACTTCGCCCGACAGCAGTCCGAACTGGCGTGGTTCGCCGCCGTCGGCGAGGCGCTGACTGACGGAGAGCGCGCTGAGGGCCTCGATTACGCCAAGGCGCTCGGCTTTACCGATGCGGCGATCGGCATGGTTGCCGACTGGCCGGCGGCCGAGCGCGCGACGCGCGGCGCCGGGTACGAGGCGTGGTGGTCGGCGGAGAATGCGGAGCGTACTGCGCTGCTCGAGACCGCCACGCGAATGTTCGGTCGTCATCCCGTCATGACCGCGCTCACCCATGTCACCGAGGCCGTGTCGACGGTCGTGCTGGGCGCAGCGTCGGTTGCAGCCGCACGCTCGGGCGTCGCAGATGTTGCTCTCGCCCGGGTCGCCGCCGGCGCTGCCACCGAGGCCGCCTATCACGCAGGATTGGCCCGCATCGCCGGCGCGGGCGCCCACCATCCCTTTGCGGTGAAATTTCGCCTGTTCGCGGGCGGACGCTGGCCGCTCGGCATCACCGGCGGTATACTGCATTTGTTCTGAACGTCAGGGGAAGACGGCGATGCCGCATGTCATGCGCGACACCCAAGGCCATATCGTCGCGGTGCTTCACCGCGGCAAGGAAGGCCAGACCGAGGAATTGCCCGCAGACGACCCGGAGCTCCTCATGTTCATCGCCGGCGATTCCCCGGAGCGCGCGAAGTTCCTCCGCGCGGACCTCGGCTTCATCCGGGTGCTCGAGGATCTGATCGAAACGCTGATCGAGAAGCGCGTGATCCTGCTGACCGATCTACCGCACGAGGCGCAAACGAAGATCCTTTCGCGCGAGCGCCTGCGCGATACCCTGCGCAACTCGCACGGCTTGATCGGAGAGGAATCGGACTCGATCTGAGCCGCCTCCGCCGTACCGTACACGCGAGGCGCCACGCCCTTCGGCCCGGCCCCCTTTCAGGGCCTGGCCCGAACGGCGAGCGCGTCAGCTGTCCATTCGGGCGATTTCGTCTTTGATTCGGAGCTTTTCACGCTTGAGTGCTGCGATCAGCATTCCATCGGGCAGCGGGCGGTGGATTTCAGCGTCGATTTCGTGTTCGAGACGGGAGTGTTTGACCTTGAGAGACTCGATCCGATCTTCGACGGTCATCGCAAAACCTCCGTTTCGGATGCGCCCGGGCCAGTGCTTGGCCCATGGAAAAATGGTGCACCTTCAGACCCGGTTTTTCAAGGGGTGAGACGGCACGGTATCCGCGACCGGGTGCCGCGTCGGTCAGGCGCGCACCAATCTCGACGGCCGCCGCGCTCCGCTTCATATTGCCGCCATGGCTATTCTGAAAATCGCCCGCATGGGCCATCCGGTGCTGCGCCAGCGCGCAGCCGAAATCACCGACGTGACCGCGCCGGCGATCCGGCAATTGATCGCAGACATGCTCGAGACGATGGAGGATGCCGACGGTGCCGGCCTCGCCGCCCCCCAGGTCCACGTCCCGCTGCGGCTCGTGATGTTCCACGTGCCCGCCCACCGGGCGAGCGGCACCGGGGAGGACCAGCCGGCCGGGCTTACGGTCCTCATCAATCCGGTCGTCGATCCGCTCGGGCCCGAAAAGGCCATGGGCTGGGAAGGCTGCCTTTCGGTCCCAGGCATGGTTGGTTCGGTGCCCCGCTTCGAGCGCATCCAGTATCGCGGCTTCACCCCGGACGGACAGCTCGTCCAGCGCACCGCATCCGGGTTTCATGCTCGCGTCGTCCAGCACGAATGCGATCATCTCGACGGCATCCTCTATCCGATGCGTATGACCGACATGTCCCTGTTCGGATTTGCCGACGAGATGACCCGGCGCCACCGCGAAGTCGAGGAAGCCGCCCGTGACTGACCCCGCGAGCACCGACGACAAGGCCGGCGCCGACCGGCATTTCGACCGCGATGAGGTTCGCAGCCGCATTCTCGACGCAGCGCTCGGGCATGTCCCCTTCGAAGGCTGGACTCCCGCGACGCTTGCGCTCGGCGCGCGCGACGCGGGCTTCGAGGCCGTGACGGCGATTCGCGTCTTTCCGGGTGGAGCGGTCGACGCGATCCGCTTCTGGTCCGAGCGGACCGATCGGCAGACGGTCGAAGCCTGCAGTCAGGCCGGCTTCGCGCAGCGTCGCGTGCGCGAGAAGATCCGGTTTCTCGTCCGCACGCGGCTCGAGCTGGTGACGGCGCACAAGGAGGCGGTCCGCAACGCGCTCGGCGTGCTCGCAGTGCCGACAAACGGCGCACTCGCCGCCAAACTTCTCGCGCGCACCGTCGATGCGATCTGGTATGCCGCTGGCGACACCGCCACGGATTTCAACTGGTACACAAAGCGCGGCTTGCTGGCTGGCGTCTACGGCGCGACCCTGCTGCATTGGCTCGAGGATCGTTCACCCGAACATGCCGATACCTGGGGATTCCTCGATCGCCGGCTCGACGAGGTCCTGCGCTTTCCGCGCGCGCTCGCGGAGGTCGGGAACTGGCTTGCGCCGTTCGTGCCCGCCTTCATGCGCCCGTCGCGATCCTAGGCCCGCGGCGACGCGATCAGGTCCCGATCGGCCGCAGTCGCGTGACGTGGCCCATCTTGCGCCCCGGCCGGGCTTCCGCCTTGCCGTAGAGATGCAGCCGCGCGCCCGGTTCGGCGAGCAGTGCAGGCCACGTATTCACGTCGTCGCCGATCAGGTTCTTCATCGTGGCATCGGCGACGCGCGCGGGGTCGCCGAGCGGCAGGCCCGCGACGGCGCGCACCAGCTGCTCGAACTGCGACGTCGCACAGGCATCGATCGTCCAATGACCTGAATTGTGCGGACGCGGCGCAAGCTCGTTGACGAGCACGCTTCCGTCGCGCGTGATGAACATCTCGATCGCAAGCACGCCGACCAGCCCGAGCTTGCCGGCGATCAGCCGGGCGATCCGTTCCGCCTCGCGGGCGACCGCGGGCAAGACGGCCGCAGGCGCGATCGTCTCATCGAGAATACCGTCCTTGTGGCGGTTCTCGACCGGTACGTAGTTCGCTTCGCTGCCGTCGCGGCCACGCGCGATCACGACCGAGATCTCGCAGGCGAAATCGACCATGCCCTCGAGGATCGCAGGTCCCGCGCCGATCGCGCGCAAGGCGTCCGCACCCGCACCGGCGTCGCGGATGCGCACCTGGCCCTTGCCGTCATAGCCGAGCCGCGCGGTCTTGAGGATCGCCGGCACGCCGATTGCGGTGAGCGCCGAGGCGAAGCTGGCGCCGTCGTCCACCGGGCGCCACGGGGCCGTGGCGACGCCGATGGCGTTGAGGAAGGACTTTTCGCGGATGCGGTCCTGGCAGATCGCGAGCACATCGGGTGACGGCAGCACCGGCACGAGCGTCGCGAGATGGGCCGGTCCATCGATCGGGATGTTCTCGAACTCGAAGGTGACGACGTCGACCGATCGCGCGAAGCGCGCCAGCGCGTCGCGGTCGCCATAGTCGGCGCGCGTCACCAGCGGCGTAACCTGGCCCGCCGGCGGGTCGGCTTCAGGGCAAAAGATATGGGTGCGATAACCGAGACGGGCGGCGGCCATGGCCGTCATTCGTCCGAGTTGCCCGCCGCCGAGAACGCCGATGGCCGCGCCTGGAGCGAGACGCGTCATTTGCGGCCGTGCGCCTCCGGCTCGTCGACTGGTACCTGCGCCACTGCGCGGGTCCGCGCCGCGCGCCACTTCGCCAGCCGCTTTGCCAGCGCCGGGTCGGCGAGACCGAGGATGGCCGCAGCGAGCAGCGCCGCGTTGGTGGCGCCCGCGGTCCCGATCGCCAGGGTGCCCACCGGCACGCCCGCAGGCATCTGGACGATCGAAAGCAGGCTGTCGATGCCCTTGAGCGTCCTGCTTTCGACCGGCACGCCGAGCACCGGCAGATCGGTCAACGCCGCCGCCATCCCCGGCAGATGAGCGGCACCGCCGGCGCCGGCGATGATCACCTTGATTCCGCGACCGCGCGCGGTCTTGGCATAGTCGTAGAGTCGATCGGGCGTGCGGTGCGCCGATACGATTCGGCGTTCCGCTGCGACGTCGAGTTCGTCCAGGAGCG
>JAEUKZ010000192.1 GCA_016793045.1 Alphaproteobacteria bacterium
GATGATTTCGTCAGATCCGCGCGCGTGGCGTTCGGCGTGACGACGCCCGTCGCTGCCTTGGTCCCGGCGTCGAGGACGGATGTCGATGCTATCTAGGTCCCGGTGCGCACGGCGCCAAGGGGCACCACCTGGCGTCGCGCAGGCGATGCAATTCCGCGGCCAGGCGGTTGCGGGTCGCCTCTTCGAATCCGGGCGACGGCGGCGCCTGCGGAGTTGCCCGCTTGCGCGGCAGTTGGCGATTGACTTGCCGGGGGTACAAATCGAGGATGGCCCAAACGCGACGCGGCGGAGGCAGGATCGCTTGCGCTCCGCGGGCGCGCGGTACAGGGAGATATCGATGCGAAACTTGACGAAAGTAGTCACGGCGAGTCTGGTGGCGCTCGCCCTCGCGCAGGCCGCGGAGGCCCGCGAGTTCCGCTGGTCGACCGGCAACGATCTGCAGGGGCTCGACCCGCACGTCCACAACCACGGCGTCACCAACGCCTACAAGCTGAACATCTACGAGCCGCTGGTCTATCTGCGCCCGGACGGCACGATCGCCGCTTCGCTCGCCACCGAGTGGGAGCTCGTCAACCCGACGACGTGGCGTTTCCGGCTGCGCCAGAACGTGCGCTTCCACGGCGGCGAGCCGTTCACCGCCGACGACGTGCTGTTCTCGTTCACGCGCATCCGCCAGCCTGAATCCGACATGTCCTACACGGTCGGCTCGGTCGAGCGGATCGTGAAGGTCGACGACTTCACGATCGACGTCGTCACGCGCGGGCCGAATCCGACGCTGCTGCGCGACCTCACGCTGTTCTTCATCATGAGCAAGTCGTGGGTCGAGCGGAACAACGCGATGGCGATGACGCGCGCCGCCGGCGCCTCGACCTTCCCCGAGCTCAACGCCAACGGCACCGGCGCGTTCCGCGTCATCGAGCGCCAGATCGACGTGCGCACGGTGGCTGAGCCGAACCCGAACTACTGGGGCCAGCGCAACAACAACATCACCCGCGCGACGTTCCGGCCGATCGCCAACACCGCGACGCGCGTCGCCGCGCTGCTGTCGGGCGAACTCGATCTCGTCTATCCGATCCCGTTCCAGGACATCCAGCGCGTCAGCTCGGCGCCGAACACGCGCGTCGTGCAGGGACCGTCGGGCCGGACGATCTATCTCGGCCTCGACGTGTTCCGCGACGAATCGCTCGACATGCCGGGCACCGGCCGCAACCCGCTCAAGGACGTGCGCGTCCGCCAGGCGATCTACCACGCGATCGACGAGGCGACGATCGTGCGCGTGGTGATGCGCGGCTCGACCCAGCCGGCCGGCCTGTTCATCGCGCCTGCGATCGCCGGCTATCAGCAGGACATGAGCGACCGCCTGCCGTTCAACCCGGATCGCGCGCGGCAGCTGCTGACGGAGGCGGGCTACCCCAACGGATTCCCGCTGACGCTGAGCTGCCCGAACAACCGCTACGTCAACGACGAGGCGATCTGCACCGCGATCATCCCGATGCTGACGCGCGTCGGCATCCAGGCGCGGCTGAACGCCCAGCCGATGATCCAGCACGTCAACAACGCCAACCCGCCGGGCTACAACGTCAGCCTGTTCATGCTCGGCTGGACCCCCGGCAACTTCGACGTGTCGAACCCGCTGGGCGAACTGGTCGGCGTCAACGGGGCCTACAACTGGGGGCGCTACCGCAACGACCGTCTCGAGGCGCTGCGCCCGCAGATCGTCAACGAGACCAACCCGGAACGGCGCAACACGCTGGTCCGCGAGGCGCTGACGATCCTGCGCACCGACCTGCCGATCATCCCGCTGCACTATGAGCCGCAGGTGATGGGCATCCTCAACACGGTCGAGGACTTCACCCTGCACGCGCAGGAGGACGTCCGGCTCTACCAGGTGCGCATGCGCCAGTAGGGACGACCGATCCTCAGCCATCGGGGCGGTCCGGTTCGCCGGGCCGCCCTTTCTTTTTCGCCGAGACGCGCCGCGCGTTCGCGTTTTGACCCTTGGCCCTGTTCAACCTGCGAAACGGTCCGCGGCGCAGACTTGGGCAGCCGGAATTCTGCCTTCCCATCGGGCATTGACTCGGGGCATCGGCAGCTTAAGGTTGGCGCAACCCTGAACCGGATCGTTCGGCGACGAGCGACGGCAAGGTGGGAAATCGACAGGGACAGCGGCCGCGCGAACGACCGATCATGGCGCCGCGGCCGCGACAAGGCGGAGGCAATTCGATGAACATGCTCAAATTGGCGGTGCTTGCGGCTGCGGTGGCGGTGGGACTTGCCCAGGCAGCCGAGGCGGCGACGTTCCGCTATTCGACCCAGAACGACATTCTCGGGCTCGACCCCCACGCCAACAACCATGGCGTGACCAACGCCATGAAGGCGAATTTCTACGAGCCGCTGGTGCAGCGCCTGCCCGACGGCACGCTCGCCCCGGCGCTGGCGACCGAATGGCAGCTCCTCAATCCGACGACCTGGCGCTTCCGGCTGCGCGCGAACGTGCGCTTCCACGGCGGCGAGCCGTTCAGCGCCGACGACGTCGTATTCTCGTTCGACCGCGTGCGCCAGCAGACCTCGGACATGTCCTACACGGTCTCGGCGATCGAGCGCATCACCAAGGTCGACGACCTCACGATCGACATCGTGACGCGCGGCCCCAACCCGGTGCTGCTGCAGGACCTGACGCTGTTCTTCGTCATGAACAAGGCGTGGACCGAGCGCAACAACGCGGTGCCCGTCGTGCGGACCGCCGGCGCCACCAACTTCCCCAACCTCAACGTCAACGGCACCGGGCCGTTCCGCCTGCAGGAGCGCGTCATCGACACGCGCACCGTGCTCGTCCCCAACCCGCAATGGTGGGGGCGCGCAAATCACAACATCACCCAGGCGGTGTTCCAGCCGATCGCCAATCCCGCGACGCGGCTCGCCGCCCTGCTGTCGGGCGAGATGGACCTGATCTACCCGATCCCGCAGCAGAACATCCAGCAGGCGAGCCAGGCCGCCAACGTGCGGGTGGTGCAGGGGCCGACGGCGCGCACCATCTATCTCGGCTTCGACGTCTTCCGCGACGATCTCGTCGACCAGCCGGGCACGCGCAACCCGTTCAAGGACGTGCGCGTGCGCCAGGCGGTCTACCACGCGATCGACATCGAGACGATCCGGCGCGTGACGATGCGCGGCTCTTCGCAGCCGACCGGCCTGTTCATCGCGCCGGCGATCGGCGGCTTCCAGGCGGACATGAACGACCGGCTGCCGTTCAACGCCGAACGCGCCCGCCAGCTTCTGACCGAGGCCGGGTATCCCAACGGCTTCACGATCACGTTCCATTGCCCCAACAACCGCTACATCAACGACGAGGCGATCTGCACCGCGATCGTGCCGATGCTGGCGCGTGTCGGCATCCAGGCCCGCCTGGTCGCGCAGGCGATGACGCAGCATATCAACCAGATCCAGGGTCCCGGCTTCAACACCAGCTTCTACCTGCTCGGCTGGACCCCCGGGAACTTCGACATCTCCAACCCGCTGCGCGAGCTGCTGACGGTCGACGAGGGCGGCGGGGCGTTCAACATCGGCCGCTACCGCAGCGCGCGGCTCGAGGCGCTGCGCCCGATGATCGTCAACGAGACCGACCAGGCGCGGCGCACGGCGCTCATCCGCGAGGCGCTGACGATCTTCCGCAACGACCTGCCGCTCATCCCGCTGCACCAGGAGCCGCAGGTGTTCGGGCTGCGCGGCACGGTCGAGAACTTCGACATGCACGTGCAGGAAGACATCCGGCTGTTCCAGGTCCGGATGCGCTAGGATGGCGGACGAGGCGGGCGGGCGCGATTCGATCGCGCCCGCCCGCCGCCAGCTTCTGGGAGTAAGGTTTCCGTGATCGCCTTCGTCGTCCGGCGTCTGCTGCAGTCCCTGGTCGTCATGCTCGCCGTCGCGTTCATCGCGTTCTCGCTGTTCAACTTCGTCGGCGATCCCATCCTCAACATGATGGGCCAGGACGCGACCCAGGCGCAGCGCGACGCGATGCGCGAGCTGCTCGGGCTCAACGACTCCTTCGTCAGGCAGTTCGTGCGCTTCGTCGGCAACGTCCTGCGCGGCGATTTCGGCGTGTCGTACCGGCTCGGCCTGCCGGTCGCGAACCTGATCGTCGAGCGCCTGCCGGCGACGCTCGAGCTGTCGTTCTGCGCCGCGGTGCTGGCGCTGTCGATCGGCGTGCCGCTCGGCGTCTACACCGGGCTCCACCGCCATGGTGCGATGAGCCGCTTCTTCCTCGTCATCTCGCTGATCGGCGTGTCGCTGCCGACCTTCCTCATCGGCATCCTGCTGATCCTCTTCTTCGCCGTGGTGCTCGGCTGGCTGCCGTCATTCGGGCGCGGCGAGGTCGTGCGGATCGGCTGGTGGTCGACCGGATTCCTGACGCGCGACGGCTGGCGCGCGCTGATCCTGCCCTCGGTGACGCTGTGCCTGTTCCAGCTCACGCTCATCATGCGACTGGTGCGGGCCGAGATGATGGAGGTCCTGCGCACCGACTACATCAAGTTCGCGCGCGCGCGCGGCCTGACCAACCGGGCGGTCAATTTCGGCCACGCGCTCAAGAACACGCTGATCCCGGTGATCACCATCACCGGCCTGCAGATCGGCGCCATCGTGGCCTTCGCGATCGTGACCGAGACCGTGTTCCAGTGGCCGGGCATGGGCTTCCTGTTCATCCAGGCGATCCAGGTCGTCGACATTCCGATCATGTCGACCTATCTCGTGCTCATCGCCTTCATCTTCGTCGTCATCAACCTGGTGGTCGACCTGCTGTACTACGCCGTCGATCCGCGGCTGCGCATCGGCCGCGGGGCGGGGCACTGACATGGCGAGCGAAACCCGCGACGCGGTTCCCGGTCATTTTGCCCGCGCCCAGGACGCGCTGTCCCGCTTCTGGGACAGCGACGTCATGCACAGCTTCAAGCGCTCGCCGATCGTCATCATCGCGTTCGTCGTCACGATGATCTTCTTCATCGCGGCGTTCTTCGCGTCGTTCATCGCCCCGCACAACACGTTCGACGTCGCGACGCTCGATCTCTCGAATGCCTCGCTGCCGCCGGCGTGGTCCGAGGGCGGCAGCCGCAACTTCGTGTTCGGCACCGACGACCAGGGACGCGACGTGCTCTCGAGCATCATGTTCGGCATGCGCGTGTCGCTGACCGTCGGCTTCGCCTCGGTGGCCTTCGCGGTCACGGTCGGCGTGATGCTCGGGCTCGTCGCCGGCTATGTCGGCGGCGCGGTCGACTCGATCATCATGCGCGTCGCCGACGTGCAGCTGAGCTTCCCGCCGATCCTGATCGCGCTGCTGATCGACGGCCTCACGCGGTCGCTGCTGCCGCGCGGCGTCCACGACGAGCTGGCGCTGGTGGTGCTCGTCATCGCCATCGGGCTCGCCAACTGGGTCCAGTTCGCACGCACCGTCCGCGGCCAGGTGATGGTCGAGAAGAACAAGGAATACGTCCAGGCGGCGCGCGTCATCGGCCTGCCGGCGCCGCTGATCGCGATCCGCCACGTGCTGCCCAACGTGCTCGGGCCGGTGCTGGTCATCGCGACGATCAACCTGGCGCTCGCGATCATCACCGAGGCGACGCTGAGCTTCCTCGGCGTCGGCCTGCCGCCCACCGAACCTTCGCTCGGCACGCTGATTCGCATCGGCAACAACTTCCTGTTCTCCGGGGAGTGGTGGATGACGATCTTCCCCGGCGTGGCGCTCGTGCTGCTGGTGCTGTCGGTCAACCTGCTCGGCGACTGGCTGCGCGATGCGCTCAATCCGAAGCTGCGCTGAGGGCGGCGCGGATTTCGCATGGACGTTTCGGCGGGGCCGTGGGCAGCGGGCGCGCTTGAGAATTGAAGGCACGCCGGCGCCGCGCCGGATCGGGCCGAAAAGGAGCGGGGCATGGCCGATACGCTGATCACCGACACGACCGTCATCACGATGGACGCCCAGCGCCGGGTGCTGGAGAAGGCCGCCATCGCGGTCGTCGGTGGGCGCATCGCCGCGGTAGGGCCGAACGACGCGGTCGCGGCCCAGTATCCGGGCGCGCGGCGGATCGACGGTCGCCGCAAGCTGGCGATGCCCGGACTGATCGACGGGCACGCCCATGCCGGCCACGCGCTGGTCAAGACCGTCGGGTCGGGCCAGACCGACGCGTGGTTCAAGGCGGTCCAGAAGATCTACTCGGTCGGCTCGGACGAGGAATTCTGGCGCGCCGAGGCGATGCTGGCGGCGGTCGAGCGCCTCAAGTGCGGCACGACGACAGGCATCTCACTGATGGGCGGCGGCCACGACGTTCACCGTACCGACGACCCCGTCTTCGGCGACCTTCACTGCCAGGCGACCGAAAAGGTCGGGATCCGCACCTTCCTCGCCGTCGGTCCCAATCGCGGACCGTTTCCGCTCAAGTACACGCGCTGGACGAACGGGGCGTCGCGGTCGACCCCGGTCACCTTCGAGCAGCAGATGACGACCTGCGAGACGCTGATCGGACGCTGGCACGGCAAGGCCGACGGGCGCGTCAACATCTGCATCGTCGCGCCGGTCTTCCATCCCGAGGACGAGGAGAAGGACGGCTGGCTGGAGGCCGACGCGAAGGTCCAGCTGCGCGCCGCGCGGGCGCTCGGCCGCAAGCACAAGCTGATCTTCACCCAGGACGGCCACCGCAGCGGCAGCCTGAAATGGTGCCACGAGAACGCCGATCTCCTCGGGCCCGACGCGATGATGTCGCACTCGGTCGACCTGCTGGCGGAGGAAATCCCGCTCAGTGCCGCGACCGGAACGACCATCGTCCATAACCCGAGCGCGATCATGTCGATCCGCGGCCGCTGTCCGGTGCCCGAACTGCTCGACGCCGGCGCGCGCGTCGTGCTCGGATCGGACGGCGTGGCGCCCGACCGCAGCTACGACATGTTCCGTCACGGCTGGCAGGCGATGCACTACCACCGCCGCCACTTCCGCGACGCCAACATCCTGCCGCCCGGCAAGACGCTCGAGATGATGACGATCGACGCCGCGCACGCGCTCGGGCTTGGCGATGAGATCGGTTCGGTCGAGGTCGGCAAGCGCGCCGACCTGCTGCTGATCGACATGTTCAAGCCGCATCTCTATCCGCCGAACATGCCGGTCTATCGGATCGCCTATTTCGCCGGCGGCGCCGACGTCGACACCGTGATGGTCAACGGAACCGTCGTCATGGAAGGCCGCAAGGTGCTGACCGTCGACGAGGCGCAGGTCCTCGAGGACGCCGCGCGCGCAGCGGAAACGATGATCGCGCGCAACGACCTCGGCGCGCTCATCGAAACGCCTGCGGCGATCTGGGGCCGCAGCCGCCTGCAATGACGCAACGACCGAACAACGGGAGAGCAATCATGACGTTCCTTCGACGCGCGGTCGGCGCGATCGCCGTTGCCGTTTCGCTGTGGGCGGCCGCTCCCGCCGAGGCGCAGGCGCCGACGCGGACCTTTCGCTGGGCCTGGCAGGGCGACATCGCGTCGATGGACCCCTATGCGCGGCGCGAGACCTTCACGCTTGCCTTCCTCAATCACGTGTATGAAGGCCTCGTGCGCTACAACGAGCGGCTCGAGATCGAGCCGGCGCTTGCCGTGTCGTGGGAGATCGTCGAGCCGACGCGCTGGCGATTCCGGCTCCGCCAGGGCGTACGGTTCCACAACGGCGCGCCGTTCACCGCCGACGACGTCGTGTTCTCGTACGAGCGCGCGGCGGCGCCCAATGCGATCTTCCGCGGCAACATCAGCCCGGTGCGCGGGGTGGAGAAGGTCGACGACCACACGGTCGACCTGCTGCTCTACGATCCGAACCCGATCCTTCTGCGCGGCCTCACCGATTGGGGCATCATGAACCGCGCCTGGGCGGTCGCGAACGGCGCCGACCGGCCCGTCGAGCCGACCCGCGGCCACGACAGCTACGCAGCACTGAACGCCAACGGCACCGGCCCCTTCATGCTGCGCTCGCGCGAAGTCGACGTGCGCACCGTCCTGGTGCGCAATCCGAACTGGTGGGACCGGCCGCAGCACAACATCGACGAGGTCGTGTTCCGGCCGATCGGGTCGGCGGCGACGCGCGTCGCCGCGATGCTGGCGGGCGAGCTCGAGCTCATGTTCCCGGTGCCGCTGCAGGACATCGCGCGGCTGCAGGCGGCGCCGCGCATCCGCATCCTCCAGGAGCCGGAGTTGCGGGTGATCTTCTTCGCCTTCGACGTGACGCGCGACGAGCTGCCCGACAGCAACGTGCGCGGGCGCAACCCGCTCAAGGACCTGCGCGTGCGCCAGGCGATCTATCATGCGATCGACATCGAAGCGATCCGCCGCGTCGTCATGCGCGGCGCGTCGGTGCCGGTCGGCACGCTGATGGCGCGCGAGATCAACGGCTACGACGCGTCCTTCGACCGGCGCCTGCCCTATGACCAGGCGGCGGCGCGCCGCCTGCTCGGCGAGGCCGGCTTTCCGCAGGGCTTCGAGATCGGCCTCGACTGCCCGAACGACCGCTACGTCAACGACGAACAGATCTGCGCAGCGGTCGTCGGCATGCTGGCGCGCGTCGGCATCCGGGTGAATCTCAGCGCGGTGCCGGGCAGCCAGTGGATCGCCAAACTCAACGCGCGGCAGTCGAGCTTCTACATGCTCGGCTGGGCGGGCCTGCCGGTCGTCGATGCGCACCACTTCCTGTCCAACCTGTACATGACACCGGATGGTCGCTTCGGCGGCAACAACTACGGCGGCTATTCGAGCGCCCGCGTCGACGAGTTGACCCGCGCGATCGGCAGCGAACTCAACCAGCAGCGCCGCCAGCAGATGATCACCGAGGCGTTCCAGATCGTGCAGAACGACGTCGCGACCGTGCCGCTGCATCGCCAGCCGCTCGCCTGGGCGGTGCGCGAGGGCGTGCGCGCGCCGCAGGCGGCGGACAACGTCCTGCGCATCTGGACGGTGCGGATGGACTGATCGCGGGGGCGGGGACGCGACGATGATCGCCTATGTCCTGCGTCGGCTGATCCAGTCGATGCTGGTGATGCTCACGGTGGCGTTCGTCGCGTTCTCGCTCTTCTCCTTCGTCGGCGACCCGGTCGCCAACATGGCCGGCGAGGACGCGAGCCAACGCGACCGCGACCAGCTTCGCCGCGACCTCGGCCTCGCCGATCCGTTTCCGCTGCGTTTCGTGCGCTTTGTCGGCGGCGTCCTCCAGGGCGAGTTCGGCTTTTCCTATCGCAACCTCCAGCCGGTCGCACGGCTGATCGTCGATCGCCTGCCGGCGACCGTCGAACTGGCGGTCAGCGCCACGGCGCTTGCGCTTCTGGTCGGCGTGCCGATGGGCGTCTATTGCGGCCTCAACCGATCGAGCGCGCTCGCGCAGGCGATCCAGGCGGTGTCGCTTGTCGGCATCTCGCTGCCGACCTTCGTCACGGGCATCCTGCTGATCCTGACCTTTTCGGTCGGCCTCGGCTGGCTGCCGCCCTTCGGGCGCGGTGATACGGTGCGCATCGGCTGGTGGCAGACCGGCCTGCTCAGCGTGAGCGGGATCAAGTCGCTGCTGCTGCCGTCGGTCACGCTGGCGATGTTCCAGATGGCGCTGGTGATGCGCCTCGTGCGCTCCGAGATGATGGAGGTCCTGCGCAAGGACTTCATCAAGTTCGCGCGCGCGCGCGGACTGACGAGCCGCGCGGTCAACTTCGGCCACGCGCTGCGCAATACGCTGGTCCCGGTCATCACCATAACCGGCCTCCAGTTCGGCTCGGCGGTCGCCTTTGCGATCGTCACCGAGACGGTGTTCCAGTGGCCCGGCCTCGGCCTGCTCTTCGTCCAGGCGGTGGCCTATGTCGACATCCCGGTCATGGCGACCTATCTCGTCCTGATCTCGTTCTTCTTCGTCGTCATCAACCTCGTCGTCGACCTGCTCTACTACGCGATCGACCCGCGCCTGCGCGACGGCGGACCCGGCGGCACGGGGAAGGGGCGATGAGCGCGCTCGCCGCCGTACGCGCGAGGGTCGCCGCAGCCTGGGCGAGCGACATCGCCTGGAGCTTCCGCCAGTCGCGCGTCACCATGGCGGCGGCACTGGTGACGCTGCTGCTGGTCGGCGGCGCCGTCCTGGCGCCCTGGATCGCGCCCACCGATCCCTTCGACCCCGCGCAGGTCGACCTGATGAACGCCGAGATCCCGCCGCTGTGGTCGGCCGAAGGCGACGCGCGCTTCGTGCTCGGCACCGACGTCCAGGGCCGCGACATGCTGTCGGCGATCCTCTACGGCGGCAGGATCTCGATCGCGGTCGGCGCGGCGGCGGTCGCCTTCGCGATGCTGCTTGGCGTCACGCTCGGCCTCGTCAGCGGCTATCTCGGCGGGCGGGTCGACGCCGCGATCATGCGCATCGCCGACGTCCAGCTCTCCTTCCCGTCGATCCTGGTGGCGCTGCTCGTCCACGGCATCCTGCGCGGCCTCCTGCCGGCGTCGTCGCGCGAGGCGCTTTCGGTGTACGTGCTGATCATCGCCATCGGCCTCGCCGACTGGGTGCAGTTCGCGCGCACCGTGCGCAGCCGGACGCTGGTCGAACGCGACCGCGAGTACGTCCAGGCCGCGCGGATCATCGGCCGCGGCCCCGCCGCCATCATGCGCGCGCATATCCTGCCCAACGTGATGAGCCCGGTGCTGGTGATCGCCTGCATAAGCCTCGCGACCGCGATCCTCACCGAGGCGTCGCTGTCGTTCCTCGGCGTCGGCGTGCCGGCGACCCAGCCGTCGCTGGGGACGCTGATCCGCATCGGCAACAACTACCTGTTCTCGGGCCAGTGGTGGATGACGGTGTTCCCGTCGATCACCCTGGCCGTCCTGGTCCTGGCGGTGAACATTCTGGGAGACTGGCTGCGCGATGCGCTCAATCCACTGCTGCGCTAGGGGCGGTCCCGTGGCGGTTGACCTGCGCGCACCGTTCGGCCAGTTTTCGGGGGAATCATGAGTTCGGCACTTCTTGAAGTTCGCAATCTCCGGGTCGAGTTCCCGACGCGCCGCGGCACGCTGCGGGCGGTCGACGACATCTCGTTTTCGATCGCGCCTGGCGAGGTGCTGGGCGTGGTCGGCGAATCGGGTGCCGGCAAGTCGCTGACCGGGGCGGCAATCATCGGCCTGCTCGAGCCGCCGGGCCGGATCGCCGCGGGCGAGATCCTGCTCGAGGGGCGGCGCATCGACAATCTGCCCTACGAGGAGCTGCGCAAGATCCGCGGGCGCCAGATCGGCGCGATCTTCCAGGACCCGCTCACCAGCCTCAATCCGCTCTACCGCGTCGGCGACCAGATCATCGAGACGATCCGCACCCACCTGCCGCTCTCCGAGGCGCAGGCGCGCAAGCGCGCGATCGACCTGCTGCAGGAGGTCGGCATCTCCTCGGCGGCCGAGCGCGTCGACCACTACCCGCACCAGTTCTCCGGCGGCATGCGCCAGCGCGTCGTCATCGCGCTGGCCCTGTGCGCCGAGCCGCGGCTGATCGTCGCCGACGAGCCGACGACCGCGCTCGATGTTTCGATCCAGGCGCAGATCATCACCCTCATCAAGCGGCTGTGCCGCGAGCACAAGACCGCGGTGATGCTGGTCACGCACGACATGGGCGTGATCGCGGAGACCGCGGATCGCGTCGCCGTCATGTACGCCGGCCGCATCGCCGAGATCGGACCGGTGCGCGACGTCGTGCAGAACGCCAAGCATCCCTACACGCAAGGGCTGATGGGCGCGATCCCGTCGATCGGCGGCGCCGAGGAGCGGCTCGCGCAGATCGAGGGCTCGATGCCGCGGCTGACCGCGATCCCGCCGGGCTGCGCCTTCAACCCGCGCTGCCCCAAGGCGTTCGACCGCTGCCGCGTCGACCGGCCCGAACCGATCCCGGTCGGCACGACGCAGGTCGCCTGCTGGCTTTACGAGGATGCGCGCGCGAAGGAGGCGGTCCATGGCTGAGCCCGCACGCATGGCCCGAGCGCCCGGCCCGCTGCTGCGCGTCGAGAACCTGACGCGCTATTTCGACGTCTCGCCGCCGCTGCTCAACCGCGTCTTCGAGGGCAAGGGGCGGCTCTATGTCCGCGCGGTCGACGGCGTGTCGTTCGAGATCGACGCCGGCGAGACCTTCAGCCTGGTGGGTGAATCGGGCTGCGGCAAGTCGACCGTGGCGCGTCTCGTCGTCGGGCTCTACCAGCCGACCAGGGGCACGATCGACTTCGAGGGCGTCGATCTCGGCAGCGCCAAGGCGCGCGCGGCGAACCCGCAGATGCAGGCGCGCATGCAGATGATCTTCCAGGATCCCTATGCGTCGCTCAATCCGCGCTGGCGCGTGGGCGACATCATTGCCGAGCCGATCCGCTTCCGCCGCATCCTGAGCGGCCGCGCCGCGATCGCCGAGCGGGTCGGCGCCTTGCTGCGCCAAGTCGGCCTCGGCGCCAACGACGCCGAGCGCTATCCGCACGAGTTCTCCGGCGGCCAGCGCCAGCGCATCTCGATCGCGCGCGCGCTCGCGGGCGAGCCGGAGTTCCTGGTCTGCGACGAGCCGACCTCGGCGCTCGACGTCTCGGTGCAGGCGCAGATCCTCAACCTGATGAAGGACCTGCAGCGGCGCCTCGGCCTCACCTACCTGTTCATCAGCCACAACCTCGCGGTCGTCTATCACGTGTCGAGCAAGGTCGGCGTGATGTATCTCGGCCGCCTCGTCGAATGGTCGGAGACCAAGACGCTGTTCGCGCGGCCGCGCCATCCCTATACGCGCATGCTGCTCGATGCGATCCCCGACCTGGCGATGAGCGGGCGCGCGCGCACGCCCGTGGCGGGCGAAGTGCCGAGCCCGCTCAACCCGCCGTCGGGCTGCAGCTTCCATCCGCGCTGCCCGTGGGCGAACGAGCGCTGCAAGAGCGAGCGGCCGGAGGCGCAGCGCGTGCCGGGCGGCGGCGCCGTCGCCTGCCACGCGGTCGAGGAAGGCCGGCTGCCCGAAGGCCCGGCGGTGGCGCCGCCCGCGATCGCCTGACCCCGCGCGGGCGCGATGATCGTCGTCTTCGGCTCGATCAACATCGACCTGGTCTTCCGCCTGCCGACCCTGCCGGCGGCGGGCGAGACCGTGCTCGGCGACAGCTACAGCGTCGTGGCCGGCGGCAAGGGCGCCAACCAGGCGGTCGCCGCGGCGCGCGACGGCGCGCGGGTGGCGCTGGTCGGCGCGGTCGGCGACGATGGCTTCACCGCGCCGGCGCTGGCCGAACTCGGCGCGGCCGGCGTCGATCTGACGCGCGTCGCGCGGGTCGCGGCGCCGACCGGCTGCGCCGCGATTGCGGTCGACGCCAAGGGCGCCAACCTGATCCTGGTCGCCAGCGGCGCCAACCTGCACGCGCGCGCCGCGATGGTGCCCGACGAATGGCTCGACCGCGGCACGACGCTGGTCGTGCAGCGCGAGGTGCCGATGGCGGAGCTCGCAGCCCTGCTGCCGCGGGCGCGCGCGCGCGGCTGCCGCGTCGTGCTCAACACCGCGCCGGCGGGGCCGATCCCGGCGGCGGCGCTCGCCGCCGTCGACGTGCTGGTCGCCAATGAGGGCGAGGCGGCGGCGCTGGCGGCGGAACGCGGCCTCGCCGGCGGCGGCGCCGCGGCGCTGGCGCAGGCGCTCGGCTGCGTGGTCGTGGTCACCCGGGGCGGCGACGGCGTCGAGGCCGCAGGCGGCGGCACCGTGCTGCGCGGCCGCGCGCTGAAGATCACGCCGGTCGACACCACCGGGGCGGGGGACTGCTTCGTCGGCGTGCTCGCGGCGGCGCTCGACCGCGGTGCCGCGCTCGGGCCGGCGCTGCATCGCGCCGCGGTGGCCGCCGGGCTCGCCTGCACCAGGCTCGGCGCCCAGCCCGGCATGCCGACGCGCAGCGAGACCGACGCGCGCCTCGGCGACCTCGCGGCGCCTTGCTGACGGCCCCGCGCTGTTCGCAGAGCGAACAGCGTATTCACGTGAATAGTCGGCTGAATAGGAATTGCCGTGCCGGATCAGATGGATGCACGGCTTTATTCAGCTATTCACGTTTCGGATGAGGAGCGCGCATGAAAAAAGCCGGCGTCGTCGAACGCCGGCTCTTCAAGACAGATTCCCGCGCAACGGAATTGGGGATCCGTCGGCCGGGTTTCAAGAGGGACCCGGCGGCCCGCCGCGCCGCCCGCGGCTATTTCGACTTGCCGCCCTTCGGGGGCTCTGAGAAGGCCGAGGATACCGATCCCGGCTTCGCCTTGGCGGCGGCGTTCTTCTTGGGCTTCTTGGGCTCCCTGCCAGAGCGCATCTGACCTTTTGCCATGGCCGACTCCGTTCGGGTTGAGGATTCGCGAGCGCCTCAGGTTTATGCCTTATCGCCGCGCGCCGACAGGGAAATCGCCGCGTCAGGGGCGCCTCACGCCGTCCTGAGCCGCCGCCTTGGATCGTAGGCGGCCTGGAGCGCGTCGCCGAGCAGGTTGCAGCAGGCGACGGTGATCAGGATCAGCATGCCGGGATAGACCGCGAGCAGCGGCGACTGCCAGATCGTCTCCTGCGCGTTCGACAGCATGTTGCCCCACGAGGGCAGCGGCGGCTGGATGCCGAGGCCGAGGAAGCTCAGCACCGATTCGAACAGGATGATGTTGCCGACCGCGAGCGTGGTCGCCACCACGATGGGCGAGATCGCGTTGGGCAGGATGTGGACGATCATGATGCGCAAGGGCCCGGCCCCCATCGCGATCGCCGAGCGCACGAAGTCGCGCGCGCGCAGGGCGAGCGTCTGGCCGCGCACCAGACGGGCGACGGTGGTCCAGCCGACCAGCGCGGTGATCACGATGATGCGGTAGAGGCTGATCTGCTCGCCGTTGACGATCCATTGCGGCAGGCCGATCTTGCGCAGGTCGACCGCGGCCAGCACGATCAGCAGCGGCAGCAGCGGCAGCGCGATAACCCCGTCGGTGAAGCGCATCAGCAGCACGTCGATCCGGCCGCCGAACCAGCCCGCGAGCAGCCCGATCGCCGTGCCGATGATCGCCGCGAGCAGGGCGGCGACGAGGCCGACCGCAATCGACACGCGCGCGCCGTAGAGCATGCGCAGCAGCACGTCGCGCCCGACCTCGTCGGTGCCGAGCCAGTGCGCGAGCGAGGGCGGCTCGTAGCGCGCCAGCAGGTCGGTCTCGGTCACGTCGTAGCCGAAGGCGTCGGCGATCAGCGGCGCGGCGAGGGCGGCGAGCGCGATGACCGAGAGGATGACGATCGAGAACACCGCGCCCGGGCGTGCGAGCAGGCGCCTCATCGTGCCGCTCCGCCGGGCCGCGCCGCATAGGATATGCGCGGGTCGAGCATGACGTAGGCGAGATCGGCGATCAGGTTGGCGGCGAGCGTCATCGCGGTGGCGAAGAGCAGCGCCACCAGCGCCAGGTTGAAGTCGTTCCCCATCACCGAATCGAAGATCATCTTGCCCATGCCGGGGTACGAGAACATCGTCTCGGTGATCAGCGCGCCGGAGAACTGGTTGCCGAAGCCCAGCGCCATGATCGTGACCACCGGGATCATCGCGTTGCGCAGCGCGTGGACGAGGACGACGCGCACCCGCGAGGCGCCCTTGGCGCGCGCCGTGCGGACATGGTCGGCGTTGAGCGCCTCCATCATCGCCGCGCGCATGTAGCGCGCATAGGCGCCGGTCTCGAAGATCGCCAGCGTCAGCACCGGCAGGACGAGATGGCGCAGTCGCTCGCCGAAGCCGGCGTTGAGGCTGGTCGGAAAGCCGCTCGCCGGCAGCAGCTGGAGCTGAACCGAGAACAGGATCATCAGCAGCAGCGCCAGCCAGAAGGTCGGCGTCGAGGCGGAGACGAAGGCGAGCCAGTTGACCGAGGTGTCGATGATGCCGCCCTGGCGCGCGCCGGCGAGGATGCCGAGCCCGAGGCCGAAGATGACCGCGAGGATCCAGGCCGAGAGCATCAGCAGGAAGGTGTTGAGCAGGCGCGGGCCCATCAGTTCGATCACCGGCCGGCCGAACAGCCGGCTGTAGCCGAACTCGCCGCTGAGCGCGCCGGTCGCCCAGGCCATGTAGCGATCCCACAGCGGCTGGTCGAGACCGTAGACCTGGCGCAGCCGCGCCGCGTCCTCCGCGGTCATGCGCGGGTCGCTCGAGATCATCAGGTCGATCGGGTCCCCCGGCATCAGGCCGATCAGCATGTAGACGACGAACGACATCAGGACGATGACGACGACGCTCTGCAGCAGGCGGTGGAAGATGGTGTTGAGCATGGTCAGCCGCAGGTCGGGGGAGGGCTCGTCATGCGCGGCAGCGGTCTGCCGGATCGACCCTCACCCCACCCCTCTCCCGCAAGCGGGAGAGGGGGCTCGAGGTCGGACCTCTCCCGCTTGCGGGAGAGATCGGCGCGAAGCGCCGGGTGAGGGGCAGGCCGAAGCGCCGCGCGTCGGCCTGCGCGCTGGGCTACTGCCGCGGGCGCCATTCCTCGACCCACAGGGTCGAGGTGAAGCCGTGGCCGGAGATCCGGATGCCGTCGATGCTGCGCGGCAGGATCGCCGGTTCGGCACGGAAGTAGAGCGGCAGCACCGGCAGCTCGGTCAGGTAGATGCGCTGGATCTCGCCCCAGATCTGGTTGCGGCGGGCGGGATCGAGCTCCTGGCGGATCTGGTCGATCAGCCGGTCGATGTCGGCATTGCGGAAGCCGGTCCGGTTGTTGCCCGACCAGTTGTTGGCCTCGGTCGGGATCTGCGAGGAGTGCAGCAGCTGGAACGCCGAGGTGACGCTCTCGGGCGTCGACGTCCACGCCCACATGCCGAGCGTGAACAGCCGG
Organism: Alphaproteobacteria bacterium; assembly: GCA_016793045.1. Taxonomy (GTDB): domain Bacteria; phylum Pseudomonadota; class Alphaproteobacteria; order CACIAM-22H2; family CACIAM-22H2; genus JAEUKZ01. The sequence goes on from JAEUKZ010000192.1 coordinate 16,828, forward strand.
CGGCGCGTGGTCTCGCCGAAGAACGTCCGCGCGGGATCGTTCTTGATGCGCACCTCGACGCCGATCCGCCGCCACTGGCTCTGCAGCACCTGCTGCACCTGCTCGCGCGTGCGGTTGCCGGCGGTCGTTCCGAACTCGAAGGACAGCCGCTCGCCGGCCGCGTTCTGCCGGATGCCGTCGCGGATGACCGTATAGCCGGCCTCCTCGAGCAGCTGGCGGGCGCGGTTCGGATCGTAGTTGTAGCGCGGGATGTCGGCGTTGACGGCCGCGCGGTCGAGCGGGTTGACGAAGCTGTGCGCCACCGGCTGGCGGCCTTCGAAGAGCTGGCGGACCAGCGTTTCGCGGTCGATGCCGTAGAGCAGAGCCTGGCGCACCCGGCGGTCGCGCAGGATGGGGTTGTCGAGGTTGACGTTGATGTGCTCGTAGATCAGCCCGGGCTTGAACTCGACGTCGTAGTTGGCGCCGTGGCGGCGGCCGAAGGCGATCGCCTGGTCGACCGTGACGCCGAGCTCGGCCGAGATGTAGTCGATCGAGCCCGAGAGCAGGTTGGCCTCGAGCGCCGCGGTGTTCTCGATGATGCGCACGGTGATGCGCTCGTAGTGCGGGCGGCGGCCCCACCAATGCGGGTTGCGCTCATAGACCAGATGCGAGCCGGGGGAGACCTGGGCGAGGCGATAGGGCCCGTTCCACAAGCCGGGGTTGGTCGGCTCCGTCAGGTACGCCGTGCGATCCTTGTAGGTCGACGGGTCCTGCTCGAAGCGCGCGCGCTCGACATGCGCCGGCAGCACCATGAAGTCGTTGTTCAGGCTGTTGTAGTCGTAGGATACGACGTTGAAGTGCAGGGTGAAGTTCTGCGCGTCGTGGACCTCGATCCGCTCGATGCGCCGGAAGATGTCGGGGGCGGCGACGCCGGACTGCGGATGGCGGCCGACCTCCCACGTGAAGACCACGTCTTCGGTCGTCAGCGGGCGGCCGTCGGCCCACTTGGCCTCGGCCGGCAGGGTGAAGCGCACGGATATGCCGCGCGTCCCGTCGGCGCGCGTCGTCACGGCGGCGCGGCCGTTCTGCAGCGTCGGCAGCTCGGTGCACAGGAAGCACTGCGTCGTCCATTCCAGGTCCGGCCCGCTGATCGGGCGCATCGCCATGTAGTTGACGTAGGACTTGGCGAGCATGGATTCGCCCAGCGGATGGAGGGTCGCCGGGTATTGGGTCATGCCGATGGTGAGTTCGGTGCGCGACTGGGCGGCGGCCGGCGCCGCCCAGGCGAGCATGGCCGCCAGCGCGGCGAAGATGAGATGCTTCAAACGCATTGGATGTCTCCCGGTGAGGGGCCTCCTGTTCAACGTTTCGTTGGCTTATTCTTGCACATGCCAGTTCTCCGCCCAAAGACTCGTTGGGTGGAGATGCCCGGTCGGCGCGATGCCCTTGAGCCAGCGCGGCATGATGTAGCTGTCGGCGCGGAAGAACAGCGGTAGGACTGGAATCTCATCGGCGTAGATCCGCTGGATGCGGTGCCACATCGTCCGGCGGCGCTCGCGATCGAGCTCGATCTCGATCCGGTCGATCAGCTCGTCCATCTCGGCGTTGCGGAATCCCGGGTAGTTCTGGCCCGAAAAGCCGTTCTCGGCCCGCGGGATCTCGCTCGACTGCAGCATCGTGCGCGGGACGTTCTCGGGGCTCGAGATCCATGCATAGAGGGCCATCCCGGTGAAGCGCCGGCCGCGCGTGGTCTCGCCGAAGAACACCCGCGCCGGCTCGTTGCGCAGCCGCACCTCGATGCCGATGCGGCGCCATTGGCTCTGCAGCACCTGCTGTACAAGTTCGCGCGAGCGGTTGCCCGCGGTGGTCATCATCTCGAGCGTCAGGCGGTCGCCGGCCGCGTTGTGGCGCACGCCGTCGCGCTGCACCGTCCAGCCGGCCTCGTCGAGCAGCCGCGCCGCCTCGCGGGCATCGTAGGGCGCGGGCGGCAGGTCGGCGTCGGACACCCAGTCGAGCGGGCTGACGAAGGTGGCGGCGACCGGCTGGCGGTTGTCGAAGAGCTGGCGGACCAGCGTCGCGCGGTCGCAGCCGACGAGCAGCGCACGGCGCACCCGCCGGTCGGCGAGGATCGGGTTGTCGAGATTGAGGTCGATGTGCTCGTAGATCAGGCCGGCCTTGTACTGGAAGTCGTAGCGGTCGCCGATGCGGCGCGCCATCGCGATCGCCTGGTCGAGCGTCACGCCGAGCTCGCCGGCGATGTAGTCGATCGAGCCCGACAGCAGGTTGGCTTCGAGCGCCGCGGTGTTCTCGATCGTGCGGATGACGATCCGCCGGAAGGCGGGGGCGCGGCCCCACCAGGTCGGGTTGGGCTCGAGCGCGATGTGCGAGCCGGAGGCGAACTCCGAGACTCGGTACGGCCCGAAATAGAGCGCCGGGTTGGTGGGTTCGGTGATGTAGGCCGTGCGCTCCTTGTAGGCGACCGGGTCGGCCATGAAGCGCGCGCGCTCGACATGGGCGGGCAGGACGCGGAAGTCGTCGATGCCGCTGTAGTCGAAGGTGAGCTTGGTGATGTGAAGGGTGAAGGACTTGGCGTCGTGGACCTCGACCCGTTCGATCCGCCGGTACATCTCCGCATTGCCGACGCCCGATTGCGGATGGCGGCCGACCTCCCAGGTGAAGGTCACGTCGTCGGTGGTGATCGGCGTGCCGTCGCCCCAGCGCGCCGACGGCTGGATCGTGTAGCGGCAGCGCACGCCCTTGGTGCCGTCGGGCCGGTCGACGACGACGGCGTCGCCGTTCTCGATCGTCGGCAGCGCCGTCGCCAGCATCGCCACCTGCTCCCAGCGCTGGTCCCGGGCGGTGAAGGGGCGCTGGCAGAAGCCGAGCACGTAGCTCTTCGCCGCCATCGATTCGATGTTGGGGTGGAGCGTCGCCGGGAACTGGGTCATGCCGATGGTCAGCGTATCGCGCGCGGGCCGCGTCTGCGCCCGCGCTGGCCCGACATGCGGGCCGATCGATCCGAGGGCAAGCCCACCCAGCACCAGGGATCGGCGTCTGATCGTCATCGGCGGGGCTCCGTCGGCGCGTCTGCGGCCGCCATCGGCCGGAGCAACGGCCATGCCAATTCTGACTTGTTGCCGGCCGGCGTCAATCGCCGGCTTTGGCCTGCTGCGTCTTCCCGTCGGTGCCGCCATGCGCGGCAGACCAGGCGGCCGGCCGCTCCAGGAACTTGCGCACCTCCGTCAGGTGCTCGCGGAAATGGCCTTCGGCCTCGGCGACCTTCAGCACGTCCCACCAGGTCGCGAGGCCGTGCAGCTTGACGCCGACCGCGGCGAGCGAGCCGGTGCTCTCGGGAAAGATGCCGTAGTGGAACCACACGATCGTGTGGCCGACGATCGCGCCCGCGTCGCGCAGCCCCTGGATGAAATGGATCTTCGAGCCCCCGTCGGTCGCGAGATCCTCGACCAGCAGCACGCGCTGGCCTTCCGCGAGCCTGCCCTCGACCAGGGCATTGCGGCCGTAGCCCTTGGGCTTCTTGCGCACGTAGAGCATGGGCAGCGCCATGCGGTCGGCGATCCAGGCGGCGATCGGGATCCCTGCGGTCTCGCCGCCGGCCACCGAGTCGATCGATTCGAAGCCGATCTCGCGCTCGATGGTCTCGACCATCATGGCCGTCAGCTTCGTGCGCGCGCGCGGGAAGGAGATCAGCTTGCGGCAGTCGCAATAGGTCGGCGAGGCGAGTCCGGAGGCGAAGATGAAAGGCTTTGCCGCATTGAACTGGATCGCCTGGGTCTCGATCAGGATGCGGGCGGTGGTTTCGGCGATCTCGGTCGGGTTCATGACGGCCTCTGCTGGGGGACGCTCACGGACCGTTTTTGACAGGTCGCGCGGTGCGGTCAAGCCTCGCGTCGGCCGCCCCCGCGGCGGACCATGACGGCGGCACAGCCGGCGAGCAGGATCACGGCCGCCCAGGTGATCGCGCCCGCCCATTGCATCGGCTCGCCGATCGCGCGGCCGACCAAGGAGCGGTTGCTGAACGTCATCAGGAGCGCCGCCGCGGCCACGCTGGCGAACGCCCGGCGATCGTGCGCGACGATCGCCTCGCGCGCGAGGCAGAGCGCGGCGGGCAGCGTCGCGAGGAAATGCGGCTTGCTGGAGGCCGGCGAGGCCAGGACCATCAGCAGCAGCAGGATCGCGGTATCGAATCCCGGCGCGGGCGCCGTGCCGGCGAGCGCGCGGCGACCGCCCCAGTGCTGCCAGGCGATCGCGGCGAAGCCGAGCGCGACCACGGCGACCTGTGCCGCGCGCGCCAGCGCGGCGAATTGTCCGGGCGCCACCGGCGGCGGCACCGCCGCGATGCCGACGCCGAAATGGTCCGCCACGGTGGCGGGCCACTGCAGCATCACCAGACGGAACAGCGTTCCGGGGAGCGACTGGTTGAGCACCGGCACGGTGAACCAGTGGCCGAGCGCATCGCCGAGGAGCGGCGCGCGCACGATGCCGTCGAGCCAGTGCGCGAGCCACGGCCGGCCGCCGGGGGCGGGCGCGATGAGGTCCGGCAGCAGGCTCGCCGCCAGCAGGGCCGCCACCATCGCTGCCGCCGCGCCCCAGCGCCGGCGCAGCACGAAGTAGCCGAGGACGATCAGCGGCGTGGCCTTGATCGCGGCGGCGATCCCGCAGCACAGCCCGGCCACGGTCCAGCGCTCGCGCCAGGCCAGCCCGCCCGCCGCGGCGACAAGCGCGACGACGACAATGTCCGTCTGCTGGTGTTCGAGGACGTCCGTGACGAAGCGCGCGCCGACCAGGCAGCCGAAGGCCGCGACGACGGTGTCGCGCCGGCTCCAGCCGTCGCCGGGCGTGCCGCCGCTGAGCCGCCAGGCGTGGATCCAGAGCGCGAACAGCGCCGCCGCGTTGACGGCGACATAGGCCAGCCGCGCAATTCCGGCCGGCGCCGCGACCAGCGGCAGCCCGAGCAGCAGGGCGCCCGGCGGGTAGACGAAGCCGAGGCCCGCGGCGTAGGGGTCCGCGCCGGCCCAGAAGGCCCGGGCGCCATCGACATAGACCTTGTGCCAGTCGGCCTGGCCGCGCAGCAGGGCGTAGATCGACAGGACGAGCACCGACGCCGCGAGCGCGGCGGCGCCGGGCCGCGCGGCGATTCTGGCGGCGACCGCGCGCGCGCTCATGATTGCGGGCCGGCCGGCGCGGTGGCGGCGGTCACGCGTTCACGTCGGGGGCCGGGCGCCGCTGCCCGCCGGGTGCGGCGCGACGCGATAGAGGAGGTAGCCGCACGCGGCCGCGGCGGCCCCGGCGGCCATCAGCAGCGGCGACGGCCCGAAGAAGGTGAGGCCGCCGACGCCGAACAGCAGGCGCGCCGCCTTTCCGAGCGGGCGGTGGATGAAGCCTTCGACCGCGACGCCCAGCAGGATGACGCCGGTCGCCGCCGCGGCAAGCGCCGCGACGATGGCGAGCGGATCGCCGCGCAGCAGCAGGCCTTCGTGGAAGGCGAAGGAGAACGGGACCACGAAGGCGACGATGCAGAAGCGCGTCGCCTGCATCGAGATCGCGATCGGGCTCGCCTTGGCGATCGCGGCGGCGGCGTAGGCCGCGACCGCGACCGGCGGCGACACCGCCGAGAGCACCGCGTAGTAGAGGATGAACATGTGCGCGGCGAGCTGCGAGGCGCCGTAGCGCATGACCACGGGCGCGGTCAGCACCGCGCCGAGAATGTACGAGGTCGAGGTCGGCAGGCCGAGGCCGAGCGCGGTCGTCACGAACGCCGCCATGACCAGCGACAGCAGCAGGTTGTCGCCGGTGATGATGGTGATGAGGTCGGCGGATTTCTGGGCGAGGCCGGTCATCGTCATCGCGGCGACGATCAGCCCCGCGGCGGCGCAGGCGCCGGCGACCGGGACCATGCTCATCGTCGACTCGACCAGCGCGGCGAAGATCTGGCGCGGCCCCAGCCGCGTCGACTTGCGCAGCATCACCGCGAAGAGCAGCGCGACGATGGAGGCGAGCGCGGTCAGACTCGCGGAGTAGCCGACGGCGATCGCGCCGACGAGCACCGCGAGCGGGATCAGGAAGGTCCAGCCGTCCGAGATCGCGCGGCCGAGCGTCGGCATCTCGGCATCGGTGAGGCCGCGCAGCTGATAGCGCCGCGCGCTCAGGTGCACCTGGACGAAGATGCCGAAATAGTAGAGCAGCGCCGGCAGGATTGCGGCGACCGCGATCTGCGCGTAGGGGATGCCGGTGAACTCGGCCATGATGAACGCCGCCGCACCCATCACCGGCGGGGCGAGGCTGCCGCCCGCCGAGGCCGCGACCTCGATGCCCGCGGCGAGCGGGGCGGGATAGCCGAGGCGCTTCATCGCCGGGATGGTGACCGAGCCGGTGGTCACGCAGTCGGCGACCGGGTTGCCCGAGATCATGCCGTAGAGGCCCGACGACACGACGGCGACCTTGGCCGGACCGCCGGTCGAGCGGCCGGTCGCGCGCGCCGCGAGGTTGAAGAAGAAGTCGCCGCCGCCGGCGCGGTTGAGGATCGTGCCGAACAGCACGAACAGGAAGGCGTAGGTGGCGCAGACGCGCAAGGGGGCGCCGAAGATGCCGTCGGTGGTGAAGGCGACGGTGTCGAGGAAGTGGTCGTAGGCGATGTAGCCGTGGCCGAAGGCGCCGGGCAGGACGTGGCCCCACAGGTTGTAGGCGAAGAACAGCAGCACGATGCCGGTGAGGCCGGTGCCGGTGGTGCGCCGCGACACCTCGAGCATCAGCAGCAGCAGCAGCGAGCCGAAGGCCATGTCGAGCGGCGTCAGCTCGTCGAGCAGCGAGATGCGGTTGGTGATCGTCGCGAGATTGAGGAAGAGATAGGCGCCGGTCGCCAGCGCCGCGCCGGCGAGCATGTAGTCGTACCACGGCAGCGTCGATTCGTCGCTCTGCGGCCCGGGCGTGATGCACAGGAAGCTGAGCACCAGGATCGCGGCGAGGAAGACGATCGTCGCCGACAGCAGGTCGACGGTGACGTCGACCGAGGCGTAGATGACGCCGAGCGCGATCAGCGCCGCATAGGGCCGCACGACCCAGGCGAGCGGCCCCTCGATCTCGCGCACGCGGCCGGTGTCGAACAGAATCGCTGCCAGTGCCAAACGCGCTCTCCCTGT
>JAEUKZ010000223.1 GCA_016793045.1 Alphaproteobacteria bacterium
ATCGACTTCCCCGTGGTGGCGCTGCCGCGCCGGGCGGCGTGACCGGGCCGGCCCTCCGCGTGGCGTCATCGCCGCGCGGAGGGTTCCGCCGGCAGTCCGTAAGGCCCTGACGCGCCGGCGATTTCGCCCGCCTTGACGGCCGCAATCCCCTCCGCCTATAACACCGCGCATTCCAAGGGATAAAGCGCCCTTGGGTCGCCAAGTGGCGATCTCCCCCGGTCCGCGAGTGTCGCGCACCGGGGCGTTCGTGCTTTGAGCGGAGCGACCGACCGGAACGATGTTCGAGAATCTGACCCAGAAGCTCGGGGCCGTCTTCGACCGCCTGAAGCGGCGCGGCGCGCTGTCGGAGGCTGACGTCGATGCGGCCCTTCGCGAAGTGCGCGTGGCGCTGCTCGAAGCCGACGTCGCGCTGCCGGTGGTCAAGGACTTCATCCTCGGCGTGCGGATGAAGGCGGTCGGCCAGGACGTGATCCGCTCGGTCACGCCCGGCCAGATGGTCATCAAGATCGTTCACGACCATCTCGTCGACACGCTCGGCGCCGCGGCGTCCGAAATCAATTTGCGCGCGACCCCGCCGGTGCCGATCCTGATGGTCGGCCTGCAGGGCTCAGGCAAGACGACCACGACGGCGAAGCTCGCGCTGCGCCTGGTCGGGCGCGACAAGAAGAAAGTGCTGATGGCTTCGCTCGACGTGCGCCGCCCCGCGGCGCAGGAGCAGTTGGCCGTTCTCGGCACGCAGGCCAATGTGCCGACCCTGCCGATCGTCGCCGGACAGGACCCGGTCGCAATCGCGCGGCGCGCGATGGAAACCGGCGCCAAGGAAGGCTACGACGTCGTCCTGCTCGACACCGCCGGTCGACTGTCGATCGACGAGGAGCTGATGGCCGAGGCGGCGTCCGTGCGCGACGCGGTGAAGCCGGCCGAGACGCTGCTTGTCGTCGACGCGATGACCGGCCAGGACGCGGTCAATACGGCCAAAGCGTTCAACGAGAAGATCGGCGTCACCGGCATCGTGCTGACCCGCGTCGACGGCGACGCGCGCGGCGGCGCAGCGCTGTCGATGCGCGCGGTCACGGGCCGGCCGATCAAGCTGATCGGCCTCGGCGAGAAGCTCGATGCGCTCGACGTCTTCCACCCCGACCGGATCGCCGGCCGCATCCTCGGCATGGGCGACGTCGTCGGCCTGGTCGAACGGGCGGCCGAGACGGTCGAGCGTGAGGACGCCGAGGCGCTCGCCAAGAAGGTCCAGAAGGGCGAGTTCGATTTCGACGACATGGCGGCACAGCTCAAGCAGCTGCGCAAGATGGGCGGCCTTTCCGGCGTGATGGGCATGCTGCCTGGCATCGGCAAAATCAAGCAGCAGATGGCCGACGCCAAGGTCGACGACCGGCTTGTGCGCCGACAGGAAGCGATCATCGCTTCGATGACGCGGGCCGAGCGCAAGAACGTGAAGCTGCTCAACGGCAGCCGCCGCCGCCGCATCGCGACGGGCTCGGGCACCTCGGTCGAGGACGTCAACCGCCTGGTCAAGCAGTTCATGGAAATGAGCCGCATGGTCAAGCAGGTCAGCAAGCTCGGCCAGAAGGGCATGATGCGCGCCGGCATTTCGAGCCTGTTCCGGCGCTAGCCCATGCTCGATCACGTCTCCATCGTCGTCAGCGACATCGCGCGCGCCCGCGCCTTCTACGATGCGGTGCTGCCGACGCTCGGCTATGGCCGGGTGATGGATTTCGAGCACGAGGGCAAGTCCTACACGGGCTACGGCCCGCCGCAGAAGCCGGCCTTCTGGATCTACGGCGGCTACGGCCAGGCGGCGCCGCCGGCGGGCCATCATCTCGCCTTCGTGGCGCCGAACCGGCCTGCGGTCGACGCCTTCCATCGCGCGGCGCTGGCCGGCGGCGGGCGCGACGAGGGCAGGCCGGGCCTGCGCCCCGAATACCATCCGAACTACTACGCCGCCTTCGTCTTCGATCCCGACGGCCACAAGATCGAGGCCGTCTGCCACGCTCCGGGCACGTTCTCGGACCAGTTCCCGAAAAGCTGAACTTCGTAACTTCAACCCGATCGCTACACGCCCACGAAAGGAAACCGGAAACCCATGGCACTTCGCATCCGCATGACCCGCGCCGGCGCCAAGAAGCGCCCGTTCTATCGCATCGTGATCGCCGACAGCCGCAGCCCGCGCGACGGCCGCTTCCTCGAGATCGTCGGGACCTACAATCCGATGCTCCCGCGCGAAGACGAGAAGCGCGTGGTGCTGAAGACCGAGCGACTGCAGCATTGGATCAAGATGGGCGCGACGCCGTCCGAGCGCGTGCAGCTGTTCCTCTACAACGCCAAGCTCGCCGAGAAGCCGGTGATCCACGAGCAGCCGAAGAAGTCCGCCCCGAAGGCGAAGGCGCAGGAGCGCGCCAAGGCCGCCGCCGAAGCCGCCGCGAAGGCCGCCGAAGGCGCGCAGGCCTGAGCCGGCGGAGCAGGCGCTAGAAGCACGATCGTCCGATGACCCAGGACCGTCGCATCCTCGTCGGCGTGGTGGCCGGCGCGCATGGGGTGAAGGGGGAGCTCAAGATCAAGAGCTTCACCGCGAACCCGCGCGCCGTCGCCTCCTATGGGCCGTTGGGCGACCGGACCGGTATGCGCAGCTTCCGCCTGAAGCTGCGCGGCGCGGTGCGCGGGTTGCTGATCGCGCGCATCGACGGCGTCGAGGATCGTGACCAGGCGGAGGCGCTGAAGGGGCTCGAGCTCTACGTGGCGCGCGACGTGTTGCCGAAGCCGAAGCGCGGCGAATGGTACCTCGCCGACCTTGTCGGCCTGGCGGCCATCACGACCGACGGAACGCCGATCGGCCGCGTCAAGGCGATGCACAATTTCGGCGCTGGCGACATCGTCGAGATCGAGCGCGCCGACGCGCCCGCGCTGATGCTGCCGTTCAGCAAGCGCATCGTGCCGGAGGTCGACGTCGCCGCCGGCCGGATCGTCGTCGACCCGCCTGCCGAGGTCGAGGTGAAGGCGGAGGACGCCGCCGCCGAGCTAGCCGGTCCCGATCAGCCGGGGGCAGCGGCATGACGCCCTGGAGCGCCACGGTGCTGACGATCTTCCCGGCGATGTTTCCGGGCCCGCTCGGCCATTCGCTGGCCGGCCGCGCGCTCGGCGACGGGCGCTGGACGCTCGACGTCGTCGACATCCGCGACTACGCGACGGACAAGCACCGCAGCGTCGACGACATTCCGTTCGGCGGCGGACCCGGCATGGTGATGCGCGCAGACGTCATCGACGCGGCGTTCGCCGGGGCAGGCGGCACGGGACCCGGCATCTATCTGTCCGCACGGGGCCGCAAGCTGACCCAGGAGCGCGTGCGCGCGCTCGCCGATGGGCCCGGCGTTACTCTGCTGTGCGGCCGCTTCGAAGGCGTCGACCAGCGCGTGGTCGACGAGCGCGGGCTGGAGGAAATCTCGGTCGGCGACGTCGTCCTGTCGGGCGGTGAGCCCGCGGCAATCGTGCTGCTCGACGCCTGCATCCGCCTCCTGCCCGGCGTGATGGGCGAGCATGCGTCGGCCGACGAGGAGAGCTTCGCCGACGGCCTGCTCGAATACCCGCAATACACCCGGCCGCAGGTCTGGCACGGCCGGTCGGTGCCCGAGGTTCTGACCTCCGGCCACCACGAAAACATCCGCGCCTGGCGGCGCGAAGAGGCCGAGCGGACGACGCGCGAGCGTCGCCCGGACCTCTGGGCCCGCCGGGCGTCGCATGAACACCCGAACAGCGAAACGAAGGAGAAGACGAAATGAGCATTCTTGAACAGCTCGAGCGCGAGCAGATCGCCAAGCTCACCGCCGAACGTTCGGTTCCGGATTTCGGCCCGGGCGACACGCTGCGAGTCAGCGTCAAGGTGGTCGAAGGAACGCGCGAGCGCGTGCAGGCCTTCGAGGGCGTGTGCATCGGCCGCAGCAACGCGGGCATGAGCTCGTCGTTCACCGTGCGGAAGATTTCGTTCGGCGAAGGGGTCGAGCGCGTGTTCCCGCTCTACAGCCCGCGCATCGCCGGCATCGAGGTCGTCCGCCGCGGCGACGTGCGGCGCGCGAAGCTCTATTACCTGCGCGGCCGCACGGGCAAGTCGGCGCGCATCACCGAAAAGACCGGCTATGTCGCGCCGACCGCCGACGCGCCGGAGGCCGAAGCTGCGCCCGCCGCCGCGGCGAAGGAAACCAAGTAAGGCTGGAGCGGCGCGGCCCGCCGCGCCGACCTTCACTATGGCGATCGCCAAGGATCTTGTCGTTCCGCCCCGCGGCATGCGCGACCTGCTGCCGGATGAGGTGGCGCTGCGCGACCGTGTCAGCGCCGCCATTCTCGATACCTATGTCGCCTGGGGCTTCCGCCACATCGAAACCCCGGCGGTGGAGAACATCCGCAACCTCACGGCGGGCCAGGGCGGCGACAACGAGAAGCTGATCTTCAAGATCCTGAAGCGCGGCGAGGAGGTCGAGGACTGGGCGAAGGCCCAATCGCTGGACGCGCTGGTCGATCTCGGCCTGCGCTTCGACCTGACCGTGCCGCTGGTGCGCTACTACGCGCACAACCGGGCGAAGCTGCCGCGGCTGTTCAAGGCGATCCAGATGGGGCCCGTGTGGCGCGCCGAACGCCCGCAGCGCGGCCGCTTCCGGCAGTTCGTCCAGTGCGACATCGACGTCATCGGCTCCGGTGCCGCACTCGTCGAGGTCGAACTGTGCGCGGCGACCGCGGCGGCGCTGCAGAAGGTCGGCTTCCGCGACTTCACGATCCGGCTCAACGATCGCCGCGTCCTCGAAGGTCTGGCGCGGCGCTGCGGCTTCGCGGAAGACCGCCATGGCGCAGTGTTCGTGAGCGTCGACAAGCTCGACAAGATTGGCCGCGACGGCGTGGTCGCCGAGTTGCGCGCGCACGGCCATGACGAGGCGGCGGTCGCCTCGCTCGACGCGGTCCTCGCCGGCTTGACCGCGCCGCTGGCGGATGCTGCTGCATTTCGCGCCGCGCTGGCGCCGGGCGCCGACGAAGCAGCGGTCTATGACGGACTCGCGTCGATCGCGGAGGCACTCGCCGCCGCTTCGGGCGGCTCCTACCGCGTCCAGCTCGACCCAACGCTGGTGCGCGGCATGGGATACTACACCGGGCCGGTCTTCGAGATCGTCTACAAGGACTATCCGTTCTCGATCGCGGGCGGCGGGCGCTACGACAAGATGATCGGCCGGCTGATCGGCGAGGACGTGCCCGCCTGCGGCTTCTCGATCGGCTTCGAGCGCATCATCACGATCCTGCAGGAAGAAGCGGCGGCGGCCGCGACTGCTCCGGCAAGGCGCATCGCCATCATCGTCGACGGCGACGTGCCGCCGGCACGCGGGCTCGCCGAGGCGGCGCGCCTGCGCGCGGCCGGCGACGAAGTGACGCTGCTGCCGCGCGAGAAGAATTTCGGCCGTCAGCTCAAGACGCTGCACGCCGACGGCTACAGCGGCTTCGCGATTCTCCGCGCTGCCGGCCTTGGACCGATCGAGGCGGCCACGACCGAGCGCGCGGGAGCCTGAGCGCTCCGGCAGTGCGAACGGGGCGGATGCACAGATCCGCCCCGCCAAGCAGCGCCGACTACTGGGCCACCAAGCCGTTCGGTGTGACGTTCACGCGCGAGATTTGGCAGACATTCACCTGCCGCAGCTCCGCGGCGGCGTTGTTCATCATGATGACCTTGATGTCCCACAGCCCGCCCTGGTTCGGCGTGACGTTGAACGCCTGTCCGGGCTGCAGCACGTTCTGGCCGAGGCGGTCGACCGTATAGTTCGGCAGCGACGACGGGTCGATGTAGATCTCGCGGACGGCCTGATCGGTCTGATTGACGATCTGGAACCGGGTATCGCAGCCCTGAGCCAGAGCCGCGCCGGCCGTTGCGCCGATAAGCGCCAACGACAGCAGAAA
>JAEUKZ010000226.1 GCA_016793045.1 Alphaproteobacteria bacterium
GACATCGTGCCGAGCAGGCCCATGGCGCTGCCGGTCCTTGCCTTCGGCACCGTGTCGCCGACGAACGCCATGGTGAGCGCCATCATCACGGCCGCGCCGGCGCCCTGCGCCGCCCGGGCGGCGATCAGCAACTCGAGCGTGGACGCGGCGCCGCACAGCACCGAGGCGCCCGTGAACACGGCGATCCCCGCCAGCAGCAGCCGGCGGCGGCCGACGATGTCGCCGAGCCGTCCGGCGCTGACGATGAGGGTGGTGATGGCGAGGAGATAGGCCAGCACGATCCACTGGACCGCCTGGAAGGACGCGCCGAACGCCTCGGCCAGGGTCGGCAGCGCGACATTGGCGATGCTGGTGCCCAGCGAGGACAGCAGCATCGAGAGCGACAGGCCGGCAAGCGCCCAGCGGACCGAGGCGGTCTGCCGCGCCCGTCCGGCGTCGTCGTCGCGTGCTGCAAGGATTGGTTTCACCGTAAACTCCGTATCGTGGCGGCTCCGGAATTGGAGCCGTCGCAAGCCTAGGCGCCGGGATCACATGGCGGAATACGCACCATTTGCACTTTATTCGTGCGTCTGACGCCACATCCCGATCGGGCCGTGCTATGGTCGGCACATGTCGCGGCCCGATCTCAACCTGCTCGTCACCCTCGACGTCCTGCTCGCCGAAGGCAGCGTCGCGCGCGCGGCCCGGCGGCTGCGCCTCAGCCCGTCGGCGATGAGCCGGGCGCTGGCGCGCCTGCGCGCGGCCACCGGCGACCCGCTGCTGGTCCGGGCCGGACGCGGCCTCGTTCCGACGCCGCGCGCGATCGCGCTGCGCGAGCGGGTCGGTCCGATCGTGCAGGATGCGGAGGCGGTTCTGCGCCCCGCCGAAGCGCTCGACCTCGCGCAGCTCGTCCGGACGTTCTCGCTGCGCACCAGCGAGGGCTTCGTCGAGACCTTCGGCGCGCAGCTGATCGCGCGCGTCGGCGCGGAGGCGCCCGGCGTGCGGCTGCGCTTCGTGCAGAAGACGGACAAGGACAGCGCCTCCCTCCGCGACGGGACGGTCGACCTGGAAACCGGCGTGCTCGGCGGGGCGACGGGTCCGGAGGTGCGCGCGCAGGCGCTGTTCCGCGACCGCTTCATCGGCGCGGTGCGCAAGGGGCACGCGCTCAGCCGGGGCAGGATCACGCCCGCCCGCTATGCGGCCGGGCTGCACATCGGCGTCTCGCGGCGCGGTCTCGACCGGGGCCCGGTCGACGAAGCCTTGCAGCCGCTCGGGCTGGAGCGGCGGATTGTGGCGATCGTCGGCGGCTTTTCGGCCGCATTGGCGCTCGCCCGCGCCTCGGGCCTGATCGCCAGCGTTCCCGAGCGGCACACCGCAGGCCTGCGTGCCGGCATGCACAGCTTTGCGCTTCCGATCGCCGCGCCGGAGGTCACCGTCTCCCTGCTCTGGCACCCGCGGCTCGATGCCGATCCGGCCCATCGCTGGCTGCGCATGTGCGTGCGGGAGGCGTGCGCGGGCTGAGCCCTCTCATCGCCGGCTGAGGTACTTCATGCCGGTGTCGCACATCACGGTGACGACGGTCGCGGCGGGCCCGAGTTCCGCGGCCAGCCGCAGCGCGGCGGCGACGTTGGCGCCGGTCGAGGTGCCGCCGAACAGCCCTTCCTCGCGCGCGAGCCGCCGCGCCATCGCGCCGGCCTCGTCGGTCGAGACCGTCTCGATCCGGTCGGCGAGGTTGCCGCGCCACAGCGGCACGACGTAGCCGGCACCGACGCCGTCGATCTTGTGCGCGCCGGTCGGGCCACCGGAGAGGACCGCGGATTCGGCGGGCTCGACGGCGACGATGCGGATGCGGCCGTCATGGCGGCGCAGGGCCTCGCTCGTTCCGCGCAGCGACGCCGCGGTGCCGACGCTCTGGACGAAGGCGTCGATGCGGCCGCCGGTCTGGCGCCAAAGCTCGTCGGCCATCCTGTGATAGGCCGCGAGCTGGTCGGTGTTCTTCATCTGGTCGGTCCAGAACGCGCCGGTGCGTTCGGCGATCACGCGCGCGGCCTCGATCATGTCGCGGGTCAGCTTCTCCGTCATGCGGCCGCCGTCGCTCGCCACGATCTGCAACGCGGCGCCGAGGCGCCGCATGTGCTCGAGCTTCTCCGGCGCGAACGCGTCCGAGGTCACGATGTGCAGCGGATGGCGCTTCACCGCGCAGACGAGCGACAGCGACACCCCGGTGCTGCCGCCGGTGTATTCGACGACGGCACCGTCCGCGGGCAGGCGGCCATCCGCCTCGGCCGCCTCGACCATGGCGAGGGCCATGCGGTCCTTCATGCTGCCGGTCGGATTCTCGCTTTCGAGCTTGAGCAGGATGCGCGCGCTGCCGGCGGGCACGACGTGGCGCAATGCCACCAGCGACGTGTTGCCGATGCGGTGCAGGATGTCTGGCAACACGGTGCTCATGGTCGCTTGTCCTTCTTGCGGTGGCGTTCCAGCCAGGTCTTCAGCGCGAGCGCGTTGTTGCGCTGCTCGTCGCGCGATGCATAGAGCAGGGTGACCGGTCCCCGCCGCAGGCGGTCGCGGATCTCCCGCACCGCCGCTTGCGCCGTCGCGCTCTCCAGTTCGGCGGCGTAGGCGGCGCAGAACGCGTGCCAATCGTCGGGCTTGCCGTGGAAGCGCTTGCGCAGCCCATCGCTCGGCGCGGCGTCCTTGAGCCAGAGGTCGATCCGCGCCTTGTCGCGTGCGAGGCCGCGCGGCCACAGCCGGTCGACCAGGATGCGCACGCCGTCGTCAGGGTCCGGCGGGGCATAGACGCGCTTCAGCTTGGGCTCGGTCATGGCGGTCGGATCCAATCTCCGGTTTCCATGCAGCTACATTATATGTATATACATATAACTATGAAGGTCCCGAAGCAACCGCAAAAGACCCTGCGCACCGATGCGGCGGCGCTGGTCGAGACGTGCGCCGGCTGGAACGTCAGGCTTGCGGCGCGGCGGATCAGCCAGTTCCTGGAGCGCGAGATCGCGGATACCGGCTTCACCGTGGCGCAACTCGGGCTCCTGGCGCAGATCGCGTCGCTGGCCGACGACACGCTCGGCGTGCTCGCGGCGCGCAGCGGCCTCGAGCAGTCGACGCTGTCACGCAACCTGCGCACGCTCGAGAGCGCGGGGCTGATCGAGATCGCGCTGGTCGAGAGCGATCTGCGGCGGCGCGCGGTGTGGCTTACCGAGGCCGGGGCGCGGCGGCTGGAGGCGGCGATCCCGGTGTGGCGCCGTGCGCAGGGCAGGCTCGCCCGGCACGTCTCACCCGACCTCGTACAAAGGCTCGCGGCGCAGAGCGAGGCGCTTCCGCCCGCCGGGGACTGACGCCGTCATGATAGGGTGGCGGCCGGAGATCCATGACGAGGGCGAGACGCGCAATGGCGAAGGCGAAGGTGGTGACGATCCACGGCATCAAGAACTGCGATACGATGAAGAAGGCGCGGGCATGGCTCGATGCCCACGGCATCGCCCATGCATTTCACGACTACAAGACGCAGGGCATCGCGCGCGACGTGCTCGAAGCCTGGGCCGGCAAGGTCGGCTGGGAGGTGCTGATCAACCGCGCCGGCACGACCTTCCGCAAGCTGCCGGAGTCGGACCGGGACGGCCTTACCGAGAAGAAGGCGATCGCGCTGATGCTGGCGCAGCCCGGCATGATCAAGCGGCCGGTGCTCGACATCGGCGGCACGCTGATCGTCGGCTTCAAGCCCGAGATCTACGCCAAGGCGTTCGCGTAGCGCTTCAGCGTGCCGTCATCCAGCGCGCGGCCGCGTCGAGGATTTCGGCGAGCACGTCGACATCGCGGCGGCCCGAGCGCGAAGGGACGTGGAAGTCGTGGTCGGCATCGGCAACGAGGTGCAGCGTCGCGCGCGGGCCGAGACGTGCGATGGCCGGCCGCAGCAGATCGGTCGTCGCGAGCGCATCGCGCGTCCCCTGCAGGAACAGCATCGGCAGCGTGACGCCGGCGAGATGTGCCGCGCGCTCGTCCGACGGCTTGCGCGCGGGATGGAGCGGAAAGGCGAACAGCACCAGCCCACGCACCGCGGGGAGCGCTGCGAGCGCCTGCGCCTGCGTGGTCATGCGCCCGCCGAACGAGCGGCCGCCGGCGAAGAGCGGCAGGTCGGGGGCGCGCCGCGCGGCTTCGGCGACGGCCGCGCGGACGGCGCCGTGGGCGGTCGCCGGCTGGTCTGGGCGCTTCGACCCGTGCTCCATGTAGGGGAACTGGTAGCGCAACGTCGCGATGCCGCGCGCGTCGAGGCCATCGGCAATCGCGGCCATCGCCCGGTGGGTCATGCCTGCACCGGCACCGTGGGCGAGCACGAGGCAGGCGGTGGCCCGGTCGGGCCGCTGCCATAGTCCCGAGACGCTTGCGGCGCCCGTGATTTCGATCGTTAGCGGTGCGGCGACGGTCATCGCTGCATGATACGCGATGCCGGCAACGAAAAAGGCCGCCGGAACCCGGCGGCCTTTCCGTCTCTCACTGCAGTCCGGCCGAAGCGGCGCGGACCGCCGGCAGCTAACGCAGGCTGCGCGAGAAGATGTACCCTTCGTTCGAGCCGGACATGACCTTGGTCCACTGGCCCGAAGTTTCCATGACCTGAACTTCGGTGCCGCGGCGAAGGCGAGCAAGAACGCGCGCACGGTTGTTCGGCTGGGCGCGGAGATTCGCCGTGGTCGCGCTGACCGTCGCAGTGCGCGCGGCCGGCGCGGCCGCAGCGACCGCCGGGGTGGCGGCCCGAGCCGGAGCAGGTGCCGGAGCGGCGGCCTGATCCTGGGCGCAGGCTGCGAGGAGAAGCGACGCAGAAAGGGCGAGAACGATCTTCTTCATATGTGGTAACCCCTGAGTTGAGGTAACCATGTATCGCCGCTTTGTCGTGGCGACGCAAGGGGTTCGTCGTTGAAGCCCGCCGAAATCACCGGCGAAATGCTCTACATGATCCAACGCAGCGCGTGACCGTCCGGGATCACGGACTCGTCGTCATCGCCGGCCATCGATAGGATGACGGTGCCGGCAAAGGCGAGTGCGAAGCTTACCGGCGTGGTGCGCACGATCGTCGCGATCACGTGCCCCTGCTCGGGCAGGTCCAGCAGCACCCGATCGCCGACGGTGACGGGTACGGGCGCTTCGATCAGCGCACCGCCGCGCGACATGTCGACAAGCCGGCACGCGACGGCCTGCCCGTTGACCACGATGTGCGTGGGCAGGTCGACGACGTAGCGGTGATGTGCCCGGCGATCGCGCATTCCTCTCCGCCATTCGCAGCCTGGGGCGGCGCGCGGACAGGACGCACACAACCGCACCGTGAGTGCAAGGTTACAGGGCGCCCATTTACGGAGTCTTAAGGGGTTGCGGCGGATTTTAGACGAATGCCGACCAGCGCCCTTGCGGGCACTGCAGCCTTTCAGGGGGCGCCGTTCCGATGACCGACTACACCCGCCGACTCAGCGACAAGATCCTCAGCGCGTTCAACCAGGCGTGCGACCGCAGCGAACTCGAAGTCGCGGAGCACCTGCTGCGCGCGCTTGAAGCGGCACTGACTCGCCGTGGCGGCGCGGCCACCGACGAGAAGCGCGAGGATGTTGCCGCCGTCGAGGTGGCTTTCGCCCGTCTGCAATCGCTCCGCGATCGGCGGCCGGTGGCTGCATTCGCGAGCTGATCGAGGAGGCCCGCCATGACTGACCCGGCTGCGACAGCTTCGGCAACGCAAAGCGGTATCGAGAAGCGCCGCCACCGCCGCAGCGCAGTGATCTGGCCGGCCGTCGTCACGACGCCGGACGGCGAGCGCAAATGCACCGTGCTGAACCTTTCGGTTGGCGGGGCGCGCATCAAGATCGATGATCTCGCGCGCGCAGACGTGTCGGTGCAGCTGCGGATCGTCGGCGTCGGCCGCTTTCCGAGCCGGGTCGCCTGGCAGCGCAACGACAGCGTCGGCCTCGAGTTCTCGCTGGCGCCCGAAGTCGCCGCGTTCGCGATCAAGCACGCGCTGCAGAACGGCCGCATCCTCGACTAGGGATCGGTGGGCGCGCCGGGCTTGTCGCGCGCCCCTTGGCGGCGCTACGGTGGTGCGGCATCCCATCGCCGAGGCGGCATCGATGCGGCGCGCGATCTCCGTGTTTGCCTTGCTGGCTGCGGCCTCCGGTGCCGCGGCGCCTGCGCCGGTCCGTTTCCACGGCAGCGAGGCCGAGTCCGTGGCCGGCCGCTACATCACCGATGCGATCGCGTACGACTCGGATTACGACCCCGGCCGCGTCGCGGTTGCCTTCGTCGCCGCATATCAGCCGGCGTTCATCACCCCTGCGCGGTTCGCGCCGTCGCTCGGGCATCAGGTCGTCCTGAGCAAGGGCCCGACCGAGCCCGGCCAGGGAGCGGGCGAACGCTGCGCGGGCTTCCGTGTATCGGTCGAACGATTCACGCCGGAAAGCCTTGCCGAACTCGCGCGGCGGCCGAATGATGCGGTGCTCGCAGTCGCGTCGGTCGATACCGTGTTCGGGTCGATCTGCATCACCGGCAGCGAAGACGTGCGGGTGGAAATCGAAGCGGTCGAACTGGCGCGCGCTGCGTCCGGCCGCAATGCGTTCGCCGATCCGTACACGGCGGGCGGTGGCGGCGGAGGGTACTGAAAGATGGGGCGCAGTTTCTGGCGGGGCCTGTTTTTCGCCGGCGGGTTCGCGGCGACGTGCGCGGCCGGGCCCGCGACGGCGCAGACCTGGGAAACCGTCGGCCGGCCGAGTTCCGGCCCGCCGCAGGTTTTCGGCGGTGCCGCGAACGGCTGCATTGCCGGTGCGGTGCAATTGCCGCTCGAGGGCCGCGGCTATCAGGCCGTGCGCGTGTCGCGCAACCGCTATTGGGGCCATCCCGATACGGTCGAGTTCGTCGTCGATCTCGCCGCGCAGCTCGCCCAGCGCGGCTTTCCGGCCATCTATGTCGGGGACATGGGCCAGCCGCGCGGCGGGCGCATGCCCTATGGCCATGCCAGCCACCAGAACGGGCTCGACGTCGACATCTGGTTCAACCTGCGCCCGAAGGCCCCCTTGCCGGCGGCCCAGCGCGAGGTGATCGAGACGCCGTTGCTGGTCCGGCGCGATCGCACGATCGACTATGGCGAGTTCGACCGCCGGCATGTCGAGATGCTGCGGATCGCAGCGACGCAGCCGCGCGTCGAGCGCATCTTCGTGAATTTCGCCATCAAGCGCGAACTGTGCAACATCGTCACCGGCGACCGCCGGTGGCTGCAGCGCATCCGGCCGTGGTACGGCCACGACGAGCATTTCCACGTCCGTATGGCGTGCCCGGCCGGCAGTCCGGGCTGCGTGCGCCAGCCGGCCCTGCCGCCGGGCGACGGCTGCGACGAACTCGAATCGTGGTTCCGGCCGCCGCCGCCCCAGGTCGCCGTTGCAACGAGGGTGCGCCCGCGTCCGCGTCCTCCGGCGCCGCCGCAATGCGCCGCGGTGCTGCGCGGCATCGTGCCGGCGTCGCTGGCCCGCTGACGACTCAGCCGGCGGCGCGGCCGCGCGCCGCACCGCCCTGACGGTTGACGAGATGGGCGTAGAGGCCGCCGCGCGCCAGCAGTTCGGCGTGGCTGCCGGACTCGCGGATGCGGCCGTCGTCGATCACCGCGATCAGATCCGCATTGCGCACCGTCGACAGGCGATGCGCGATCACGACCGTCGTTCGGTCGCGCATCAGCAGCGACAGCGCCTCGCGTACCGCGGCCTCGCTCGCGGCGTCGAGATGCGACGTCGCCTCGTCGAGGATGAGGATGCGGGCGTTGCGCAGGAAGGCGCGGGCGATCGCGACGCGCTGGCGCTGCCCGCCGGAAAGCTGCACGCCGCGTTCGCCGACGCGCGTCGCCAGCCCCTCGGGCAGGCTGCGCACGAAGTCGCCGAGCGCCGCGCGGTCGAGCGCCTGCAGCACCTCGTCGTCGCCTGCCTCGGGACGGGCGAGCCGGACGTTGGCGGCGAGCGTGTCGTTGAACAGATAGGTGTCCTGCGCGACCAGCGCAATCTGGCGGCGCAGTGAATCGAGCGCGAAGTCGCGCAGATCGACGCCGTCGATGCGGATGGCGCCGATCGCCGGATCCCAGAAGCGAAGCAGCAGATTGGCGAGAGTCGTCTTGCCGGCGCCCGAGGGGCCGACCAGCGCCACCATCGACCCCGCCGCGATGTCGAGGCTCACGTCGGTGAGGGCGGGCCGCCGGCGCCCGGGATAGGTGAAGCCGACCTGAGCGATTTCGATCCGCGACCCGCCCGGCGGCTCCGCGGGCGTGCGCGGGCCGTCGACCACCGCCGGCCGCTCTCCGTGGACCACGGCGAGCCGCCGCGTCGAGGCGATCGTATCGGCGAGCTGGCGGCCGACCTGCGCGATCTCCGAAACCGGCAGGAATGCCGAGCCGGCGACGAGGATCAGCAGCGGCAGCACGGCCGGCTCGAGGCCGCCGTCGCGGATCAGCAGCGCGCCGGTAACCGCGACCGCGAGCATGCCGAGGCCGGTCGCGACCTCCAGCGCCGCCGACTGGCGCGACAGGTCGGCGAGCAGGGCGATGCGGTCGCGCTGGTAGCGCTCGACGTCGCCGAGAAAGCTCGCGCGCCGGCGCGCGAGGGCCTGGAAGGCGACCAGCTCGCCCAGGCCCTGGATCGTGTCGGCGACATGCGCGCTCATCGCGCCCAGTCCTTCGCGCGCACGCGCGCCGAGCGCGTCGATGCGGCGCCGCCCGTGCACCGGCGACAGCGCTGCATAGAGCAGGAAGGGGGCGAGGGCGAGCGCGACCGGCCAGGCCAGCAGCGCGAGTGCGAGGATGACCGCCGCGGGAACGAGGATGGCGACGAAGGCCGGCGCAATGGTGTGGGCGAAGAAGTATTCGACGGTCTCGATGTCCTGTGCGGCCAGCGCGACGAGATCGCCCGAGCGCCGTCGCGCTAGATAGGCCGGAGCCAGCGAGTCGAGCTTCTGGTAGAGCGCGATGCGCATGTCGGCGAGGAGCCGATAGGCCACGTCGTGGGCGAGCCACGATTCCAGCCAGTGGAGCAGGCCGGCGAGCGGGGCAACGATCGCCAGCGCCAGCAGCAGCGCGCCGGTGTCCGTGCCGCTGCGCACCGCGGCGACGATCAGCGCGCCGATCACGCCGATGGCGACCATCGCGGCGACGCGGCCGATGCTGAACGCGATCGTGGCGCCGACCTGGGTCCGCCATGGCCGCACGATCGCAAGCAGGCTCGCGAACGTTGCGCGCCAACCGATCCGTTCGGCGGCCTCCGCGGGCGTTTCTTCGAGGGTGCCGGCACCGTCTGCATCGCGCGTGCCGGCGGGGGCTTCAAGCCGGTCGGCGAGGATGACGTCGACGGAGTCGGCGGCGGCATCGGCCTGCGCACCCATGAGGCGGCGGTAGGGTCCGTCGCGCGCGATGAGGTCCTGGTGGCGACCGCTCTCGACGACGCGTCCCTGGTCGAGGACGAGGATGCGATCGGCGTCGATCACGCTCGACAGGCGATGGGCAAGGATGATGGTCGTGCGGCCGCGCATCAGCCGGTCGAGGGCGGCCTGGATCAGCGCCTCGCTCTCGGCGTCGACCGACGACAGCGCCTCGTCGAGGATGAGGATCGGCGCATCGCGCAGCAGGGCGCGCGCGATCGCGATGCGCTGGCGCTGGCCGCCGGAAAGCCGCGCGCCGCGCTCGCCCACCGGGGTCGCATATCCCTGCGGCAGCGCGGCGATGAAATCGTGCGCGTTGGCGGCGCGCGCGGCCGCCTCGATCTCGCCCGGCGTTGCGTCGGGCCGGCCGAGCCGCAGGTTGTCCTCGATCGTTCCATGGAACAGCGTCGTGTCCTGCTGAACGACCGCGATGGCCCCGCGCACGGTCTCGGGATCGAGCGTCGTCACGTCGTGGCCGCCGATGCGCACGGTGCCGCGCTGCGCGTCGTGCAGGCGCAGGAGCAGCCGCACGATCGATGACTTTCCGGCGCCGCTGGGGCCGACGATGCCGACGCGCTCGCCGGCCGCGACGGTGAAGCTGAGGCCATCATGCGCGGCGCCGCGTCCGCCGGGATAGGCGAAGCCCACAGCCTCGAACGCGATCGTCGGCTTGAGCGACGCGGCCGGTGTGCCGCTGCCGGCCGTGGCCGGCACGGCGGTGGCGAGCAGGGCATTGATGCCCTCGGCGGCCGATTGTCCGACCATCCCGCGATGGAGTACGGCGCGCAGGTCGCGCAGCGGGCGGAACAACTCGGTCCCCGCCATCAGAACGACCAGGAGCGCCTCGAGCGACATCTGGCCCTGCGAGACGCGGGCGGCGCCGAGCGCGAGCGCTGCCGCCGCCCCGACCGCCACGCCGAAGTCGGTTACGCCGCGCGTCATCAGGCTCGTCGACAGCACCCACATCGTGGTGTTCGACAGCGCACGGGCGCGCGCCGCGAGCTTGCGGCCGAAACTGCCGCTCTGGCCGAACGCCTTGAGCGTCGGCAGGCCCTGCATCGCGTCGAGGAATTCCTCGCCGAAGGTCTTGAACGCGTGCTGCCGGGCCAGTCCGGCGCGCTTGTCGAGGCGGTGGAAGATCAGGGGCAGGAACAGCGCAAGCAGCGCGAAGCCGAGCAGCACGGACGCGACGGGAACATCCCACCATGCGATCACCGCGAAGATCGCGATCGGGACGAGCGCCGCGACGCAGAGCTGCGGCACATACTGGCCGAAGAAGGTCTGGAGCTGTTCGACCCCGTCGACCATCGACAGCATGACGCCGCCGGTCCGGTCGGCCGCGAACCAGGCGGGGCCGAGCGCGACGATCTTGTCGTAGATCTCGCCGCGCAACCGCGTCTGCACTGCAGCCGCAGTCGCGTTGGCGACCAGTGTGCGCGCATGGTCGAGCGCACCGCGCAGGACGACCGAGGCGGCGATCGCGGCGACCAGTGCCGCGCTTGCTTCGAGCGAAGCGCCCTCGAACAGTCCTGCGAGCAGCATGCCGAGAAGGACGAAGCGCGCGAAGCCCGCCGCCGTGGCGGCCAGGCCGAGCGCGATCGAAAGCGCGATGCGTCCGCGCAGTCCTTGCGTCGCCGCCCAGAGATTCCGGTCGAAGTACATGCCGTTCCCGCAAAGCCTCCACGCCAAATGGCCCCGTCCCCACGCAGAGTGGGGCGGCGTGGCAATCCCGATCGGCGACGAAATGGTGGGCCGGCGCGCTGGCCCCAATCCCGCGCGCAAGCCTTCGTCCCCAGAGCCGAGAGGCTAGCCTAATTGAGAATGATTCGCAACGTATCCGCCGCCTCGGCGGCCAGCGGCCGTCAATAGACCCAGGTGCGCACCGGGCCGGTGTCGACGTGGATGTAGCGCTGGCCGCGATACGAGCCGACGCCGCCGTAGCGTATGCCGCGCGCGACGCGCACGAGCTGGCCGGAACTGCGCGAACGCGTGGTGATGTCCACCGCCATGCCGCGGGTATGGAAGCTGTTCTCGGCGACGCCGCTGCTTTGCATGTAGAGCTGGAAGTTCGTCTCCGGCGAGCGGAAGCCGCTGACGATCTGGAACGGCTCGCGCAGCCGCAGCCGCGCCTGCATCTGCGACAGCAGGTCGAACAGCCGCGGGTCGATCCGCGCGATGGCACCGGAGCGATGGTCGCGCAGCAGCACGTTGAGCTGGCGCAAACCGGCGGGGACGTGGCGACCGCCCTGCCAGTACACCCCGTTGAAGCTCTCGCCGGTGTGAATGTTCGTGATCCACAGGCGGCGCACGCCGCCGCGTGCGGCAGGTTGGCGGCGCGCCTGCTGTCCGCGCGCCTGGGCCTGCGCCTGATCCTGGGGCCGCGTCCTCGGCTCGGGCGCTGCCGGGCTCGCGCTGCGCGGCGTCGCGGGTGTGGCGGCTTCCGCGGTTGCCGGCGCGACCAGCGCCGCTGCCCCCGCCGCGCCGGCGAGGGCGAAAAGTCCGCGGCGCGACAGGACGGGACCGTCGCCGGGAACGACGTCGAAATCCTTGGTGATGCGCGGGCCGCGGCGGTCGCCCAAGGCCGTCGCCCGGGCGGCGAGACAAAGCAGACAGCTACACTCCACGCCGCATACTCCCGGGGTCAGCGCGGCGCTTGCCGACGCATCGGGTCGGACTCGCCGCTAGGGGCCGCGCGCGCCGAACTCTGCCCAAAGGGCCCTGCGCTGACAATCGATTTTCCGGGCGATGCGCGCCGTCGCCAGTCGGGCGCCGCTCGGGCGTCATGCGCCCTGGGCGACGACGGCCACGGGGCGCTGCTCCTGCGCCCGGGTGATCTGCTGGTCGATGTTGTAGATGTCCTCGCGGAACTGGATGTCCCCGTCGGCGTTGACCCAGCTCGTGATGTACGTCATCTGCACCGCGATCGGGCGCGCGACAGGCACCGAGCGGCGGATGTCGCCCGTGCCCATGGTCTCGCGGATCGTCTGCTGGGTCCACTCCGGCGCCCGGTTCCGCCGCAGCACGTACTCGACCATGTCGACCGGCCGCTCGAGGCGGACGCAGCCGGAACTTAGGGCCCGCATGTCGCGCGCGAAGTAGTGCCGGTCCGGCGTGTCGTGCATGTAGATGTCGGGCGTGTTGACGAGCGTGAGCCGAAGCTGGCCGAGCGCATTGCGCGGGCCGGCCTCCTGGCGGACCATGAAATTGAACCGGTCCGGACGGACGGCGCGCCAGTCGTAGTTGACGATGTCGATTTCTTCGGCGGCATTCGACCAGCCGCGATAGACGCGGAAGCCCTTGTCGACCATCTCCTGCGGGTTGCGACGCAGCCGCGGCAGCAGGTCCTCGCGCGACAGCTTGAGCGGCACCGTCCATGTCGGATTGAAAATGATCTCGACGACGCGGCTGGTCAGCAGCGGGGTCGGCCGCGCCTCGCGGCCGACGACCACGTTCATGGCGAGGACCTCCTGCGGGCCCTCGAACACGCGCACGCGATATTCGGGAATGTTGACGACGATCTCGGTCGCGTCGCCACGCGCGGGCATCGCGCGCAGGCGGTCGAGATTGACCAGGATCTGCTGCACCCGCCATTCCGCGGTCTGGTTCAAGGAGCGCACCGTCAGGCGGCCGATGCGGGCATCGTCGCCGATGCCGTGACGGCGCTGGAAACGCTTCACCACGTCCTGCAGGGCGGCGTCGTAGACGTTGTTGCCCTGCGGGCCTTCCGCGGCGGCGCCGTCGACGACGGCCAGGCGGGCGCGCACGGCGCCGACGCGCGGATCGGTGGCGCCGGGCTCGATCGTCGGCCCTTCGGGCACGGTCGGCCAGCCGCCGGCCGCAGCGATCTCGCGCGCCCGGCGCAGCGCCCCGACGAGCAAGGCGTACTCGGGCGTCTGCGGTGCGAGGCCGTGCAGAAAGGCGGCCGGATCGTCCGCCGCCGCGGCAGCCGCGAGCGTCGCGCGGCCGTCGACGGCGCGCGCCTGGGGCCGAATCTCTGCCGGCAGATTGAGGGTGGACACACGCCCGCCCTGCATGTCGATGCCGAAGCGCAGGACCGCGCGGGCCATCGCCAACTCGAACTGGGCGATCCGCTGCGGTTCGGTGGCCTGCGACAGATCGCGCAGGTCGCCGAGCCGGTAGTCGGTCGGGCTGAAGCCGAATTCGGCCGAGCGCTCGATCAGCGCGATCACGCCCTGCGCGCGCGCGCCGACGATGCCGTCGTTGAGCCATGCCGGCGCGTAGCCGCGCTCGCGATAGAGCCGGCGCAGCACCTCCGTCACCGCGGCGTCGGCGCGGTTGGCCGGCCCAACCGCGGTCGGCGCACCGAGCGCCGCCTGGAGCGCCGTCGCGATCGGAAGCTCGGACGGGGAGAGGTTCTCGGCCAGCGGACCGACGGCTGTGACCTCGGCGGCGGACGCACCGGCATGGAGGCTGGTCGGCGTCGGCGGCGCGATGCGTTCGACCTGCCGGGGTGCGGCCTGACGGCGGGCAGGCTGGGCATGGGCGAGGTCGGCACCCAGACCGGCGAGGGCGATGAGACTGACAAGGAGCCCGCGGGCCACCGCAATTCCGTGCGGAGCCGCCTGCAGCAAGCGCGACGTCATGTGGGAATCTTTCCGTTTTTCGTCCGGCCTATTTACCTTGTTTTCGCGCCGCGTTCAATCCGCCACGCCCCGAGGCGCCCCCGGATTGCCGCCGCCGGATGTGAGCTTGGCGCGAAGATCCCTAACGAATTCGATATGGGCGCGGCCGCCGCGCTAAAGGCGGTAGAGCGCGTCGGGATCGACCGTGATGTCGACGATGCTGACCAGCCTGCCGTCGCGCAGCGCGCGATAGAAGCAGGTTCGCCGCCCGGTGTGGCAGGCGACGCCGGTCTGGTCGACGCGCAGCAGCACGGCGTCGCCGTCGCAGTCGAAGCGGAACTCGACCAGGCGCTGGACCTGACCGGACGTCTCGCCCTTGCGCCACAGTTTGGCGCGCGAACGCGACCAATAGCAGACCTCGCCGGTGCGCAATGTCTCCTCGACCGCATCGCGGTTCATCCACGCGAGCATCAGCACCTCGTTGGTGTCGTGCTGCTGTGCGATCGCGGCGACGAGGCCCTGAGCGTCGAAGCGCAGCGAGCCGAGCACCGCCTCGATGGCGAGCGCGGGCGCGCCGCTCACGGCGCCGGCGCCGCAGCCTCGGCGGCGGCGCGCCGCGCGAAGGCGGCATCGAGATCGGCAATCAGGTCGCGCGGGTCTTCGAGCCCGGCGTGGATGCGCAGGAGCTGACCGTTCTCGGTCCACGGCACGGCGGTGCGCGCGTGCGCCGGGTTCGCCGGCAGGCAGAGGCTCTCGTAGCCGCCCCAGCTGTAGCCCATGCCGAAGAGCTGCAGCCCATCGACGAAGGCGGCGAGGCCGGCGCGCGTGGTCGGCTGCAGCACGACGCCGAACAGGCCCGAGGCGCCGGTGAAGTCGCGCTTCCACAGCGCATGGCCGGGGTCGCCCGCCATGGCCGGATGGAGGACGCGCTTCACCTCGGGCCGGCCGGCGAAATAGGCCGCGAGCTTGAGACCGGTCGCGTGATGGCGCTCCAGCCGGACCGACATCGTGCGCAGCCCGCGCAGCGCCAGCCAGCAATCGTCGGGCGCGGCGTGGTGGCCGAAATCGCCGAAGGCCGCGCGGACCGTCTCGAGCGTCGCCGCGTTGCAGGCGATCGCGCCGAGAAGGATGTCGGAATGGCCGCCGATATACTTCGTCGCGGACTGCACCGAGATGTCGACGCCGAGCGCCAGCGGCTTGCAGTAGAGCGAGGTCGCCCAGGTGTTGTCCATGATGGTGACGACGCCGCGCGCGCGCGCGGCCGCGGCGATCGCCGGCACGTCCATCATCTCGAAGGTCTGCGAGCCGGGCGCCTCGACCAGGATCACCCGCGTGCGCGGCGTGATCAGCGCCGCGATGCCGGCGCCAATCGCCGGATCATAGTACGTGGCGGTGACGCCGAAGCGCTTGAGCACCCGCTCGGTGAACTTGCGCGACGGTTCGTAGACGCAGTCGCCGATCAGCACGTGGTCGCCCTGGCTCAGGAATCCGATCATCGCCGTCGAGATCGCGGCGGCGCCGGAGCCGACGATGATCGTGCCGGCGGCGCCGTCCAGCGCCGTGAGCGCATCCTGCAGTGCGATCGTCGTCGGCGTGCCGTGGCGGCCGTAGTAGACGCGGCCGTATTCGCGGCGCACGTTTTGCAAGGCATCGAGCGTGGGATAGAGCACCGTCGATCCGCGCTGCACCGCGGGATTGACAAGGCCGGCATTGCTGTCGGGATCGCGGCCGAGGGTCGCGAGAAGGGTATCGGGCTTGAGCGGGTCCATCATGTCATCTGTGGCTGGTCAACCGGTTGCATCGGGATAATGGCATCGCCCGCCCAGCCGGCACCAGCGCCGCGATGTGCGGCGGGCGCCGATGCTTTCTTGGGCTTGCCCAAAGAAGTGCTGGCGCGGCCGGAGCTTGCCTTGGAAGTGCAGAGCAGCCATGCTAATTTTTTCTGACGTTCTGACGCCAAGCGGCACGGCAAAACGCGCGGCCGCAGCGTCGGCGGTGCACGGGCTTCCTGTGCCCATCCGTTACCGGGAGCGTTTCACAAACGGTCGATAGGGAAGGTTCCATGAAGAAAAGTCTTATCATTGCATCCGGCCTAGCGCTGACGATGTCGGCGGCCGCGATGGTGGCCGAGGCCCAACAGGTGGGCCAACGGCCCGTGCAACTGGCGCAGGCGCCTG
This sequence comes from Alphaproteobacteria bacterium, assembly GCA_016793045.1. Classification (GTDB taxonomy): domain Bacteria; phylum Pseudomonadota; class Alphaproteobacteria; order CACIAM-22H2; family CACIAM-22H2; genus JAEUKZ01. Next base: position 16,178 of record JAEUKZ010000226.1, read on the forward strand.
CGGCGCCGCCGGCCGGTGCGTCGCCGACCTTCGATGCCGTGCGCCAGCGCGGCTTCGTCCAGTGCGGCACCAACACCGGCCTCGCCGGCTTCGCGCGCCCGAACGCCCAGGGCGTCTGGGAAGGGCTCGACGTCGACGTCTGCCGGGCGGTCGCCGCAGCGATGTTCGGCGACGCGACGAAGGTGCGCTACACGCCGCTCACCGCGCAGCAGCGCTTCACGGCGCTGCAGTCGGGCGAGGTCGACGTGCTGTCGCGCAACACGACGTGGTCGTTCCAGCGCGACGTCCAGCTCGGCCTCGATTTCGTCGCGGTGAACTTCTACGACGGCCAGGGCTTCATGGTGCCGCGCCGTCTGAACGTGCGGAGCGCGCGCGAGCTCAACGGCGCGACGGTCTGCGTGCAGCCCGGCACGACGACCGAACTCAATCTCGCGGACTACTTCCGGGCCAACCGGATGCAGTTCACGCCGGTCGTCATCGAGCGCCTCGAAGAAGTGACGCAGGCCTATCTCGCCGGCCGCTGCGACGTCTACACGACCGACGTCTCGGGCCTCGCCGCGACGCGCTCTTCGCAGGTGCCGAACCCGAATGACCACGTGATCCTGCCGGAAGTGATCTCCAAGGAGCCGCTCGGGCCGGCCGTCCGCCACGGCGATCAGCGTTGGGCCGACGTCGTGCGCTGGTCGTTCTACGCGATGCTCGAAGCCGAGGAACTCGGCCTCACCTCGCAGAACATCGACCAGAACATGAACAGCACCAACCCGGCGATCCAGCGCTTCGTCGGCGCGACGGGCGATTTCGGGCGCATGCTCGGGATCGACAACCGCTGGTCCTACAACATCATCAAGCAGGTCGGTAACTACGGCGAAAGCTATCAGCGCAACGTCGCGCCGCTCGGCATCGAGCGCAGCGTGAACCGTCTGTGGCGCGATGGCGGGCTGATGTACGCCCCGCCGCTGCGTTGACGTCCGGCCCGCGGGGCCGCCGGCGCACATCGCGCCGCCGGCCCCGCGGTGCGAATTCGTTCGAACCGCGATCAACGCGGTCGAGTCAATCAGGGCAGGCAGAGTGAGGGGTCTATGGCCACGGCGCCACGTTCAGCGCGTCGCCCGCCGGGTGCGGGTGTAAAGCTCTCGTTCAATGATCCGGTCGTTCGCGCCATCTTCTGGCAGATCGTGATCGTGGGCGCGGTCGGTCTGGTCGTCTGGTGGCTTGTCGGCAACACCGTGCGCAATCTCGAAGCCCGCCGCATCGCGTCGGGCTTCGACTATTTCTGGCGCGAGGCCGGCCTGCCCATCGGCGAGGCCATGATCGAATACCAGCCATCCGACAACTACTTCCGCGCCCTTGTCGTCGGCGTGCTGAACACGCTTCGTATCGCGGTGGTCTCGATCGTCCTTGCGACCATTCTCGGCACGCTGATCGGCGTCGCACGGCTGTCGCGCAACTGGCTCGTGGCCAAGCTCGCCTCGGTCTACGTCGAGACGCTGCGCAACCTGCCGCTGCTGCTCCAGCTCCTGTTCTGGTACTCGGTGCTCCAGTCTCTGCCCCCGCCGCGCGAGGCGCTCAATCCGCTGCCGCATGTCTACCTGTTCGTGCGCGGTTTGCAGATGCCGTGGCCGCAATGGACGCCGGAGCTCGGCACCGTGCTGGCAGTCATGGGCATCGGTATCGTCGCGTCGTTCCTCGTGCGTGGCTGGGCCAAGCGGCGCCAGATGCTGACCGGCGAACAGTTCCCGATCGGCTGGACGGCGGTCGGCCTCGTGGTCGCCCTGCCGCTCGCGGTCTTCGTGATGCAGGGCGCCAACCTGCCGCTCGACGTGCCGACGCTCGGCCGCTTCAACATCACCGGCGGCATCCTGATCACGCCGGAGTTCACGGCGCTGCTCATCGGTCTCGTGACCTATACGGCGGCGTTCATCGCCGAGATCGTGCGCAGCGGCATCCAGGCGGTCAGTCACGGCCAGACCGAGGCCGCCGCCGCGCTCGGGCTCAAGCGCGGGCAGGCGCTGCGGCTCGTGATCCTGCCGCAGGCGCTGCGCGTGATCATCCCGCCGATGACCAGCCAGTATCTCAACGTCACCAAGAACAGTTCGCTCGCGGTCGCAATCGGCTATCCCGACATCGTCTCGATCGCCAACACGATCCTCAACCAGACCGGCCAGGCGATCGAGGGCATCGGCACGATCATGGCGGTGTATCTCACCGTCAGCCTGTCGATCTCCGCGTTCATGAACTGGTACAACCGGCGCATCGCGCTGAGGGAGCGTTGAGATGGCCAACGGACGCGTCGCTGCCGTTTCGCTGCCCGCCGACCGGCCGGTCGCGCACGGCTTCCTGTCGCGCGCTCTGCTGTGGGCGCGGGCGAACCTGTTCAGCTCGTGGCTCAACAGCGTGCTCACGCTCGTTCTCGCCTATTTCCTGGCGAAGGGCCTGATCAGCTTCGTGTCGTGGGCCTTCATCGACGCGATCTGGTCGCTGCCGACGCAGGACACGCGGCCGTGCCGAGACGCACGCGCCGAGAGCGCGTGCTGGGCGCTGATCGGGGAACGCAACCGCTTCATCCTGTTCGGCACCTATCCGTTCGAGGAGCAATGGCGCGCCGCGCTCGCGGTCGGCGTGTTCCTGGCGCTGTACGGCCTCAGCACGGTCCGCGCCTTCTGGAACTTCCGCCTCGTGGTGATCTGGACGGTCGGCCTCGCCGCGATCGGCGTCCTGATGTGGGGCGGCGTGTTCGGCCTTGCCTATGTCGAGCAGGAGAAGTGGGGCGGCCTGCCGCTGACGCTCATCCTGGCGACGTTCGGCATCGCCTTCGCGTTCCCGCTGTCGATTCTCGTCGCGCTCGGCCGCCGCTCGGCGATGCCGGCGGTACGCATGATCTGCGTCACCTACGTCGAACTGATCCGCGGCGTTCCGCTGATCAGCGTGCTGTTCATGGCGTCGGTGATGTTCCCGCTGTTCCTGCCCGAAGGCATCACCATCGACAAGCTGCTGCGCGCGCAGGTCGCCATCATCCTGTTCGCCGCCGCCTACCTGGCGGAGGTCGTGCGCGGCGGTCTGCAGGCGATCCCCAAGGGCCAGTACGAGGCAGCGGATGCGCTCGGCCTCGGTTATTGGCGCAAGACCGGGCTGATCATCCTGCCGCAGGCGCTGCGCATCTGCATTCCGCCGCTGGTCAACACCTTCATCGGGCTGTTCAAGGACACGTCGCTGGTGACGATCATCGGCCTCTACGACCTGCTCGGTGCCGCCAAGGCGTCGATCGTCGAGCCCCGCTGGGTCGGCTTCGGCGTCGAGGCCTATATGTTCATCTCGCTGATCTACTTCATCTTCTGCTTCGCGATGTCGAAGTACAGCCAGGGACTCGAAGTCGAGTTCTCGCGGCACACGAAACGCTGACGTAAGAGGACATCCATGCCCGCCTCCCTCGCTCCCGCCCACAACACCGGCAATCCGATCGCCGTCGAGATGCGCGGCCTCAACAAGTGGTACGGCGAGTTTCACGTGCTGCGCGACATCAATCTCACCGTGCGCAAGGGCGAGCGGCTGGTCATCTGCGGACCCTCGGGGTCGGGCAAGTCGACGATGATCCGCTGCATCAACCGCCTGGAGGAGCATCAGACCGGCACGCTGATGGTCGACGGGATCGAACTCACCAACGACGTGCGCAACATCGATGCCATCCGCCGCGAAGTCGGCATGGTGTTCCAGCAGTTCAACCTCTTCCCCCATCTGACCGTGCTCGAGAACCTCACGCTCGCGCCCATCTGGGTCCGCAAGGTGCCCAAGAAGGAGGCCGAGGAAGCGGCGATGTACTATCTCGAGCGCGTCAAGATTCCCGAGCAGGCGGCGAAGTATCCCGGCCAGCTCTCGGGCGGCCAGCAGCAGCGCGTCGCGATCGCGCGCTCACTGTGCATGAAACCGAAGATCATGCTGTTCGACGAGCCAACGTCGGCGCTCGACCCTGAGATGATCAAGGAAGTGCTCGACGTCATGGTCGAGCTCGCGCGCGAGGGCATGACGATGCTCTGCGTGACGCACGAGATGGGCTTCGCGCGCGAGGTTGCCGACGCGATCATCTTCATGGACCGCGGCGAGATCGTCGAGAGCGCGCCGCCGTCGACCTTCTTCGCCAATCCGCGGACCGACCGTCTCAAGCTCTTCCTGTCGCAGATTTTGCGCGGACACTGAGGCTGGCGATGCGCACGGCACCCGCCGCCCGCGCGGCGGCGCTGCTGGCGCTGGTCGGGTGGTCCGCCGCGGCGCTGGCGCAGCAGCCGGTGCCGCGCACCGGGCCTGTCGCGCCGACGGCACCCACGGCCCCGACGGCACCTTCCGCGCCCATGCCGCGGACAGGCCCCGCCGCGACGCCCGCGACCGGTGAGGCCGAGTACACCACGCGCGACAATGGCGGGCGCTGCGCGCGGCCACCATGCCCGCGCTGGGACGTGCGCAACGCCGCGACGCGCGAGCGGCGCACGGTCGCTCGGATCGATCTGTCGGCGCTGCGGCTCAATCAGCAGGCGACGAACGATCTGATGGCCGATCTTGCCGAGGGCCGCTTCGTGGTCCGCGGCGCCATCGTCGCCGCCGGCCAGGGCCAGCCGGCGGGCGAGGCGTTGCGCGTCACCCGCGTCGTGTCGGTGACGCTGGGCACGATCGCCACGCGCTTTCCCGCGCCGGCGCCGCAAGCTGCGCCGCGCCGCTAGGGCCCAGCCGGTTCGTAGCGCGCGCCGTCCGGCAGCCCGCGTGCCCAGTCCGCGATAGGCGCGCGCAACGCCGCCGCCGCCTCCGTCCGCGTGGCGTAGAACGTGACCGTGTCCTCGGAGGCCGAGACCTGTGCGGAGGACAGGCGCAGACGGCCAAGCACGGTCCAGCCGGGAGGCACGGCGCGGCCGAAGACGGGCGCGTAGATCATCGCGAGGTCGACGCCGTGGGCGCGGGCGAGCCGGTCCATCCAGTCCGCCGGCCGGTCGGGCGACGTGCGCAGCCGGCGGTTGGCATCGGAGGCGAGGCCCCAGTAGTCGAGCACGTAGTGCCGGTTGCCGAAGCTGACAAAGCCGAGATCGTTGACGCCCACGGGCGCGCGCACGAAGTCGACGGCGAGGCGCTGCATCTGCGCCTGCTGGTCGTAGATGTTGCGGCTGGCGCCCGGCGTCAGCGCGGTCGCATAGGCGAGATGGCCGTTGAGCCCGAGCAGCGGCAGCGCGATCGCGATCGTGGTCATGCCTGGGCGCGCCGCGAAGCCGCGCTGCAGCCATGGCCGCGCCACGACGATGCCGGCGGCGAGCACTGCCGACAGCGCATAGACCTCGTAGCGCGCGAACCAGCCGAATCGCCCGGCGACGAGATGCGCCGCAATTACCGCCAAGGCGAAGAAGGCCAGCGCGCGATCTCTGCCGCCGCAAGCGCCGGCGAACAGGCGCAGGACCAGGCCGGCGGCGCCGACGAGCATCAGCAGGCCTGACCATTCGCCGAGGCTTGCCCGCAGCTGGGCGAGGACGCCGGCAAGCGTGCCGCCGACGCCGCGATCGACCGCGCCGGCCGCGGCGGCCTGCTTCGCCAGCACCGAACTGGGCAGGGGCGGCAAGCCGTGTGCGAGCAGGAAGGCGGCGAAGCCGCCGACGGTCGCGACGATCGCGGCGCCGACGGCGAGCGCGAAACCGCGATGGCCTTGCGCCCACAGCACGACCAGCGCCGCGCCGGAAACCGCGAGGCCTTCGTAGCGCAGCGCCGGCCCGGCGACGAGAGCGAGCGCCAGCCACCACGGCGGCGATCCGCGCTCGCGCGCGAGGCCGAGCACGACCGCGAGGCTCGCCAGCACGTGCAGCGAATGCTCGAGGCCGGTGAAGGCGAGGCCGATCCAGTTGAAGGCCAGTGCCGTCGCGACGCTCAGCACCAGCATTGCGCGCGGACCGGCGCCGGCCGCTTCCCATAGGCGGGCGACGATCAGCACCGCGCCGAGCGTCGCGGCGGCGTTGATCAGCAGCGGCACCAGCGCGCCGAGCGGCGTTGCGATCAGCGGGACGAGCAGGAACGGGAACAGGATGGACGACGACGGCGCCGCCGGCTCGCCGGGATTGATGCCGTAGAAGCCGTCGCGCAGCCGCTCGGCGAGCGCCAGGTGGATGTAGGGATCGTCGATCGAATAGATCAGGCGCCCGCCGGTGAGCGCGGTGGCCGCCTGGAAGACGGCGATGAAGAGGATCGCCGTCACCGCGGCCGCGGTCAGGGCGGCCGGGTGGACGGCCCTGGTCACGGCGCGTGCCCGGGATGGACCATCTGCCGCTTGCTCTGCCGCACCGGCTCGAAGCCCATGCGCTGATAGAGCGCGAGCGCCTTGGGATGGTCGAGCGTGCAGGTGCTGACCGTGAGCCTGGCCGGCTTGTAGCGCCATGCCACGTCGATGCCCCAGTGCAGGAACCACGGCCCGAGCCCGCGCCCGATGAAGTGCGGCATCAGGCCGAAATAGGCGATCGCAATCGCGCCTTCGTCGCGGCGGTCGAGCTCGATGAAGCCCGCAGGTTCGCCGTTGACGTAGAGGACGTAGACCTCGACCGCCTTGTCGCCGATGATCGCCGCGAGCGTCGCGTCGGACATGCGGCGGCGGTCCCACCACAGCCACGTCTCGCCGACCGTGTTGTAGAGATAGCGATAGAAGGGGACGCTGATCGGCTCGGCGCGCAAGACGGCGAGCTTGAGCGCCGGCGGCGGCGGGGCGGGAACGCGCGGCGCCGCCGTCATCTCGAGATGGGTGACGGTGATGTCGATCACCGGCAGCCCGGTGCCGACCGGCACCAGGCGCTTGCCCATCGAGGTCCGGTCCTCCACGACGTAGCCGATGCTTTCGTAGAAGGCCTGGACGCCCGGCTGATGGCCGCGGATCTGCAGATTGACCTTGGGCAGGTCGAGCCGCGCCAGCCAGGCCTCGCCCTGCGCGATCAGCGCCCTGGCGTAGCCCTTGCGGCGATGGTCGGGATGGGTGGCGACGCGGTGCAGCCAGCCGCGATTGCCTTCGTGGCCGACCGCGGCGGTCGCGACGATCGTGTCGCCGATCAGCCCGACATAGAGCCGCGCATTCGACCAGCGCTGGATGAAGTCGAGGTCGCGGTCGACCTCGACCGCGTGGCCGAGCGTCTGCGCCCACAGCGCGATCACGCCGGGGCGGTCGGACTCGCGGAACGTCCGGATTGCGAGCGGCGGACTGTCGGCGTTCATCCGCTCTCGACCGGCGTGTCGCCGGGCAGGCCCCATTCGGACCACGAGCCGTCATAGACCGCGACGTCGCGCGCGCCGATCAAGGTCAGGCCGAGTGCCAGCACGCAGGCGGTGACGCCCGAGCCGCAGCTCGCGACGATCGGGCGCGCCGGGTCGATCCCGGCGGCGGCGAAGCGTGCACGGATGTCCTCCGGCTGCAGCACGGTCTTGGCGTCGGGATCGAGCAGCGTGTTGAACGGCACGTTGGCGCTGCCGGGGATGTGGCCGCCGCGCAGGCCGGCGCGCGGTTCCGGGTCGACCCCGCGGAAGCGGCCGGCGGACCGCGCGTCGACGACCTGCGCTGCCCGCGAGGCGAGATTCGCGAGCATCTGCGCTTTCGAGCGCACGAGTTCCGGGCGGAAGCGCGGAACGAAGCGCGCCGCCCGCGGCCGCGGCACGCCGCCTTCGAGCGGCCGATCTTCCGCTTTCCATTTCGGCAGCCCGCCGTCGAGCACGGCGACACGGTCGTGGCCGAAGGCGCGCAGCATCCACCAGGCGCGCGCCGCACTCATCAGTCCGTAGGCATCGTAGGCGACGACCATGCTGTCGCTGCCGATCCCGATCGCCTCCATCGCCGCCGCGAACTCAGGCGGCGAGGGCAGCATGTGCGGCAGGTCGCTGGAGTGGTCGGCTATGCCGTCGACGTCGAAGAAGGCGGCGCCCGGAATATGCGCGGCGGCGAATTCCGCGCGCGCATCGCGCTTCACGGTGGGCAGGTGATAGGTCGCGTCGACGATGGCCACGTCCGCTCTCCCGAGATGCCCGGCGAGCCAGTTCGTCGACACCAGCGGTCCTGCGGGAAGGTCGGCCATCAGGTCTTCTCCAGCGGTGTCGGCACTGCGGATTGCGGCGCCTCGAGCCAGGCGGGGACGGGCAGGTCCTTAGAGCGCAGGAACTCGGGGTTGAACAGCTTGCTCGCGTAGCGGCCGCCGCCGTCGCACAGGATGGTGACGATGGTATGGCCGGGGCCGAGCCGGCGCGCGAGCCGGATCGCGCCGGCGACGTTGATCCCGGTCGAGCCGCCGACGAAAAGGCCCTCCTTGATCAGCAGCTCGAAGGCGAGCGGGATGGCCTCACCGTCCGCGATCTGGAACGGCGCGTCGATCTTCATGCCCTCGATGTTCCGGGTGATGCGGCCTTGGCCGATGCCCTCGGTGATCGACGAGCCCTCGGACTTGAGCGTGCCGGTCGTGTAGTAGCTGTAGAGCGCGGCGCCCATCGGGTCGGCGAGGCCGATCACGATCTTCGGATTCTTCTCGCGCAGATACATCGACGTCCCGGCAAGCGTGCCGCCGCTGCCCACGGCGCAGATGAACCCGTCGATCTTGCCAGCGGTCTGCTCCCAGATCTCCGGCCCGGTGGTGCGGTAGTGCGCATCGCGGTTGGCGGTGTTGTCGAACTGGTTGGCCCACACCGCGCCGCGCGGATCGGCCTTGGCGATCGCTTCGGCGAGCCGCGCCGACACCTTGATGTAGTTGTTGGGGTTGGCGTAGGGCGCGGCGGGCACGAGGCGCAGCTCCGCGCCGATCTGGCGCAGCGTGTCCTTCTTTTCCTGGCTCTGCGTGTCGGGCATCACGATGACCGAGCGGTAGCCGCGCGAATTGGCGACGAGCGCGATGCCGATGCCGGTGTTGCCGGCGGTGCCTTCGACGATGGTGCCGCCGGGCTTGATGAGGCCCCGGCGCTCGGCATCGAGGATGATCGACAAGGCGGCGCGGTCCTTGACCGAGCCGCCGGGATTCTGGAACTCGGCCTTGCCGAGGATCTCGCAGCCGGTCGCGTCCGACGCGGCGTTGAGGCGGATGAGCGGCGTGTTGCCGACGGCGTCGGCGAAGGATCTGCGTATGGTCATGGGCCGGAGCTTAACGACTGGCCCGGCGCCGGTTCAAGCGGGGTGGGACGTGCCCCACCGCGCGCGCAAGGCAACGTGATGAAGGGCGAGCCATTGCAGCGCGATGACGCATTTGCCGTTGACGATGCGGCCGTCGGCGAGCGCCGTCAGTGCCGCGTCGCGCGACATCGGCAGGACGCGGATGTCCTCGTGTTCGTGCGCGAGGCCGTGGATGCCGCCCGCGCCGCGCGAATCGACCGCGCCGCAGAACATCGTGCACAGCTCGTTCATGCCGCCGGGGCTCGTCATCACCGTGCCGATGCGTTCGATCGCGCCGACCGTGCAATTCGCCTCCTCGCGTGCTTCGCGCCGCGCGACCGCCTCCGGGGCCTCGTCCGTATCGATGAGGCCCGCGATGATCTCGATCTGCCACGGCTGAACGCCGGCGAGATAGGCGCCGGCGCGGAACTGCTCGATCAGGACGACGATGTCGCGCGGCGCATCGTAGAGCAGCACGGCGGCGACGGGCTTGCGTTCGTAGACCTCGCGATGCATCGGCTCGGTCATGCCGCCGGCAAAGCGGCGATGGCGCAGCGTCAAGTCGGTGATCCGCCCGAAGCCCCGGTAGGCGACGCGGCGATCGATGATCTCCACGTCGTCGCGGGTCATCGCGCGTGACGCCGCCGGGTCCGGCGGCGTCACGGCGCCGGCCGGTTCATCCGCGCCGCGACCAGCGCCAGGGCGATGGCGCGCTGCGAGGATGCGCGCAGCGTGCGGGCGGCGGCGTAGGCGGCGGCGAGATTGCCACCGCGCGCCTCGGTGTCGATCACGTCGACCATCACGTCGTCGCGCAGTTCGCGGGCGCGGATCTGCTCCGCGATGCGGCGTCCGCCGTCGGCGTTGCGGTGCTGGCGGGCGAGGGTGCGCGCCGCGGTGGCGAGCGCGGCGTCGCGGATCTGCGCGTCCTCGATCTTCGCAGCGGCGGCAAGCGAGCCGGCGGCGTCGCCCGCAGTGCTGCGCGATTCGACGATCGCGACGTAGATCGCGTTGCGCAGCGGCGGCGAGGCGGGCTGCGCGGCTTCGAGAGCCTGCGGGATGCTGCTGGCGGCGAGCGCGAGCGCGGCGCGGCGCCGCGCGTCATCGCGGAACGGCTGCTCGGTGATCTCGGGCACCAGCGCCAGCGCGTCGGCGGCGCGGCCGATGAGCGCCAGCGCGTTGGCGACGCCGGCGATCGCCTGGTCGCGGCCGAGGCGATCGGCGATGCCGCGCGCGTAGGCGAGCGCGGCGGTCGCGTCGCCGCGGACCATGGCGGCGGCGACGCGCGCTTCGGAATCGTGCCGTTCGGCATCGCCTTCGACGCGCGGCACCGCCTCGATCGCCTCGCGCACCAGGGCGTCAGCGGCGCCGGTGTCGCCGACGCGGACCTTGAGCTGTGCCGCCTCGACGAGCAGGCGAATGCGGTCCGCCTCGCTCTGGCCGTTGCGTGCGATCGCCACAAGCGAGTCGGCGACGTCGTTGGCCGCGCCGCGCGCGTTCGCGGCCAGTGCTATCGTCGCCAGTTCGGCGAGCGCGCCGATGCGCGCCTCGACGTTCGCGATGGTCCGGATCGTCTCGCCGGCGCCGACATAGTCGCCTGCGCGCGCGCGCGCCGCGGCGACGATGGTCGCCATCGTGTCCTTGAGGCCCTGGTCGGGGATCCGCCCCATCGACGAGATCGCCTCGGCCATGGTCGCCGTTGCGACGCTCGCGGCGCCGGCACGGCTGGCGATCTCCGAGATGAAGGCATAGGTCAGCACGCGCGCGTCGACCGGCGCGACTTCCTGGGCGATGCGCTGTGCGGCGTCGAAGTCGCCCGCGCGGGCCTGCTCGCGCGCGATGCGGCCGAGCGTCTGCGCCTTGCGGCCCTCGTCCTGCAGGCTGCGCGCGAACGCGAGCGCCTCTGTGAAGCGGTCCATGTAGGAGGAGATCAGGGCAACGTTCTCGGTCGCCTCGCCGCGCATCTCGGGGTCGCGGATCTGGCGCAACAGCGTCCGCGCCGCGGCGAAGTCCCGCGCCCGCACGCGCGCCTCGGCGATCCGCGCATAGGCGTCCTCGCGATCGCCGGGGTCGCTGGTCGCACGGGCCGCCTGCATCGCTTCGTCGAACAGCCGGTTCTGCGGCGGCAGAGTCTGCGCCAGGGCAAGGCCGGGCAGGATGCTGAGAATGACGCCCGCGAACTGGCTGGTACGGACAAGGAACGACATGGAATGGTGACCGGTTGGGGTGGGGACGCGACCTTGTAGCCCAACCGGCCGCGCCCTGCCAGAGCCGGCCCGGTCCGGGATCGCGCGTTCACCGCGGTGTGTGTGCCGCGCATCGCGACGATCCTGGATCAAGTTTCAGATGCCTGCCGCCCGGGCTTGGTCGTATAAGTCCGCCCCACCATGCCAAAGAGCGGGGATTCGCGATGAAGTTCGGGCGCGTCGGTCTTGCGGTTCTCATGGCGTCACTGGCGGTCGGCCCCGCCCATGCGCAGCAGCGCTGCCTGCAGCCGGCCGAGCGCACGGCGCTTCACGTCAAGGTGCTGCAGAGTGATCTGATGGTGGCGGCGCTGTCGTGCCGCGACGTGCCGGGCTTCGACTATCGCGGCGCCTACAACACGTTCATGCAGCGCCACGGCACCGGCGTGTCGCGCCACATGGCGACCCTGCAGGGCTATTTCCGCGCGGCCTATGGCGGCCAGTGGCAGAACCGCTTCGACCAGTTCTCCGCCGCGATCGCCAACGAGGCCTCGCGCCAGTCGATGTCGAGCGTCAGCTTCTGCGTCGAGTCGGTCCAGGTCATGCAGTGGGCGATGCAGATCACGGCCGAATCGCTCGGCTCGTCGGCCGACATGTTCGCGCAGTCGCGCGGCGTTCGCAGCGGCTGCCACGCCGAGTCCGCACGCGCGCGCTAGGCTCCGCGCGCTCGCATCCGCTGGCCCCAAATGGAAGGGGGCGCGTCCTTGCGGACGCGCCCCCGGGACTCCGTACGGGTTTTGATCCCGTTTCCTGCTATTGCACGACGATTTCGGCGCGCCGGTTCTGCGCCTCTCTCGTCTGATCGGGCGTCGGAACGAGCAGCTGAGACTTGCCCATCGCACGTGCGGTGATCACGTTCGCCGGGACGCCAAGCTGGACCAGCGCATTGCGCACCGCTTCAGCCCGCCGCTGCGACAGCCCAATGTTGTACTGCACCGAGCCCACCGTGTCGGTGTGCCCGGTCACGAGCGTCATCCGGGCACTGCCGCCGGCCTGGATGACCTGTGCTGCCTGCTGGATGGTCGCCATCGCATCAGGCCGCAGATTCGAACGGTTGAAATCGAAGAAGACGATGAAGGCCTGCTGCGCCGGGCGCACCGCTGGCGGCGGCGGCGGGGGCGCCGGCGGGGCAACCGGCGGCGGCAGCGGCGGGGGCGGCTGCACCTGGCCGAACAGGTAGCGGAAGCCCGCCGTGACCGTGTGCTGGCGGTTCGTGAAGGTGTGGTCGGCGGACGGGCTCAGCGTCGAAGCGAAACGCGGCTCCATCGTGCCGAAGAAGCGGTAGTCGACGCCAAGCGCCAGTTCCGGCGTGACCTGGAAGGACAGGCCCGCAATGCCCTGATAGGCAAGCACGACGTCGTGGTCGCTGAAGGCGGTCGCCGATGCCGCGCCCGCTCCCGGGGTCGCCCGCACCTGGGCGTAGGAGGCGCCAACGCCGACGCCGATATAGGGCGTCACGAATGTGCCGGTGTTGATGTCGTAGATGACATTGCCCATCGCGGTGATGTTCTGCATGCGACCGCTCGCGGGCGCGCCGAACATGTTGTCGATGGAATTGCGGCGGTACGCGCCTTCGATTTCGACCCGGAAACCGTTGCCGATGATGTAGCCGACCGTGCCGCCCGCCAGCCAGCCGGTGTCCCAGCTGGCACGGCCGCCTGAAGGGGTCTGCGGGCCGGAAATGCGCGAGTCGACCGGCCACGTCGCGCCGCCGAATGCCCCAACGTAGAACGATGCCTGCGGCAACGCCGGGGTCGCGAAGTTGCTCATCTGCGCCATGGCAACGCCGGACGTCGTGCACATCAGCGCTGCGACGATGCCGAGCCGTAGTCTCATTGTCGTCCTCATTCCCCTGCAACCGCCGTCAGACGTACGGCCGCGGTGTAATACTGGTCCCCCGATACTCAGGACCGCAGACGTTTCGCACCCGACCAAGGCGATCGATCGGTTAATGCCGCCGCGATCCAGAATCGACTGAACTGGCTTTTATCATTTTTCCTCAGCAGCGAAACACGGCAGTTTCACTTTTGCCTCGCCCTGTTGCGGATATGCCACAGTTCGGTTTCGTTTGTCCGCACCGAAGGATAGCCGGTCACGCCGGCGTGTACGGGTGGACTCGCCGCCAATGTTCGGCGATGTCGCGCCGCCGGCAAACCCACACCCGCTCGTGGCGCTGGATGTAGTCGAGGAACCGTGCCAGCCCCGCGAGACGGCCGGGCCGCCCGACGAGCCGCATATGAAGCCCGATCGACATCATCTTCGGCGCAGTTTCGCCTTCCTTGTAAAGGACATCGAACGCATCCTTGAGGTACGTGTAGAAGTCGTCCCCCGTATTGAACCCCTGCGCGGTACCGAATTTCATGTCGTTGTTGTCGAGGGTGTAGGGGATGACCAGATGGCCTTTGCCGTTCAAGGTCATCCAATAAGGAAGATCATCGTTATAAGCATCTGAATCATAGAGAAATCCGCCGTCTTCGACGACCAGGGCGCGGGTGTTGTCAGAGATCCGCCCGGTATACCAGCCGACCGGCCGCTCGCCGCAGGCGTCCTTGATTGCGGCGATCGCCAGCTTCATGTGCCGGCGCTCCTCCGCGATCCCCATCTTCTGATAGTCGATCCACCGCCAGCCGTGGCTGGCGATCTCGTGTCCGGCCTCGGCCATGGCGCGCGCGCCGTCCGGATTGCGCGCGACGGCCATGCCGACGGCATAGCTGGTGAAGTGGAGCCTGCGTTCGCCGAAGGTGCGCAGAATGCGCCAGAAGCCCGCCCGGCTGCCATATTCGTAGACGGATTCCACCGAATGGTCGCGCCGGCCGATCCGTGGCGTGAGGCCGACGACCTCGTAGAGATATGTCTCCGACTGCTTGTCGCCGTGGAGGATCGAGTTCTCGCCGCCTTCCTCGAAGTTGAGGACGAAGGAGACGGCGATCTGCGCATCGCCCGGCCAGCGTGGGTGGGGCGGATTGGCGCCGTAGCCGATCAGGTCGCGTGGATAAGCCGCACGGGGTGATCCGTTCTTCTTTGCCATAATGAAGCCGCCTTGTTTGATCTGAATCGACCTTAGCGGATGCAGCGAAACGGCGCCAAGGGAGCGCCGCCGGCTTGGCCGCCGGGCCGGACATTGGGGGTTGGCGAAGAATGGCACGTTGGCTAGTGTCTCGGCCGGGTCAATGCCGACGACGGGAGGACGATGCGATGTGGCGGACGATGGTCCGGTTCACCGCGCTCTTGCTGTGCTGCGGCCTCGCGATCTTCGCGGCTGAACCCGCGGCGGCCCAGAGTGATGCGCCGGTGCCGGAGCGCCGCGTGGCGCTTGTCATCGGCAATTCGGCCTATCAGCACCTGACCCGCCTCGACAATCCGCGCAACGACGCGACCGCGATCGCGCGCCAGCTTCGCGAGTCCGGCTTCGAGATCGTCAACGACGGTCCGTATCTCGACCTCGACAAGGCGGGCATGGAGCGCGCGCTGCAGGAGTTCGGCCGCCGGCTGCGCGGCGCCAATGTCGGCATGTTCTACTTCGCCGGCCACGGCCTGCAGGTGCGCGCGCGCAACTTCCTCATGCCGGTGTCCGCCCGCATCGACACCGAGACCGAGATCCCGCTGCAGGCGCTCGATGCGAGCCTGGTGCTCGAACAGCTCGAGGCATCCGGCGCGCGGCTGTCGATCGTCGTGCTCGATGCCTGCCGCAACAATCCGTTTCCCGGCGGCCAGTTCCGCTCGATGACCGGCGGCCTCGCGCAGATGCAGGCCGCGACCGGGACGCTGATCAGCTTTTCGGCGCAGCCCGGCGCGCTCGCGATCGATGGCCCGTCGGAGGGCAACTCGCCATACACCGCGGCGCTGATCGAGAAGATGCGCACGCCCGGGCTCAACGTGCTCGACGTCTTCAACGAGACCGGCGTTACCGTCGCCCGGGCGACGTCGCGGCTGCAGCAGCCCTGGGTGTCGAACTCGCCGATCGAAGGGCGCTTCTTCTTCACGCCGGTGTCGCTGGCGACGCCGCCGCCGACCGCGATGGCGCCGGGCCCGAGCCAGGTCGACCCCGCTGCGCTCGAACTGACGTTCTGGCAGTCGATCCAGGCAAGCCGCGACCCGGCGGAGTTCGAGGCCTATCTCAACCGCTACCCGCAAGGCAACTTCGCCGGGCTGGCCCGCGCACGTCTCCAGGCGTTGCGCGCGACCGCGGCAGCGGCTGCAGCACCGCCCGCAGCGCCGACGCCCGCGCCCGCATCGACGCCGCCGCCGGCGCCCGCCCAGGCCGCGGCACCGCCGCCCGTCCGCCCGTCCGCGACACCGCCAGCGCCGCCGCCGGCACCACCGCCGCAAGTGGCCCAGGCGCCGGCCGCGCGTGCGATCGTTCCAGGGCTGTGTCCGCAGACCTTCCAGGGCAACCGCAATGCCGCGGGTCCGCTGGTCTGCCGCTGCACGCAGGAACTCACTTCCGGCACGCGCGTCGTCTACGGCACCAACATCTACACCGATGATTCCTCGATCTGCCACGCGGCCCTTCATGCCGGCGTGATCAATCGCCAGGGTGGCACGGTGATCGTGCGCGCGCAGGGCAGCCGGCCGAACTTCCAGGCCTCGACCCGCAACGGTTTCACAACGACGCGCTTCGGCGCCTGGCCCTACAGCTTCTCGGTCGCGCTGGCGAGCGAGGCCGATCTGCGCGCCGCCGCCGAACCGCCGCGGCCGCCTGCGCCGCCGGCGGCTCCGGCCGCAGCTCCGACGCAACAGGCGGCGCTGCCCGCCACACCCAGCGCTCCGCCCGCGACCGCGACGCCGCCCGCCGCAACGTCGCCGCCCGCTCCGCCGGCCGTCGTGACGCCGCCAGCGGGCGCGCCGGCGCCCGCGGCTCCGGCCGGTCCGAATGCCGGCGTGGTCGCTCCGGCTTCGCCCGGGGCAAAGCCGGGCATCCCGTCGGCGGGCGCCGCCGTGCCGGAGGCGCCTGCGCCCGGGGCAAGCGGCACGCGCACCGGAACCGCGGTCGCACGTCTGCCGACAGGCAAGAGCGCGTCATTTCCGGTCTGCCCGATCAATCTGGAGCAGATGCGGTCGCAGACTCCGACGCGCATCGTCTGCTCCTGTACGCCGCAACTGATCGCGTTCAACATCGCGGTGTTCGGAACCGACGTCTACACGGACGACTCCGGAGTCTGCAACGCGGCGATTCACGCTGGCATCATCGATCGCGATGGCGGCATCGTTGTGGTCACGCCGGGGGCGGGGCGGCAGTCCTTTGCAGGCTCGGCCCGCAACGGCGTACAGTCGCGCAACTACGGCCGGTGGCAATGGACCTATAGTCTGTCGCGGCCGAGTGCAGCGGATGTCGGTGCATCGGCCCGCTGAGCGGCCGGGCGACGAGGCAACGGGGGGCTAGGACGATGCGGCGATGGATCGGGTTGGCGGCGTTGGCGCTCGCGCTGCTCGCGGCGCAGCTGCCGGCGGCGGCGCAGCAGCAGACGCTCGCGATCTTCAACTGGACGGACTACATCGCGCCCGAGACGCTGCAGCGCTTCGAGGCCGAGACCGGCATCCGCGTCACCTACGACACCTACGATTCGAACGAGACGCTGGATGCGCGGCTGCGCGCCGGGCGCAGCGGCTTCGACCTCGTGGTGCCGAGCGCCTCGCCCTTCCTCGCGCAGCAGATCCCCGCCGGGCTCTACCAGCCGCTCGACCGCAGCAAGATCCCGAACTGGCGAAACCTCGACCCGATCATCATGCGCGGGCTCGAACGCTACGACCCCGGCAATCGCCACGCCGTGCCGTGGATGTGGGGTACGACGGGCATCGGCTACAACGTCGCGCGCGTGCGCGCGATCATGCCCGACGCGCCGCTCAACTCGCTGCGCATGTTCTTCGATGCCCAGGTGGTGGCGCGCTTCCGCGGCTGCGGCGTCCAGTTCGTCGATTCGTCGACCGACGGCATTCCGGCGGCCCTCGCGTTCCTCGGCCTCAATCCCGACAGCAAGGCGGGGGCCGACCTCAACCGCGCCGTCGAGCTGTTCGCGCGCATCCGCCCGAACATCAGGCGCTTCCATTCCTCCGAATACATCAACGATCTCGCCAACGGCGACGCCTGCCTCGCGTTCGGCTATTCCGGCGACATCATCCAGGCGGCGCGGCGCGCGCGCGAGGCGGGCCGCGGCGTCGAGATCGGCTATGCGATCCCGACCGTCGAGGGCGCGCTGACCTCGACCGACACCTGGGTGATCCCGGTCGGCGCGCGCAACGTCGAGGCGGCGCATCGCTTCATCGACTTCGTCCTGCGGCCGGAGATCGCGGCGATGAACACCAACTTCATCGGCTACGCCAATGCCGTGCCCAGCTCGCTGCCGATGGTCGACGCGGCGATCCGCAACAACCCGGGCATCTATCCGCCCGACGAGGTGCGCCGGCGCCTGTATCTTATCTCTCCGGCGGACCGCAGCTACGACCGCCTGCGCACCCGCGCCTGGACCCGCATCACGACGGGACGATGACCGCCGGGCCCGTCCTGCGGGTCGCCACGCTCGGCAAATCCTTCGGCGGCATCGCGGCGGTCGACGGCGTCGGCTTCGAGGTCGAGGCGGGGGAGATCTTCGCGCTGCTCGGGCCCTCGGGCTGCGGAAAGACCACGCTGCTGCGGCTGATCGCCGGACTCGAGGTCCCAGATTCCGGGACGATCGCGATCGACGGCGAGGACATGACCGGCGTGCCGGCGTGGCGCCGCCCGGTGAACACCGTGTTCCAGTCCTACGCACTGTTTCCGCACATGACCGTGGCGCAGAACATCGCCTTCGGCTTGCGCCAGGACGGCCTCGCGCGCGCCGAGATCGGCCGCCGCGTCGACGAGATGGTAGCGCTGGTGCAGCTCGGCGGCCTCGAGCGGCGGCGTCCTGACCAGCTCTCGGGCGGCCAGCGCCAGCGCGTTGCGCTCGCGCGCAGTCTCGCCAAGCGCCCGAAGCTGCTGCTGCTCGACGAGCCGCTCGCCGCCCTCGACCGCAAGCTGCGCGAACAGACGCGCGGCGAACTGGTACGGATCCAGGCGCATACCGGCACCGCCTTCATCCTGGTGACGCACGACCAGGAGGAGGCGCTGGCACTGGCGCGACGCGTCGCCGTGATGCGCGCGGGGCGGATCGAACAGCTTGGCCCCCCGCGGGCGGTCTACGACCGGCCGGCCTCGCGCTACGTCGCCGATTTCATCGGCCGGGTGAACCTGCTCGAAGGCACGCTGGTGGATGCCGGCGCGCCGGCGGCGGTGCGCTGCGGCGCGCTCGACATCGTGCTGCGGGCCCGCGACGGCGGCGGCGCGGCGGCCGGCGCCGCGGTCTGGCTCGCGGTGCGGCCGGAGCATGTCGCGCTCGACCCGCACGGCGCGGGCGAGAACCGAATGAGCGGCACGGTCGTCGCGTCATCCTTCCTGGGTGAAAGCGTGCTGGTCGACGTCGCTGTCGGCGGCGGCGCGACGATCCGCGCGCTCGTGCCGGCACGGCATGCGGTGCCCGCGCCGGGCGGAGCGGTCGCGCTCGGCTTTGCCGCCGCGGCGGTTTCGGTGCTGACCCGATGAATGCGCCGCTGCGTACCGACGCGACGTGGCGGGCGCTGGTGCTCGGTCTCCCATGGCTGTGGCTGCTGCTGCTCGGCTTGGCGCCGCTCGGGCTCGCGGTGGCGATCAGCTTCGGCACCGCGAGCGAAGGGGCGCCGCCCTATGACCCGCCGCTTGCCTGGTCCGCGGACGGGCTGCGTGTGGCGCCGTCGCTCGAGTCCTATGCGCTCGTCGTCGGAGACGACCTCTATGTCGTCGCGTTCTTCAACTCGCTTCGCGTCGCCGGCCTGGCAACGCTCCTCTGCCTCGCCATCGGCTATCCGATGGCGCTGGCGATCGCTCGCGCGCCGGCGCCGCGGCGGCCGCTGCTGCTGCTCTTCGTCATGTTGCCGTTCTGGACGTCGTTCCTGGTGCGCGTCTACGCCTGGACGACGCTGCTGCGGCCGACGGGTATCATCAACACCGCGCTGCTCGCCGCGGGTGCGATCGACGCGCCGCTCGAGCTCTTCGCCAGCGAGCCGGCGATGCTGATCGGCATCGTCTATTCGTACCTGCCGTTCATGGTGCTGCCGCTCGCGCTGTCGATCGAGCGCGTCGACCCAGACGTTCTCGCCGCCGCGGCCGATCTCGGCGCACGGCCGCGCACCGTGCTGCTGCGCATCCTCGTGCCGCTGACCTGGCCGGGCATCGTCGCCGGATCGGCGCTCGTCTTCGTGCCGGCGGCGGGGGAATTCGTCATCCCCGACCTGCTCGGCCCGTCCGACACGCCGATGATCGGCCGCATCCTCTGGAACGAGTTCTTCGCCAACCGCGACTGGCCGGCGGCGTCGATGATCGCGGTGCTGCTGCTCGTCGTTCTCGTGCTGCCGGTTGCGGCGATCCAGCGCGCCGCCGCGCGGGCGGAGCGCGGCGTGCGATGACGCGCGGCGAGCGCTTCGTGCTGCCGGCCGCGCTCGGCGCCGGCTACTTCTTTCTCTACCTGCCGCTGGCGATCGTCATCGTCTATTCGTTCAACGAGTCTCGGCTGGTCACGGTATGGTCCGGCCTGTCCGCACGCTGGTACGGCGAGCTGCTGGCCAACGACCGCATTCTCGATGCCGCAGGGCTGTCGCTCGGCGTCGGGCTCTGCGCAGCGACACTGGCGACGGTGCTTGGCACGCTCGCCGGCGTCGCGATGGCGCGCTTCGGCCGCTTCCGCGCGCGCTTCCTCTTCGCCGTGCTGCTCGCCGCGCCGCTGGTGATGCCGGAGGTCGTGACCGGTCTCACGCTGCTGCTGATGTTCGTCACCCTCGAGCAGGTGGTCGGCTGGCCCGACGGCCGCGGCTTCGCGACCCTTGTTCTCGCGCATGCGAGCTTCGGCCTGTCCTACGTCGCCGTCATCGTCCAGGCGCGGATGGCGATGCTCGATCCGGCCCTCGAGGAGGCCGCGGCCGATCTCGGGGCGCCGCCGGCGCGGGTCTTCCGTGCGGTGACTCTGCCGCTGCTGCTGCCCGCCGCAGCGGCAGGCTGGCTGCTCGCGTTCACGCTGTCGCTCGACGACCTTGTGATCGCGAGCTTCACGTCGGGGCCCGGCGCGACGACGCTGCCGATGTACGTGTTCGCGAGCGTGCGCCTCGGCGTCTCGCCGCAGGTCAACGCGCTCGGCACCGTGCTGGTCGGTTTCGCGGCGACGCTCGGCCTCGTCGCCTGGGCGATCTGGCGGCGGACAGCGCGATAGCGCGCAGCGGTCGATTCAGCGATAGCCCGTCACGTCGGCGGGCTTGCCGGCGTCCTGGACCTCGACGACGTAGCGCCACGCGTCGGGCCGGCTTCCGTCGAGGTCGGTGAAGCCGTAGATCTTGGCGAGTTGCCCGCTCGACAGCGACGCGCCATTCCAGCGCGACCGGTCGGGATCCTGCGCCAGCGCGGCGACGGCGCGGCCGACGAAGGCCGGGCTCTCCGAGATGGCGAAGTGGGGTGCGCGCGCGGTCGCGTCGCGCCAGTTGGCCTCGGTCACGCCATAGGCTTCGAGCATCGCTTCGGAGCGCAGCCATCCCGGCGTGAGCGACACGGCCGTTGCGCCGCGGTGCTTCAGCTCGTGCGAGAGGGCAAAGGCCATTCGGCCCACCGCAGCCTTGGCAAGGTCGTAGAAGAACGACACGCGGTAGTTGGCCTGGTTGTAGGCGTCGGTGCCGTCGGTGACTTCGACGACCAGTCCGCCCGGCGTCTCGATGAGCAGCGGAATTGCGAAATGGCTGGTGATCGCGTGGGTCTCGACGCCGCGGCGCAAGGTGCGCAGGCCGATCTCGAGCGAGGACTCCCAGACGGACTTGTTCCACTCCATCGTCGTGGCGCCCCAGATGTCGTTCACCAGCACGTGCAGCGCGCCTTGTTCGGCGCGGATCCGCGCGACCAGCGCCTGTACCGCCTCGGGCTCGAGATGGTCGACCTGCACGGGGATGCCGCGGCCGCCGGCCGCGTCGACGAGCAGGGCGGTCTCCTCGATCGTCTCGGGGCGATTCATCTCCGATCGCTGCGCACGCGTTGTCCGGCCGGTAACGTATACCGTCGCACCGGCCGCACCGAGCTGGACGGCAATGCCGCGTCCGGCACCCCGCGATGCGCCGGCGACGAGCGCGACCTTGCCACTGAGCGGCGCTTCCATGCCGATTCCTTCCTGATAGGTCGAGGCGTTCGCCCGCATAACGCGTTGCGTCTCCGTAAGATTGTCGTCGGTG